>JAOUHF010000077.1 GCA_029865325.1 Thermoleophilia bacterium
CAGGAAGGGCGCAGCCTCGGCGCCGAGACGGAGCGGCTCTCCCTCGCTGTCGAGCACGACGCGAACGTCGCGCCGCGCGAGATCGCGGATCGTGTCCGCGTAGAACGACGTCGGCACCTTTCGTGGCAGCGAGCCGGACAGAACGACGAAGTCGGCTCCACGAGACAGGTAGTGGAGCTTGTCCGTGAGCATGTCGAGCTCGACGGTCGTCACCTCGGGGCCCCACTCATTGATCTCGGTGTACGTGCCCGCGGTCGGATCCACCACAGCCGTCGACGTGCGCGACCCGACAGCGATGCGGACGAAGTCGTTCAGGATGGCCTCCGAGGTCAGCTCCTCGATAATCCGCGTTCCCGTCCGGCCCCCTGCGAGCCCGGTCGCCACGACCGGTACGTCGAGGAGCTTGAGTGCGCGAGCGACGTTGATTCCCTTGCCGCCCGCGAGAGTGAGAACTTCGCTCGAGCGGTGGCGGTAGCCGATCTGGAACACGGGCACGGTGAGCGTCCGGTCGAGTGCAGCGTTGACCGTGACGGTGACGATCACGTGAAGATCCCCCAGAGGTTCCCGGCGGTTTGCGTCGTAACCCACTTGGCCTTCCCCAACAACCCCGGCTCACCGACCGCGGCGGCCGCGACGAGGTTTGACGACGCTACGAGTCGCTTGCCGGCGTACACCTCGACCCGGCCGAGACGCTGGCCCTTGCGAACGGGGAGCACGACGGACGACCGCGCGACGACTCGCTCGACGAGCGGAGTTCCGAGCCGGACGGTACGTGCAACGGAGCGGGGAGCCACGAGCTTCACGGGCGGCTGGCCGTAACCGGTCTCGACCTCCGCATAGACCCGGCTCGCGTCGATTGCGGTAGTACGGCGGTACTGCGCCAAGCCGAACGTGAGAAGCTCCCGGAGCGCACCGTTGCGGGAGCTGCGCGTATCGCTGCCCAGCACCGTTCCGTAAACCGTGACCCCGCCTTTCTTGGCGGCAGCGGCCTCCGACCACCCGGCCGCCCGCGTGTGCCCGGTCTTTCCCCCGACGAGGGCGGGCCAGCTCACGAGCAGGTCATCCGTCGTCGGGAAGACTCTCCCTCCGGGAAGCGAGACCGTCGACCGGGACAACGCGTCGCGAATGAACGACACGCCGAGCGCGTAGCGAACGAGGGCCGTGGTATCGCGGGCGCTCGAGACGTGTCCCGGCGCGTCGAGGCCGTGCGGGTTCTCGAAGTTCGTGTCGGTGAGTCCAAGCTCACGTGCTTTCGCATTCATAAGCGCCACGAACTGTTCTGTCGAGCCCTCTCCGACGTGAAGGGCCAGCGCCTCGGCTGCGTCGTTCGCGCTCCGAACGAGCATCGCCCTGAGGAGGGCTCCCGTCGTAAGCTCTTCCCCTGCGCGCAGATAGACGGTCGACTCACCGACTCCGGCGGCGCGCGGGCTTACACGCACGACGTCGGAGAGAGATGCCTGCTCCAGGACGACGATCGCCGTCATCAGCTTCGTGATGCTCGCGATCGCGCGCTCTCGTCTCGCCTTGTTCGTCGCGAGCACGGCACCGTCCTCGCCGACGAGGTACCACGCCGCGGCGTCTATGACGGGGGGCGTCGGTGAAGCCTGTACGGGTGCCGCGAGTGCGGCCGCGACGACGACAACGGCGATCAGAGCCCTGCGCAGCACCGGCGCGACACTGTACTGGAGACGCACTACCAGCCTGCCGCCGACCAGACCTGGGTCGCGAGCCGCTCGGCCTCGGCGCCTGCCGCCACGCGCCAGTCTGTGTCCGTGTCCCGGTACGCATAGATGACCGACCGGGACGCAGTGACAAGTGCACTCGCAGGTCCTGTCGTGAAGGCTCGCGCGACATCCGCCGGGGTCGCGCCTTGCGCACCCACACCGGGGAGCAGGATCGGCGACTGAGGGAGCAGTCGCCGCGCCTCGGAGACGGCCCGTGGGTGCGTCGCACCAACGACGGCGCCGACACTCGAGAGTTCGTTCTCCCCGATGAGCGGCTCTCCCCACTCCCGTACGAGCTCGGCGACGTGATGCCAGAGCGGACGTCCGTCCGACAATGCGAGGTCCTGCACGTCGGCCGCACCGGCGTTCGACGTGCGCACGAGGAAGAACACGCCCGCGCCATACCGGCGGCACGCTGCGAGGAAGGGTTCGACCGAGTCATGGCCGAGATACGGGCTCGCAGTCATCGCATCGGCGAGCGGCGGATCTCCGTCACGCGGCTCGAGGAACGCAATCGAGTACGCCCGCGACGTCGAGCCGATGTCGCCGCGCTTCGCGTCGAGCAGAACGAGCAATCCCGTCGAGCGCGCATAGTCGCAGACCTCTTCGAGCGCCTTGAATCCATCCGAGCCGAGCGCCTCGAAGAACGCCGCCTGCGGCTTCACAGCGACGATGTACGGCCCGACAGCGTCGACGATCCCCTTGCAGAAGCGCGCAATCGCGGAAGCCGCCGCTGCGCGCCCGAGCACGGCCTCACCGCGCAGTTCCATCGGCAGCAGGTCGAGCCGCGGATCAAGCCCGACCGCGAGCTGGCTGTGCTTGCGCGTCACGGCCTCCACAAGCCGATCGGCGAAGTTGGCGACTTCCACGACCCAAAGGCTACGCGGCGAGGATCTCGGAGGCGTCGAGAGAGACGAGCCGTAGCTCGGGCCCAGGTCGCCGCAGGAACCCGGAGACGACGAGTAGCTCGTCTGCGTCCTCAGGCGCGAGCGACGGCCCGGCGAGCGCGGCTTCGGCAAGACCCGACTCGACCTCGAGCTTTCCGGCGGGACCCTGGACGAGCGTTCGGGCCGACACCCGGCCGCCGAAGACGAAGAACGCACGTCGAAAGCCCGGCTCTCGCGCCGGTGCGAGAACGCAGAGGCTCGAGCGCCGGAGTCGGTCGAGCTCTGCGATTCGCTCGACGACGTTCTCCAGGGCGTTGAGACGATCGCGCAGCCGCGCAGCATCCTCGAAGCGCAGGTCGAGCGCGAGCCGCCGAAGCCTGGCGCGCAGTGGCGGAATCGCCGCGGCGAGGTCGTCACCCTCGAACGCGTCGAGCGCTCGCGCAGCGAGCTGCGCCTTGCGCTTGCTGGTGATCGGCCCGAGCGGGCCAGGCTCCGACACGACAGACCACCTCTCTCGGCGACGCATGAGATAGACGTACCGGTCTGGCCGGCCGACCCGGGCGTTCGCCGGAGGGCGCAGGGTGCGAATGAGCCGGAGCTCCTCGATCGCCGCCTCGAGCTCGGACCCGAGCACTCGCCACTCGACCCGCTCGAGAGCTCCCAGCGCGGCCTCGACGGCCGGCCGCTGGCGATCCCCAGAAAAGTACGAGCGGAGCCGTGCGCGCAGATCTCGTGCCTTGCCGACGTAGAGCACGGTGTCGTTCCGATCGTGGAAGAGATAGACGCCGGGAGTCGTCGGCGCCCCGGCGACGAGCGAGCGCTTCGAGTGAAGTCGACGCGCCCTTGGCGCAGCGAGCTCGACGACGTCACTGATCGTCCGAGCGCCGCGCTCCTGCGCGAGGCCGAGAAGCGCGATCAGGATCTCGGTGGTTGCAAGCGCATCCGGGAGCGCTCGGTGGCACGGCTGCCATGTCGTCCCGAAGAAGTGCGCAAGCTGCTGGAGCGAGAAGCGCTCGCTGCGCCGGTGCAGAAGCCGTCGGGCAAGCCACACGGTGTCGACGACAGCCGCCGCTACGCGCTGCCCGGTGAGCTGCTCGACCGCGCGGTCGAGGAATCCGACGTCGAACCTCGCGTTGTGCGCGACGAGGGGCGCGTCGCCGGCGAACGCGAGGAAACGCCGCACGGCGAGCTCTGCTCGCGGTGCGCCGCGGAGCTCCCCGGCGGTGATCCCCGTCAGGGCCGCGATCGTCGGCGGGAGGACGACCCCGGGATCGACCAGCGTCTCGAACGTCTCGTCGATGGCGAGCGAGCGAACGCGGACTGCCCCGATCTCGCACATGCGATCGCGACTCGCAGAGAGCCCCGTCGTCTCGAGATCGAAGACGACGAGCTCGGCGTCCTCGATCGCCGTCTCGCTGCATTCGTCGCCGGCAAGGCCGACGCGCGTTCCGAGCCAGGTCAGTCGCGCATCACCGTCGACGACGTCCGCGAGCAGGCTGCGCGCGAGTGTCGTCGGCGCACGCTCGAGAGCGAACAGGACGCGGGCCGCGTCCTCCGCAGCGACCGCCCCCCTCCGTGCGTGCACCAGCTCGACCAGGCGATCGGCGGCATCGAACGAGAGCTGCATGCCAACCGAGGTTATACGAACACCTGTTCGCTTTCAAGGCCAAGGAAAAGGCCGCACGTGGCGGCCTTTTCGCAACGCTGATCTCGAGGCCGTTAACCGCCCTTGACCGCAGCCTTGAGCGTGCTTCCAGCGGAGAACTTGGGAACCGTTGTCGCCGGGATCATGACTTTCGCGCCCGTCCGGGGGTTGACGCCCATGCGCGCCGCACGCGCCGAGGTCGAGAATTTTCCAAAGCCCGTGAAGGTGACGGAGTCGCGACTCCTCAGGGCGCCGGTGATCGTTTCGAGCATCGCATCGACCGCAGCGCCTGCATCACGCTTGGACATGCCGGCCTTATCGGCTACGGCGTCCACGAAATCCTGCTTGGTCACTGTTCTCCTCCTGACGTCGAATTCGAGTTCATGGAACCGAGGGAGCCTAACACCCCTTCGGATTTGGCTCAACCGTGCTGTTTTGCGGCGGTTTTTCGCAGTTCCAGGAGCTCGCTTGCGCGAAAGAGCGCCCTGAGACGCACGCCGAGACGCGCGAGAGCATCGGAGCCGCCCTCTTCCCGGTCGACGACACAGACGGCATTGCGGACAACGAGGCCCTCATCTCGGAGAGCCGACACCGCCTCGGCGAGTGCGCCGCCGGAGGTGACGACGTCCTCGAGAAGGCACACCAGCTCGCCCGATTCGAACGGGCCCTCGATCCGTCTTGCCGTGCCGTATTCCTTGGTCTCACCGCGGACGATGATGAACGGCACACCGGATGCCATTGCTGCCGAAGCTGCCAACGCGACCGCTCCGAGAGCCGGCCCGGCAAGCCGGACGGCCTCCGGCTCGTGCTCGCGCACGGCCTCTGCGAGACGCTCGCCGAGGGCGCGCAAGATCTCCGGCTCGGTCTCGAAGCGGTACTTGTCGAGATACCAGGACGAGCGCCGGCCCGAGCGCAACACGAAGTCGCCCTCGAGCAACGCGCGGTCCACGAGGAGCGAGCCGAGCTCGTCGTGCGTCACGGCCGGAGGGCCGCGCGAGCAATCGAAGCGAGCCGCTCGAACCCGACCGAACCCGGCTCGAGGACGACGGACGAGCCGTCCGCATACGAAACGCCCGCTCGCTCACGAGGCCCCGAGGCGCCCGCGAAGCGCCGCCAGGCCCAGATGGCCAGACCGACAAGAACTGCGAGACGAATGAGCTTCTTCATTCGCTGTCCTCCTTCGCCTTCCGGGCAGTCCGGCGCTTCTTCTTCGGCTCCTCGGCGATCCCTTGGAGGCACGTTCGCAGGTCATACACGACGAGACCCGACGTCGGATCCGGTCCGGTAGTGGCCGCGATCGTCCGGCCACTGTCACGCAGGACGAAGAGCGCACCATCCTCGAGCTCGACCTCGACGCGCGTCACCTCGAGCCGCTGCGTGTTCAGATCGAAAGCCGCGGCGACCAGCTCGAGCGTCGAGCTTGCGAGAGCGGTGGCCTTGGCGAAATCCTCCTGCGTCGACGCCAGCACCGACCCGTCCGCGCCGAGCACGACGGCGAACTCGATCTGCGACGAGAGCTCGGTCAGCTCGCGTATGGCCTCTGCTGCGTCCATCGGCGCTCGACGCTACCAGCCTTCAGCGCTCGGCGAGAGCCTCTCCAAGCCCCGAGGCCGCCTTGGCCCTGTGGGAGTGCTCGACTTTCCACGCGTTCCCGAGCTCGGCCACCGTCGCCGTCTGGCCGAGCGGGACGAAGATGGGGTCGTATCCAAAACCTTCGGTCCCGCGAGGCTCGAGCGCAATATCCCCTTCGAGCGTCCCGCTGGCAGTGATCTCGTCGCCACCTGGAGCGACGACGACGAGCGCACAGACGTAGCGGGCGCGGCGATTTTCGACGCCGGCAAGCGCGGAGAGCAGGCGGGCGACGCCGTCCGAGGCCCAGCGCGCCGACTCGACGCCTGGACGCCCCCCGAGCGCGGCGACCTCGATTCCCGAGTCCTCGCCCGCGACCCAGGCGTCGGGAGCAGCGTGACTCTTGCCGTGTCGCGCCTTGATCCGCGCGTTGTCGAGGAACGTCTCGCCGTCCTCGACCGGCTCGTCGGACATCTCGAGAAGCTCGACCTCCAAGTCAGGGAGAGTCGCCCGAAGCTCTCGCAGCTTGTTCGAATTCCGCGAGGCGAGCAGTAGCCTCAAGCGCGAGACTCGCCCGCAGCCTGCGCCTGGGCGGAGGTGAGCTCGTCGATCCCGCCCGCGGCAAGGTCGAGGAGCTGGTCGAGCAACTCGCGCGAGAACGGGTCCTTCTCGGCAGTCGCCTGCACCTCGACGAGACGGCCGTCTCCCGTCATGACGACGTTCATGTCGGTCTCCGCTCCCGAATCCTCCGCGTAGTCGAGATCGAGCACGGCCTCGCCACCGACGATGCCGACGGAGACCGCTGCGATGGAGCCGCTCAATGCCTTCGAGAGCCCGAAGCGATCCAGCGCTCGGCTCGCGGCGATCCAGGCGCCGGTGATGGCGGCACAACGGGTTCCACCATCTGCCTGGAGGACGTCGCAGTCGAGCCAGAGCGTCCGCTCACCGAGCGCCTCGAAGTCGCACACCGAGCGAAGCGCGCGGCCGATGAGCCGCTGGATCTCGACCGTGCGCCCGTCTGGTCGCCCGCGTGAGACAGCGCGCTGCGTGCGCTCTCCCGTCGACGCCGGGAGCATCGCGTACTCGGCCGTCATCCAGCCGCGTCCGCTGCGAGCGAGCCAGCGCGGCACGCCTTCTTCCACGGTGGCGGTACAGAGCACGATCGTCTTCCCCTGCGCGTACAGGACTGAGCCGTGCGGCTGTTCGAGGTAGTCCACTTCGAGCTCGAGGGGACGGAGCTGGTCGGATCGTCTGCCGTCGCCTCTCACGCTGCCGCCGCCTCGAGCGCAGACACCTCGACGTGCTCGGCAGCGTCGATCGGAAGCTGCAGAAATCGGCGGCCCATTGCGCGGAAGAGCTCCGGATCGCCCGTGGTCAGGAAGCGGTATGCGCCCTCGCGCGACTCGTCGTTCCCGATCCCCTTGCGCTCAAGGGTCTCCGCAACCTCGCGCGCAGTTTCCTCGGCGGAGAAGACGAGGGTTACTCCGCGCCCGAAGACGCGCTGGAAAATCGGACGGATCAGCGGATAGTGGGTGCAGCCGAGGATGACCGTGTCTGCACCGGCATCCTTGAGCAGAGTGGCGTATTCGCGAACGGCGGCGGCCGTCTCCTCGCCGAACGGGTCGTCACCCTCGATCAGCGGGACGAGACGTGGGCAAGCCACGGGGACGACCTCGGCTCCGGCGTCGAGTGCGCGTACGAGCTCCGTGTACCGACCGCTCGTCACTGTGGCTTCGGTCGCGAGGAGCCCGATGCAGCGGTTCCGAGTCGCGAGCACCGCCGCGTGAGCCTCAGGGGAGAGCACGCCGACCACAGGAACCGAGAGCCGGCGTTGGAGAGCGGGGAGCGCCGCGGCGGTGGCCGAGTTGCAGGCGGCGACGATCAGCTTGACACCCTGGTGCTCCAGATAGCTCGCGATCTCGCTCGCGAAGCGGCGGATCTCGTCGAGCGGGCGCGGGCCATAGGGCAGCCGCGCGCCGTCGCCGAGGTAGACGAAGTCCTCGTGCGGGAGCGTGACGAGACACTCGTGGAGGACGGTCAGGCCGCCCATGCCCGAGTCGAAGATGCCGATGGGGCGCGGATCCATGGGTGGGGAGTCTAGGCCTAGCCGGGGTCAGACCCCGAGGCATGTCTGGTTGAGACGTGCCGGGGGTCAGACCCCGGGTCTGACCCCGCTGCGCGAACGGCGCTACCCTTCAGCTTCGTGGTGAAGGCCTGGCTAGCGGGACTTGCGGCCGCACTCGTACTCGTCGTCGGCGAAGCGCCGGCGTCGACGTTCGCGAATCAGGACGTCCTGATTCCGATGGACGATGGGATCTCGATCGCGGCGACGCTGTACATGCCCGACGGCGCGGTGCCGACGGGTGGCTGGCCGGCACTCGTCTTCCTGCACGGGCTCTCGGGCAATCGCCAACAGATGAACGCGCTCGTCGAGGGATACGGCTTCGTCGACAAGGGCTACGCCATCCTCTCGTTCGATGCGCGCGGGCACGGCGAGTCGGGCGGGCTCGTCGGGATCGACGGGCCGCGCGAAGTCGCCGATACCCGAGCGGTACACGCCTGGCTTGCGGCGCGGCCCGATGTCGCGGACGCGAAGATCAGCGCCTGGGGCATCTCCTACGGGGGCGGTGCGATCTTCAACTCGCTCGTCGCCGGCGTGCCGTGGGCCGCTGTTGTGACGGTCGAGACATGGACCGACCTCTACTCGGCACTCATGCCGCAGGGGCTCGTCAAGTCAGGCCTGGTCGCCGGGCTCGCGGGCTCGATTCCGGAGGCGAAGCGCGACCCGTCGCTCACGGCAGTGCAGGCGGCGGCCTTCGCTGGGAACACGGCGGCCGTACGCCCGTGGGCCGAGGCCCGCTCGAGCGTCTCCAAGCTCGGCTCGGTGCAGACCCCCGTCTTCATGGCGCAGGGCCGGCGTGACTTCTTGTTCGGCATCGACCAGGCGACGACCGCGTTCAAGCGACTGCGCGGCCCGAAGGTGCTGTACGTAGGACTGCACGGTCACCCGCCCTCGACGTTCCCCGCGGCCGACACCGGCTTCTTCATGAGCCAGGCGCGCTACTGGTTCGACTGCTTTCTCCGGGACACGACGGCCTGCTCGCGCGTCCCGGCTGCTGTCGCGATCGCGTCCGAGAAGTTCAACGGCGACGTGCCTTGGACGACGGCGCTTCCGAAGACCACCACAACGACTTTCGCGCTCCCCGGTGTGACGACGTTCGCTCGAAGCGGCAAGGCCGTGCGCAGGACAGCTCCGCTTCGCAACGCGATCGAGGTCTTCGGCGCGCCGACCGTCCAGGTCTCAACCGCGGCGAGCGGCGGCTGGTCCCGGCTTGTCGCGGTGCTCACCGCCCGCACGCCGAAGGGCGAGGAGATCATCGTTAGCGCAGGCGGCGTTCCGACCAGGAACGGCGCGCGAAAGGTCACGATCCGCCTGATCAACCAGGCGACCTACATCCCGAAGGGCTCGCGGCTGACGCTCACGCTCGCGTCATCGTCGACGGCTCAATCGATATCGAACCTCCTCTACCTCGACCTGCCCATGGCCGCCAGCGCGAAAGTCCGAGTCGGTACTGCCGTTCTCAGGCTTCCCGGCATGCGAACGCCGGCCACCAAGTGACGACGCGCGTCGCAGCCGTCGCGCTCGTCGCACTTGTCGTGATCGCCGGCGCCGGCGCGTCCCCTTCAGCGGACCCGGGCGTCACCGCGACGACCGTCCTCGTCGGCGGAACCGTGCCACTCACCGGCGAGGCGGCGGCCTTCGGCTCCGTCGGACCGGGCGCGAAGGCGTACTTCGACTACGTGAACGCCAAGGGGGGCGTCAACGGCCGCACCGTCGAGTACCGCTACTACGACGACGCGTACAACCCCGCCCAGACCGTCCTGCTCACACGCCGGCTCGTGGAGTCGGACAAGGTGTTCGCCGTCTTCAACAGCATCGGAACTGCGAACAACCTCGCGATTCGCGACTACCTGAACGCGAAGAGCGTTCCGCAGCTCTGGGTCGGTGACGGCTCTCAGTCGATCGGGCGAAGCTTCGCCCGCTACCCGTGGACGCTCGGCTTCCTCATGAGCTACCGCGGCGAGGGCAACGTGTACGGAAAGACGCTCGTCAAGACACGACCGAAGGCGAAGGTCGCCGTCCTCTACGAGAACACCGAGCTCGGCCGCGACATGCTCACCGGGCTGACGCGCGCCGTCGCCGGAAAGGGCCCGAAGATCGTGGCCAAGCAGTCGTACGAGTTCACAGGCGCCGACGTCTCCTCGCAGGTCGCACTCCTCAAGGCCTCCGGTGCCGACACCCTGATGCTCTTCGCCACACCCAAGTTCTTCCTCAATGCGATCAGAGCGGCCCACAACCTCGGCTGGAAGCCGCAGGTCTACATCGCGTCGGTCTCGATCGAGCCGACGATCATGGGGATCGCGCGCCTGAACGCACGCGAGCTGACCAAGGGCGCGCTCTCCATCGCGTTTCTGAAGAATCCCAACGATCCCGTGTGGGCGAAGGATCCGATCGTCGCGCTGTATCGCACGATCATGAAGAAGTACAACCCGACCGGGCGGCCGACCGACGTCTACAACTGGTACGGCATGACGACCGCCTGGACCATGGTGGAGACGCTGCGAAAAGCGGGGAAGAACCTCACCAGGGCGGGGCTGCTAAAGGCCGCGCAGAGCCTCGACACAGAAGCGAACCCCTTCATGCTCCCGGGGATACGCCTGAAGACGTCCGTGACCGACTACCGGCCGATGGAGCATGTCTATCTGTACCGCTACGACAACAAGCAATGGGTGAAGGCCAGCGGTCTACTGCGCGCGAAAGGCTGATCTGGGAACATCACGAGTGATCGAATCGGCACTGGAAAAGGAGGGCAGATGAAAGTACGAATCTGGACCGTTGCCGTCGGGCTCGCCTCGGTAGCAGCGCTCATCGCGATTCCGGCTGCACTCGCGGCCTATGCATCGCCGAAGCTCGAGGTCAGGCAGGCGGGCGCGATGACGACGATCAAGGCCTCGCTCGACCCGAACGACGACCCGACGGCGAGCGTACGGATCTTCGCTCCAGCGGGCACGCAACTCACGACGACGCAGGCGCCAGGCACAGTGCTCGGACCTGTGAAGGCGATCGTGAAAGCGCTCGACCTCGCCGGCGCAGATCTCCCGCTCGACGGACAGCTCCTGGTCGCCGCACCGGGCCAGGTTCCCGCCGCCGACCAGGCAGCATGCACCGGCGGAGCCCCGACGCTCGCAACCTGGCTGATGGTGCTGAACGCCGCTGGTCAGACCCTGACAGTTCCGACGTACCTCGTGCCGACGGCAGGTGCTCAGGCGGCGCTCGGCCCTGCGTACGTTCAGATCTGCCTGCCGCCACCGGACCTTCCGGTCGGCACGCCTGGTCGGGCGACCTTTGGTGCAAAGGTGTACAGCGCGGAGCTGGCGATCGGCGGCGTGTTCAGCGCGGTGCCCCTCGGGGCGTGGGTCGCCTTCTGGACGCCATACACTCCGCTCGTCGGTGCGGTGAACGTGGCAGGGACCGTCGCGTCCCCGGCCGCGATCGCACCTGGCGCTGTGGGCCTCACGGCGAAGAAGTCCGGGAAGGGAGCGGTCGTCCGCGGCACGGTGACGCAGGCCGGACAGGCTAGAGGTGGCGCAAGCGTCACGATCTTCGGTGGCGCGAAGGCGAACAAGCTGAAGAGGCTCGGCAAGGCGAAGGTGGCGGCGAACGGCAAGTTCACCTTCAAGGCGAAGGTCGGAACGTTCTTCCGAGCAACCGCGATCGCAACCTCGGCATCCGCAGGGCCGCTGTGCACGCAACTCGGGCCGGCGCTCGCACCCATCCCGTGCGTCAACCCGACGGTGAGCGGGTTCACGGCAAAGAGCAAGAGCGTCAAGAAGAAGTAGCGCCGGATTCCTCGTAGGGGCCGGGCATGTCCGGCCCCTACGCTTACCCCCCATGCCCGCAACGGTTCGTCTCGGCACCTGCAGCTTCGCCGACGAGGGTCTCGTGAAGGCCTGGTATCCCCGGGGGTTTTCGACACCAAAGGCCAGGCTGGCGTACTACGCGGAGCGTTTCGACACGGTCGAGGTCGACTCGCCCTACTACCACCTCCCCGACCCGGCAGTCACGGGCCGCTGGGCCCAGCGGACGCCGCCCGAGTTCGTGTTCCACGTCAAGGCGCACGCCTCCATGACCGGACACGAGCCGGCCGAGCAGGAGCGCGCGTTCGCCGAGTTCCGGGCCTCGCTCGAGCCGCTCGAGCTCTCCGGGAAGCTCCGGGGGATCCTGCTCCAGTACCACCCGCGCTTCGTCAAATCGGGCGAGGCCAAAAAGGAGC
>JAOUHF010000006.1 GCA_029865325.1 Thermoleophilia bacterium
CTCCGTCCCTTACGCGGACGGAGCGCTCTTACCTCTGACCGCGGTTCTCACTGCGTTCGGCCTCGCCTCGATCTACCGTCTCGATCCGGACGACGGGGGGCGCCAGGCGGTGTGGGTCGCAGTCGGCGTGGCCGTCCTCGCGGGTGCGCTGATCTGGCTTCGGCACGACTACCGGATCCTCGAGTCGTACCGCTATATCTTCGGCGTCACGGCGATCGCCCTGCTGCTTCTTCCGTCCGTGCCCGGGATCGGCGAGCGGGTAAACGGAGTGCGGCTGTGGGTCGATGTCGGACCGCTTCAGTTCCAACCGGGCGAGCTCGCAAAGATCTTCTTGATCATCTTCCTCGCTGGCTACCTGCGGGAGAAGCGGGAAGTGTTGGCACAGGGCCGACTCAAGGACTTCGGGCCGCTGTTCGTGATCTGGGGCGCGGCGATGCTCGTCATCGTCCAAACGAACGACCTGGGCAGCGCGCTCCTCAACTTCGGGATCTTCCTCGCGATGCTCTACGTCGCAACCGGACGCGCGCTTTACGTCGCGGCCGGGATCGCGCTCTTCGTGGGTGGCGCGGCCGTTCTCTACAACGCGCTCCAGCACGTCCAGGATCGCGTCACGATCTGGCTCAGCCCGTGGACCGACGAGCGCGTGTACTGCGCGCTGAACGGAGAGCTCGAGCTCCGTCAGGACTGCGCCTCGTATCAGCTCGTCAAGAGCCTCTACTCCATCGCCAACGGCGGGTTCGGCGGAACGGGGCTCGGTGAGGGCACCTTCGCCTCCACGGATGGAACGCAGCTCATTCCCTACCTCCGCACGGACTTCATCTACTCGGCCATCGCGCAGGAGCTCGGTCTCATCGGCGCGGCCGCGCTTCTGCTCGTGTACATGCTCTTCGTCGTCCGCGGGATGCGCGTGTCGCTCCAAGCGCAGGACGGGTTCTCGAAGCTCGCGGCAGCCGGCCTGACCTTCGGCTTCGCCCTGCAGACGTTCATCATCGTCGGAGGCGTCCTTCGGGTCGTGCCGCTGACGGGCATCACGCTTCCCTTCGTGTCCTACGGAGGGAGCAGCATCGTGGCCAACTTCCTACTGCTCGGGGGCCTCTTGCTCATCTCCAATCGAGCGAACGCGCCGCGATGAACGCACGGATCGGCAAGCTCACGTTCGTCGCGCTCGGTCTCATCGGCGCGCTGGTCGTGATGACGACCTACTGGCAGACGTGGGCGGCAGCGAGCCTCGCGGACCGCCAGGACAATGCGATCAAGCGGGTCGCGGAATTCTCGATCGATCGCGGGCTGATCTTCGCTTTCGAGCCGCGCAGGCGCCTTGCCCGAAACGTCGAGCGCGAGATCGATGGCAAGACGCTTTTCTTCCGCCGCTATCCGTACGGTCCGCTCGCAGCGCACGTTGTCGGGTACTCGACCGTCGAGCGGTCGCGGACCGGGCTCGAGCGGTCGCTCAACGACTACTTGACGGCGTCGAACGCGGACCTCTCGACGCTCGTGGACAAAGCCCTCGACGAACTGAGAGGGAAGCCCGTCCAGGGCAACAACGTGGTCACGAGCCTCGACCTCGACGCGCAGGCGGTCGCCCTAGAGGAACTCGGAACGACGTGCGGCGCCGTCGTTGCGCTCGATCCCAGGAGCGGAGAGGTCAAGGTGATGGCGTCCACGCCTGGCTTCGACCCGAATCTCGTCGAGGAGAGCTACGAGGCGATCTCGCGGGCCACCGCCGACTGCACACCTGCTGCGCCGCTTCTCAACCGTGCGAGCGCCGGGCTCTACGTTCCGGGATCGACCTTCAAGGTCATCACCGCGTCGGCCGCGCTCGAGTCCGGGAAATACGGCCCGGAGGCGCCCTTCGTCGACCCCGGCTACTGCACGGTGTACGGAAAGCGGGTCAACAACTTCGACACGACACGCCCCTTCGGGACGATCGATCTCACAAATGCGCTTGCGAACTCGGTCAACTCCGTGTTCTGCAAGATCGGCCTCAAGCTGGGAGCAAAGGAGATCCTCGACACGGCCAAACGCTTCGGCTTCTATGAGCGGCCGCCACTCGAGACACCGCTTGACGAGCGCCTGCCCAGCGGGCTCTATCGCAGCGGGCAGCTCTACTACCCGCGGCTCGACTCCGATGTCGACGCCGGCCGGATGGCGTTCGGTCAGGAGCGAATGCTCGTGACCCCGCTGCAGATGGCAATGGTCGCAGGCGCGATCGGGTTCGACGGCAAGCTGATGGAGCCACACGTCGTCAGCCGGATCGTCGCTCCGGGGGGCAAGGTGATCGAGCGGGGCCGCCCGCACCTGATCAGGCGCGCCGTGAGTGAGAAGACGGCCGATTCCGTCGCAGCGATGATGCGACTCGCCGTCGAACGTGGCACGGGAACCGCCGCGCAGGTCCCCGGGTACTCGGTGGGCGGCAAGACGGGAACGGGGGAGACCGGCGTCCCCGGGGCGAACACGACGTGGTTCATCGCGTTCGTCGGCGTCGACGACGAGAGCCCGCCCGAGCTCGCGATCGCCGTCGTTCTCCAGAACCAGAGCGGGACGGGCGGCGGGACGGCGGCACCGATCGCACGAGCCGTCATGCAGGCAATCCTGCAGGACACGGAGAATCCCTAACCTCTAGACCGCATGGCAACTCAAGACACCCTCTCCGGAACCCTCTTTGCCGGGCGCTATCGCATTTCGCGGAAGCTCGGTGGCGGCGGCATGGCCGACGTCTATCTCGCGGAGGACCAGGAGCTCGGCCGTCGGGTCGCCATCAAGATGCTGCACGCACGCTATGCAAACGACGAGCAGTTCGTCGAGCGGTTCCGCCGCGAGGCGACACACGCTGCCGGGCTCTCGCATCCGAACATCGTCTCGATCTTCGACCGCGGGGAGGCCGACGGCTCCTACTTCATCGTCATGGAGTACGTCGAGGGAAGGACGCTGAAGGAGCTGATCCGCTCGCGCGGCGACTGCCCCGTCCCGGTGGCGATCGCCTACACGCGCCAGATTCTTGCTGGGCTGCGCTACGCGCACCGTAACGGAGTCATCCACCGCGACATCAAGCCTCACAACGTCATCGTCGACCCCGAGGGCGTCATCAAGGTGACCGACTTCGGCATCGCACGCGCGGGAGTGAGCCAGATGACCGAGGAAGGGGCGATCATCGGCACGGCGCAGTACCTGTCGCCCGAGCAGGCGCGCGGGGCGCCGGTCGACCAGACCTCCGATCTCTACTCCACCGGCATCGTGCTCTTCGAGCTCTTGACCGGAGAGGTTCCGTTTACGGGCGACAGCCCGGTCGAGATCGCCATGAAGCACCTCTCCGAGGTCCCGCCGATCCCGTCCGAGCTTCGCCCGGACGTGCCGGACGATCTCGACCTCGTTGTCGTGCGGGCGTTGGCCAAGGAACCCGCCGACCGCTACAAGTCCGCCGCCGCGATGGACGCTGACCTCGAGACGGTCGCGCGCGGCGGTCGGGTGGCTGCCGAGACGGCGGACGCCGCGACCTTGGTTCTGTCCGGAGAGCGGGGCGTCGAGGCAACGGCAGTCACGCAGGCGACGCGGCGGGGACCACCGCAGTACGAGCCCCCCTCGCGCAGCCGGCCGATCTGGCCGTGGCTCCTCGGAATCGGCGCGCTGCTAGCGATGCTCGTAGGCGGCTGGTTCCTCTACGACTCGATCCAGAGCCAGCTGAAAGATGCCGAGACGGTCGCGGTCCCCTACGTCGTCGGCCTCCAGCAGGCGCAGGCCGTGAACCTGATCACCGAGAAGGGCCTCGTGCCTCGCGTACGGCCAGTGTCGAACTCGGATGTCGAGGAGGGAGTCGTCTTCGCGCAGAACCCGACAGAGGGCACCCGGGTCGACAAGGAAACGGTCATCCTCATCGACATCTCGTCGGGCAAACCCGAGGTGACTATCCCGAGCGTCGTCGGACAGAGCGTCGAGGACGCCGTCGCGGAGCTCACACAAGCTGGGCTCAACGCGCGGGTCGTCGAGGTCAATTCCGACAGGGACGAAGGCACTGTGACCGCTCAGTCCCCGAGCGCCGGCACGGTCGTCGTCGAGGGAACCCAGGTTCGGATCAACGTCTCGCGCGGCCCCAAGCCCCTCTCGGTCCCCAACGTCATCGGCTTGCCGTACGACCAGGCAGCCGCTGAGCTGCAGCGCGTCGGCTTCGGCGTTGCCCGCGTCGATGTCGCCTCCGACCTCGCCGCGGGCATCGTGACCGACCAGGATCCCAACGGCGGATCGGAGAGCTCGAAGGGCTCGACGGTCACGCTCTCGGTCTCCAGGGGGCCGGTGACGTCGGCCGTTCCGGACGTGACGACCCAGGACGTGGCTATCGCCCAGACGACCCTCGAGGCATCGGGATTCCGTACCCGCGTCGTCCTGGAAGACACGGACGATCCGAACTTCGACGGCATCGTGATCTCCCAGGATCCCGTCGGTGGAACGCAGGCGAAGCTGAACTCCTTGATCACGCTCTTCGTCGGACGCTTCGTAGCGGAGACGACGACGACCGCGCCGTGAACCGTCGCGTCCGCGTCGCCGTCATCGCGGGCGGACGCTCGAGCGAGCACGCGATCTCCATCGCATCGGCCCAGTCCGTGATCGAGGCGCTCGATCCTGAACGCTACGAGACCACGGTGATCGAGATCGGGCGGGACGGCAAGTGGGAGCTCGCCACGGCGCGACAGAGCCTTTCCTCAGCGGAGCAGGAGCACACGGCTCAGACGCTCCCGGTGGTCGCGGACAGAGCGCCCGCTGCGACCCTGGCGGAGGTCGACGTCGTGCTCCCGGTCCTCCACGGCCCGTTCGGCGAGGACGGCACCGTCCAGGGGCTGCTCGAGCTCGCGGGTGTGCCCTACGTCGGGTCAGGCGTTGCGGCGTCCGCGCTGTGTATGGACAAGGACCTCTGCAAGGCCGTCCTCCGCGATCGCGGGATTCCTGTCGCGCGAAACGTGACCCTCCGTGAGGGAGACGCACCCGAGCACTCCTTCTCGTACCCCGTCTTCGTAAAGCCCGCACGCCTCGGATCATCAGTCGGCATCTCGAAGGCGCACGACGAGGTCGAGCTCGAGGCGGCTGTCGCGCTCGCGCGACGCCACGACGACAAGGTGCTGATCGAAGAGTGCGTCGCGGGGACCGAAGTCGAGTGCGGCGTGCTCGGGAGCCGAGACCCTGTTGCTTCGGTCGTGGGTGAGATCGTCGCCCACGCTGAGTGGTACGACTTCTCGGCGAAGTACGACGAGGGCGGGATGGAGCTCGTGATCCCAGCGCGGATCGCGCCCGACATCGATCAGCGAGTTCGCGACCTCGCAGTCGAGTCGTTCGTCGCGACCGAGTGCGAAGGGATGGCGCGCATCGACTTCTTCGTCAGGCCGGACGGAGAGGTCGTCGTGAACGAGATCAACACGATTCCCGGATTCACGTCTACGAGCGTCTACGCGAAGCTCTTCGAGGCGTCCGGAATCACGTACGCCGCGCTGCTCGATAGACTCATCGACCTCGCGCTCGAGCGACACGAGCGCAAATCGCACCTCGATTACTAGATTCCTGCGAGCAACCGCTCTGTCTGGGAGCGATGCCACTCGAGGCCGAGCCCGTGAAAGCGCTCGTCGGCGCGAACGAGGAGTTCGTCGTCCCTGCGTGCGGCACCGAGTGCGCGCAGCGCAAACGGCTCCATCATCGTTCCCACCTGGGCCAGCGTCGGGGCCTCGCGCTCGATCAGATCGTGCCGTCCCAGGGCGACGAGGGCATCGAGTCGGGCCGAGAACACGGCGGGCCCAAAGACAAAAGCTCTCTCCACGGGTAGCTCCAGGAGAACCGCGGCCGCGCTCGGATCGCCGCGCTCGAGCGCAATCCGGAGCCTGGGCTCGCTCAGGTACGACTCCCAGCCTTCACCCGCCAGCCTCGACGCGTCCCGTTCGAGCTCGGCTGCTCGCCCGTCGTCGGCGAGGCATAGATGCGCGAGCGCGCAAAGCAGGAGGTCGCGGGGGTTTCGGACGCACGGCGTGGAGAGATTCGCTGCCACGAGGTTCCAGACCTGCTCCGTCTCCGCGGCGAGAGTCGCCCAGTCGCCCAGCGCATCGGCGAGCTCGAGCCGAAGCGAGACTGCGTGTACGCGATGGTGGGGTGACAGCCGGCGGGCGAGCTCCCAATGAAGATCCGCCAGCCGCCGTGACTCGGTGAAGTGTCCGATACCTGACGCGACCCCAACGCCGCACTCATACGCCTCGCAGCGGTGATCTGGGTCGTCGATCACCGCCAGGAGCTCGAGTCTCCGCTCACTCCACGTGGCCGCTTCCTGGAGCCTTCGGTGCTCGAACGCCGATTGGCTGCGCGCGCCAAATGCATAGGAGCGGAGCTCCGGGCTGTCAAGATCCTCGACCAGCTCAGCTACCTGTCGCAACACGACATCCGACGTGTCGAGCGGTTCGGCGTTGAAGCGCGCGAGGAGAGCCCGTACCTGCGCCTCCGTGCCCTCGGCCGCGAGCTCCAGCGCTTTCTCAGCCCACTCCGCGATGAGATGTCGGTTGAGCCGAATCGACCACATCGCCGACCTGATCGACGCCTGAAACGCAAGAAACGCGTACGCATCGGCTCGTTCGGCGTCGTCTAGCGGGCCGTCGATCGCTTCCAGCAGGGCGACACGCATCGCCTCGCCGTCGTACCGGAGCGCCTGGGCTTCACCCACCTGCCGCCACATCCGAGCTCGCTCGAGGGCGTCGTCCGAAAGCTCGAGCGCACGCATGAAGAGATCGACAGCCTCGTCCATCTCGTACCGCCCCCGCGCGAGCTCGCCCGCACGGCGAAGCCAGTGCACGGCCCGGGCACGCAGCCGCTGGAGCTCTGACGCGTCGTTGGCCCAAACGAGATCGACGTCCTCAGGCTTGACTGCCTCCGAATAGTGGTAGGCAAGCAAAGAGGCGTGCTCGTCCTTCCCAAGAACACCTGTTTCGAGCCAGTCGGCGAGCACGGCGTGGAGCCGTCCGCGCCGCGCCTTCGGAATACTGGCGTAGGCGACCTCACGCGTGAGCGCGTGCTTGACGGCGTACTCGCGATCGCCCGCGATCATCGACCCTCGGTTGCTCCGGATGAGATCACGCTCCTCGAGCAGGTCGAAGTCCGGCTCCTCGCCGTCCAGAAGATGAACGACGGAGGACGTCCAGAACACGCGTCCCACGACGGCTCCGGCCTGCAGCGCCGCCTTCTCGGTGTCCGGAAGCCGGTCGATGCGGGCGGCGAGCACCGCGTGCACGGTGTCGGGCATCGTGAAGTCCACCTGCTCCGCACCGAGCACCCACGCGCCGTCCCGCTTCTCGAGCACACCAGCGTCGGCGAGCTCACCGACGAGCTCCTCGAGGAAGAACGGGTTGCCTTCGGCTCTTTCGATCACGAGCTCGCGAAGCTCGGCCGGGAGAACCGCGGGAAGCATCTCGTCGAGCATCCGAGATGCCTCTCGTGCCGGGAGGGGATCGAGCCACATGACGGTCGCGTTTCGTCTACCGGCTCCCCAGCCGGGCCGGTGATCCTGGAGCTCCGGGCGCCCGGTCGCAAGCATCACGACCGGAGCCCGCGCATCGGCCACGATCCGCTCGAGCAGGTCGAGGAGGTCGTCCTCGGCCCAGTGGATGTCCTCGACCAACACGACGGCAGGCCTTTCCGAAGCAAGCTCGTCCACGAAGGCGACCACGGCCTCGTGCAATCGCTCGCGTGCGTCCAGGGGGTGGAGCTCGCCAGCGACGTCGAGGCCAAGGGCAAGGCCGAGGATCTCGCGACCCTCGAGCTTCCTCAGAGCCTCATCCGGCCGATCGCTGTCACGGAGCCCCAGGTGCTCCTTCAGCAACTCGCCGAGCGGCCAGTAGGTGATCCCGTCGCCGTACGGGAGGCAACGCCCCGTGCGTCGGACGGGGACAGACTCCTCCTCGGCAAGGATTTCCCACAACTCGCGGACGAGGCGTGTCTTCCCGACTCCCGGCTCCCCGACGATGGTGACGAGGTGCGGCTCGGCGTTGGCCGCAGCCCGCCGGTAGGTCGCTCGAAGCAGCTCGAGCTCAGTGTCACGACCGACAAATACGCGGTCGAGGCCCCCAACGCCTCGCGGGCGAATGAGGGAAAGTGCGTGGAGGACGGGTCGGCAGTCGACTCCTCCAGCCTTTCCCTTTGCCTCGATGGTTCGAAGGTCGCCGAACTCGAAGGCGCCGCTCGCCGCGGCGACGGTGCGCTCGCCGGCGAGGACTCCCCCTGGGTCCGAGGCCTTCTGAAGCCGGTCGCACACGTTGACGGCATCACCCGCGATGAAAAGGCCGCCGCCCCGTGCCTCGCCCACCACGGCTTCTCCTGTGTTCACGCCGACTCGCAGCTCGACCGCGCCCTCGAACAGGTCGCGGAGCCGGCGTTGCATCGCGAGCGCGGCGTGTAGAGCACGCTCCGCGTGGTCCTCGAGCGCAACGGGCGCCCCGAAGACCGCCATTACCCCGTCCCCGGCGAACTTCTCGACCGTGCCGCCGGTGCGCTCGATCTCCTCCGCGATGGCTTCGTAGAACCGCTCGAGGCGAATCCGTACGCGCTCGGGATCCTCGTCGCTCGCAAGGGCCGTCGAGCCGACGAGGTCGGCGAACACGACAGTAACGAGCTTCCGCTCTTCCCTGGTGGACACGTCCTGCAAGTCTCGCCGAGCGGCGCCGTGTCCGCTACTGAAGGACGGCCGAGAGGGCCTCCTCCCAGGCGGCGAGGCCCTCGTCGAGCTCGGCGTCGGCGATCGTCAGTGGGCAAAGCACGCGAATGCAGTTCCCGTGCACGCCCGCCTTCAGGAGAATGAGCCCACGCTGAAGTGCCTCGTCGACAACGGCATCCGTCAGCTCAGGAGCCGGCGTCTTCGATTCATGGCGAGCATGGCTCCCATCCCTCGAACGTCCCCGATCTGCGGCCAGCGGCGCTGCCAGTCGAGCATCCTCATGCGGATCGCGTCGCCGACGAGCCCAGCTCGGACAACGAGCCCTTCCTCCTCGAAAACGTCGAGAACCGCACGGCGGCGGCCAGCGCGACCGGGTTCCCGATGAACGTGCCGCCAATAGCTCCCGCGTGCGGGTCGTCCATGATCCCGGCACGACCGACGACTCCAGAGAGCGGGATCCCGCCGGCGATGGACTTGGCGAGGATGAGGAGATCGACCTCGACATCGAAGTGCTCCATCGCGAACATCCGCGCCGTCCGACCGAACCCCGTCTGCACCTCGTCTGCGACGAGGACGATCCCGTGCTCGTCGCAGATGCGCCGCAACCCGTGTGCGAACTCTGGCGGCGCCGGGATGAAGCCGCGTTCGCCCTGCTGGGGCTCGAACACGATTGCGGCGATGTGGTCCGCGGGCACGTGGGTCATGAACATCCGCTCGAGCAAGGCCAAGGCCGAGTCGACATCAGGACCGCGATACGCGTTCGGATACGGCGCCCGGTAGACCTCCGGCGCGAACGGACCGAGGCCCTTCTTGTACGGACGACTCCGTGGCGTCCGGTGTAGAGCCGGGCGAGCTTGACCGCGTTCTCGACCGCCTCGGCGCCCGCATTGAAGAACGCGCTCCGTGTCTCTCCGGCAATGGGGACGCAGGCGCCGAGACGCTCCGCAAGCGCGATGTAGCCCTCGTACGCGACGACCGTGAAGTCCGTGTGGAGAAAACGTTCCGACTGCTCCACGATCTCTTCCACGACCCGGGATGATTGTGTCCGACGTTCGCGACGCCCACGCCGCCGACGAAATCCACGAAGGTGTTGCCGTCGACGTCGGTGCTCGTGGGTCCACGAGCTTCTGCTGCAGCGATCGGCGCATGCACGATCAGCGGGCGCGCCACAGCATGTCGCTCCCGCTCGAGGATCACGCGAGCGCGCGGCGCTGAAATTTCCGTGCGGAGCTCGATCACGCGGGTCGCGGCCACGCGCGGCGGCCTATCCGAGGGCGCTGTCGGCTCTTACGACTCAGTACGCGGCGTAACGCCGCTTCGCGGCCTTCGCACTCGCGGACATGATGTCCACGGCCACGGCGAGGCCGATCAGGATCCACTCCGCCCCTTCGACGCCGCCGACCGGAGACCAGAGCAGTGCGTACATGATCCCTGTCCAAGGCATGAAGATCAGCAACAGGAGCGGCCAGATGAACGAGCCGAATGCAAGATCGACCCGGTCGCCGAAGATCCACATCAGCGCAAACGCGACTCGTGGTGCGAAGAGTGCGAGAAGGAAGATCAGGCACATGGTCGGGCAGTTTCACTGGTGCGCGGAGTCAAGTCAATAGGCTCCCGTCGCTTCGATGGACGAGCACGACCTCGCCAACGACCCGATCGCCCAGCTGCAGGCCTGGCTCGCAGAGGCGCGAGAGGCCGTATCGCAAGCTGAAGCGATGACTCTCGCGACAGCGGACTCGAGCGGCCGCCCATCCGCGCGAGTCGTGCTCCTGCGCGGAATCGACGAACTCGGTTTGACCTTCTTCACGAATCGCACCTCGCGCAAGGGCGAAGAGCTGCGCGAGAATCCGCGGGCTGCGGTCGTGTTCCACTGGTGGGAGCTTGGTAGGCAGGTCCGCGTCGAGGGGGCGGTAGAGGAGGTCGACGCGGCTGAGTCAGCGGCCTACTGGGCGAGTCGACCGCGCGCGAGCCAGATCGCCGGTTGGGCCTCGCCGCAGTCCCAGCCTCTCGCGGCGCGCGATGAGCTTGAAGCGCGAGTCGCCGGCGCCGAGCAGCGCTTCCACGGAAGCGCTGTCCCGCGACCGACGTTTTGGGGGGGCTACCGCCTGGTGCCTGACAGCATCGAGTTCTGGGCGCATCGGGACAACCGACTTCACGACCGCGTTCGCTTCATCCGCTCCGGGGCCGGCTGGCGGCGAGAGCGGCTCAGCCCGTGATGCGCAAGACGGGAATCCGCCGGCGCAGATTCCGGCCACGCGAAAATCCCTGACGGCGGCGTCGCACTACGGAGGATCGAGGGCGCCGTCGGTGTACACGCCCTCCGCGTTCCAGAGCATGAACCCCTTCGCGCCCGCCCGGCGAGCGGCATCGATCTGTGCACGCACCTGCTCGATCTCGAAGGGCGTGGTAAAGCTGAAGTCCTGCACCCAAGGCACCACGAGGACGTCCGAGCCCCGAAGCGTCGTCGAGAACCTTCCCAGCGCGCGAGAAACCGTCTCTCCGGGCGCTTGGCTCGGATCGGCAATCCCGAGCTCGCCGGGTCCGAAGAGCGACGGGTAGGTCATGGCGTACAGCGTGTCGACGTGCGGCGCCATGAGCTTGGGAAGCTGCCCGATTCCAAGGTCTCGAGCCGCTGCGAGCCCGAAAACCGCCGCCGAGATGCGAACGTCGTAGCGGTCGAGCCGGCGCACGGCATAGCGGAGGAACGCAGGCACAGCTTCTCGCTTCGTCAGCGCGCCGCGATTCCGATACACGGCGCTCTCGACGTCTCCGTCGGACGGAAACCGCACATAGTCGAACATGATCTCGTCGAAGCCGGCCCGTGCCGCGGCCGCCGCGATGTCGACGTTGTACTCCCAGACGCGCTTGTCGTATGGGTTCGTCCACCCGAGCCCCGCGGAGTCGCGCCACACGGAGCCGTCCGAACGACGTATCGCGAGGTCGGGCCGCGCGCCGGACAGGAACGGATCTTCGAAGACCACGACGCGCCCAACCAGATAGACGTTACGCTCGTCGGCAAGTTGCGCGACAGCCCCCGGCGAGAAGAAATCTCGCGTGGCGCCGATCTTTGCGGCGAGCGGCATCCCTCGCGACGCAAACCCGACCTGGCCGTTCTCGTCCTTGACGTCGAGCTCGAGCGCCGTGAGGCCGGCGCGCTCGAGATCGAGGTACTCGTCGAGCTTGCCCGGCAGCGATGCAAGCCCCATCGAGACATGGACGCCTCTGATCTCGACCGGGAGCGCTCGCGGTCCAGTTGACGTTGCGAGCGCGACATCCGCGCGCTCGGCAGCGCGCGGGGGAGCGCTGCCTGTGCTCACGAACTCGGCCCCAGCGCCCACCAGTGCGACGCTCGCCAGCGCGGCACCAACCGCAGCGCCACGACGCAGGCGCTTCCTGCGCCTCGCCGCAGCCCGACGCCCGCGAAACCGCTCGTTCGGGTCGATCGGTGGGAACAGCATCGACACCGGAGCGTGGACCATATCGCAGTGACCGCAGCGCACCTGCGAGAGCGAGTGTTCGTTTGTGACAATTTGTCACAAGGCGTGGCGACCCGATCGTCCATCTAGGATCGCCGGGTGGTCCTTTCCGACCGAACGATCCGCCGACTCATCGCCGAGGGACGCATAGGGATCGAACCGTACGACCCCGGGCTCATGCAGCCGTCGAGTCTCGATGTGCGCGTCGACCGCTACTTCCGCGTCTTCCGCAACTCCCGCTATCCGTTTATCGACGTCAGGGCGCAGCAGGAGGAGCTGACCGAGCTCGTCGAGGTGACCGGCGACGAGGCGTTCATCCTCCACCCTGGCGAGTTCGTGCTCGGCTCGACGCTCGAGCGCGTGACTCTGCCGGACGACCTGGTCGCCCGCCTGGAGGGGAAATCGAGCTTAGGAAGACTAGGGCTCCTCATTCACTCGACCGCCGGCTTCATCGATCCTGGCTGGGACGGACACGTCACTCTCGAGCTGTCGAACGTCGCAAACCTTCCGATCACGATCTATCCGGAGATGAAAATCGGCCAGATCTCGTTCGTCCAGCTCACGGAGCCGGCCGAGCGGCCGTACGGCTCGGAGGGGATCGGCTCGAAGTACCAGGGTCAGCGCGGCCCCACGCCGAGTCGTTACTGGCAAAACTTCGATCCTTGAGCTATACGGGAGGCTCGCAGCCGATAGCGTCGGCTTCGGCAAGACGGGCGAGGAACGCGCTCAGCTCGCCGAGTTCGCCGTCGTCGAAGCGTGCCGCGAAGAAGGCGTCGATCTGCGGGAGGTGACTCTCGGAAGCCTCGCGCAACTTCGCCAGGCCTGACTCCGTGAGCACCGCGTAGACCACACGCCGATCCGTATCGCACGAGCCGCGCTCGACGAAACCGCTCCGCTCGAGACCGTCGAGGAGCCGCGTGACGCCCGACGCCGTCAAGAGCACCTCGTCGGCGAGGTCGACCCGACGCAGGCATCTGTCCGGTGCCCAGGCAAGATGAAGCAGTACGTCGTAGTCCGCTCCGGTGAGGCCGTGGTCGGCGATCAATTGAGCGTTCAACTGCCGTCTCGCATTCCTGTAACCACGCAGCAGCGCGACGAACGACCGGATACCTAAAGATTGCTCGCTCAATACTTGACTAGGCATGTTCTTCTGGCTATTGTTGCTTGCGCACTCAATAGTAGCGGACGCAAAGGAGAGAGTCCATGTCCATCCTCGCAGAGACCTCGGCCACCGTCATCCCCGCAGGAACGTGGTCGATCGACCCGGCCCACTCGGCGGTCGAGTTCCACATCAAACACCTCGGGCTTACCACGGTGAAGGGCCGCGCACCAGTCGTGAGCGGCGCCATCGAGGGTGGCGCGGAGCCGTCGATCTACGGGACGGTCGCCGCCGCCAGCATTACGACGTTCGACGAGAATCGCGACGGGCACCTGCAAGCGCCCGAGTTCTTCGACACGGAGCGGTACCCCGAGCTCAGCTTCCGGTCGACTGAGATCGACTTCGTCGGTGACGACCTTCTGGTCGAGGGCGATCTCACGGTCAAGGGCATCACCCGGCCGGTGACGCTTCGGGGAGCCTTCGCCGGCAGCGGCGCCGACGCCTGGGGGAGCGATCGCATCGGCATCGAGCTCGAAGCGACGGTCGACAGAACGGATTGGGAGCTCAACTGGAATGCCCCGCTCCCGGGCGGTGGCTTCCTCCTTCCCAACGACGTGAAGCTCACCGCGACATTCTCGGCGGTCAGGACAGGCCGAGCGTGAAGCTCCTCGCCATATCGGGCAGCCTCCGGGCGGGGTCGTATAACACGGCCCTCGCCCGGGCAGCTCGCGACCTCGCGCCCGACGGCGTGGAGGTCGAGCTCTACGACGACCTCGGCGCTCTCCCTCCGTTTGACGCGGACACGGACGGGGTCGACGAGCCCGTCGCGGTGGCTGACTTGCGACGGCGCATAGCTGCCGCGGACATGGTTCTCTTCGTCACTCCCGAGTACAACGGCTCGGTCCCCGGAGTTCTCAAGAACGCCGTGGATTGGGCGTCACGACCGCATCGCGAAGCCGCGCTTGCTGGAAAGACGGTCGCAGTGGCCGGCGCCACGCCGGGGCAGTACGGGGCGATGTGGGCGCAGCAGGATCTGCGGCGCGTGCTCGGCATCGCCGGTGCGCGCGTCATCGCCGGCGAGGTGGCGGTGCCGCGTGCGCACGAGGCGTTCGACGCCGAAGGCCGGCTCTCGAGCACTGTGATCGCCGAGCGTCTTCGAGATCACCTCGAGGCTCTCGTCGAGCACGCTCTGCCGACCGTGCTCGCAGCCTGAGAGAAACGCCGAGGGGCCGCACTACGCGGCCCCTCGAGACGGATACCAGCGATGGATTAGTAGAGGCGCTTCCGGCACTCCTCTCGCGAAGAGACGAGTGCAGCGCGAAACGCGAGCCCCCTACGCTGGCTAAGCGCTTCCCGGTGGTCCCGGGGGCACGCCTCTACCCGCTGGTACCTCCACTGCCCGTACTGTCATCACTCAAGCCGGACCACCTCCTTTCCGCGGTATCGCCAGCATACGCACTTCGGGCGGATGGATGCATCCCGGCGATCACCCCGGTCTCGTCTGCAAGGTCAGCCGAGCACGACGGAGATCTCGAGGCCGCGGTCGAGTGGCACGGTGACGCTCGAGAGCGTCGCGTCCGCCTGCCGTGCTGCCGAGTACGCGGCAAGCGTCTCCACATGCGAGAGGACGTTGTCCGCAACGACCAGCCCGCCGGGCTCGAGGAGTGGCCGAGCAAGAGCGAAGAGTCGCTCATAGTCGTCCTTCTCGGCGTCGAGGAAGACGAGGTCGAAGGTGTCCTCCGTTGCCGTGAGGGTCGCAAACGCATCGCCCGCGATCAGCTCCGCCCACTCGTCGAGACCGGCTGCAGTGACATTTTCCCGCCAGGCCGTGCACTTCACCGGATCGTGCTCGAGCGAGAGAACCCGGCCGCCGAGTAGCCGAGCCCCGGAGGCCAGCCAGATGGAGGAGTAACCGCGAGACGCTCCGATCTCGAGCACCTCGATTCCGTCCTGTGACGCGGCGAGGGCGAAGAGAAACCGTCCTGTCGTGGGCGCAATCTGACGCGAGCGCTGCGCACCCGGGACCCCGGCATCGCGCTCGGCCAAGTCTTCCTCTTCCAAGCGCGCGAGAACAGTCCGCACGCGCTCGTCGAGCATCAGTCTGGAACCTCCAGCACGATGACGCCGTCCTCACGTACGGATACCGGATACGTAGGGACAGACTCGAACGCGGGAAGCGTCATCGGGATGCCCGTCTGCAGATCGAAGCGCGCCCCGTGGCGAGGGCAGACGACGATGCAGAGCTCAGGCTCCCAATCTCCTTCACAGAGGGGCCCGTCGTCGTGCGAACAACGATCCTCGATCGCGTAGAGGGCACCGGCGCAGTTGAAGACGCCGATCGTGAGGGCGCCGGCCGGGACGAGCCGCATCGACCCGGGCGGAAGCTCCTCGACCGAGCCGACCTCGATCTCCGCCACTACTCGTACCCCGCGCAAGACCGGAATCCGCTAGCGCAGATTCCGGTCGCGCACACATCCCTGAAGGCGGCCGCATAGCGGCCGCGATGTTCGCGTTCTACCGGATGCAATGGTTCACTCGAGCACCAGGTCGCGCGACGCCGTGCCCCACTCCTCGGGAAGCGGCGTTCCTTTCGCCTTGTGCAACGCCAGCTTCAGGACGCCGAGCCCGAGGATCGCGCATTTCAGCCGAACCGGCGTCAGGGGAATGCCGAGCTCGTCGAGGAGCTCCTGGGACGGCATCGCTGCTACTTGCTGCGCAGTTCGGCCCTTCACGAGGTCGCTGAGCATCGACGTCGCCGCCTGGCTGATCGCGCAGCCGCGGCCGTCGAATCCGACCTCGTCGATGACGTCGCCGTCTCCAAAGCGCACGGTCACCGCGAGCTCGTCTCCGCAGAGCGGGTTCTGACCCTCGGCGTGAGCGTCGGCTGGATCCAGCAGCCCGTGGTTTCGCGGGTTCTTGTAGTGGTCCAGGATGAGCTCGCGATAGAGCTGATCGAACTCGCTCATCGCTACCCGAGGCTCGTCTTGGCTTTCACGAGGCCTTCGACCAGCCGGTCGACCTCTTCCTGGATCGAGTAGAGGTAGAAGCTCGCGCGGATCGTCGCGCTCACCCCGAGCTTCGTCATTAGGGGTTGCGTGCAGTGATGGCCGGCGCGCACGGCGACACCCTCCCAGTCGAGCACTTGGGCGACATCGTGCGGATGGACACCCTCGACGTTCAGGGAGACGATCCCAGCGCGCCGCTCGGGCGGAGGCCCGTACGTGTCGATCCAAGGAAGCTCTCCGAGGCGTCCCAGCGTGTACTCGAGGAGCCCGCGCTCGTGCTGCTCGATTGCGCCGAGCCCGACCTCGGAAACGTAGTCGATCGCGGCTCCGAACCCGACCGCCTCGGCAATCGCGGGCGTCCCGGCCTCGAACTTGTAGGGAAGCTCATTCCACGTCGTGCGCTCGGCGGAAACCGAGCGGATCATCTCGCCGCCGAGGTTGAAGGGCGACATCGCCTCGAGCAGCTCGCGGCGCCCCCACAGTGCGCCGATGCCGCTCGGGCCGCACATCTTGTGGGAGGAGAGCGCCAGGAACTCGCAATCGAGAGCCTGCACGTCGAGGTGGCGGTGAGGAGCGGCCTGCGCGGCGTCGACAACCATGATGGCGCCGCGCTCGTGTGCCCAGGCCGCGAGAGCCTGTACAGGATTGACGGTCCCGAGCGTATTCGACACGAGGTTCGACGCGACGACCTTCACATTCCCTTGGCGCTCGATCTCGTCGAGGGCGTCGAGGCGAAGCTCACCACCTTCGTCGATGGGGATGACGCAGAACGTGGCACCGGTTCGCCCTGCGGCGTACTGCCACGGGACGAAGCTCGAGTGGTGCTCCAGATCGGTGACGACGACCACATCGCCCTCTTCTAGGTTGTCGAGCCCCCAGGCGTACGCAACGAGATTGAGCGCCTCCGTGGCGCTCCGGGTGAAGATCACCTCGCGCTCGGACGGCGCGTTGACATATGACGCGACCTTGCGGCGCGCGCCTTCGTAGCCAGTGGTCGCGCGCTCGGCAAGGCGATACACGCCGCGATGCACGTTGGCGTACGAGTGCTCGTAGAAGTCGCGCATCGCATCGAGCACTTGGCGCGGCTTCTGCGTCGAAGCGGCGGAGTCGAGGTAGGCCACGGGCTTTCCGTTGACAAGCTCTTCGAACACCGCGAAGTCCGTCCGCAGACGCTCGGCGTCGAGCTTCGAATGTGTCGCGACGGCCACGAGCGCATGGTACCCCTGGCCACGCGACTCACCCCAGATGGACTCGGCCGTTCGTCGCCGCTCGCTCGGCAGCGCCCCGAACGCGCCGAGCCGTGGCGATCGCGTGCTCGAGCAGATCGCACACACGAGCCATGCGGCTCCGCTCGGACACGTCCCTCAGGAGCTCGAGCTTGTCCACAGGCGGGAGCTCGACTCGCCCAGCGAGAACGAAGGAGAGCCGCACGGCATCCGCCTCGGGCAGGTCGACATCGCTTCCCGTGAGCTCGCGCAAGCGATCGAAGAGATCGAGCGCCCGTTCGATCGACTTCGCCTCGGCGGGGTCCTTCTCGTCCTCGACGGGCACCACCTCGCCCGTGTAAAAGCTCCGTCCGGCCGTGAGTTCGAGGAGCCTGAACCGATCCCCGCCTTCGACAAGGATGTCCATGCGTCCGTCCACCATTCGAGCGAGCACTTCGGTGACGCTTGCGCGTGTTCCGACGTCACGAAGTCCGTCATCGTCCGCGTAGACGAGCCCGAATTCGTTGCCCGAGTCGAGGCACTCGCCGATGAGCTCCCGATACCGCTCTTCGAAGATGTGCAGCGGAACCCGCTCGGTTGGGAGTAGCACCAGCGGCAGCGGGAAGAGCCCGAGCTCGGTCATACCGCACGCCGCAATGTCGCCCACTGCCAGAGCCTGCTTCCATCACCCTCCCGAACGTGAACCCCCTCGGCCTCGGCCGCAGCGAACAGCTCCGCCGGCCGATGAACGAAAACTCTGAACGGGCTGCGCATGATCCAGAGACTCGCGTTCAGCATGCGTACCCCCGCTCTGATCCAGAAGACATCGCGCGGAAAGCTGAGCACGAGCGCTTGTCGAGCAAGTCTCCCAGCCGCGGCGGCGAGAGCGACCCCGTCGGGCGAACAGCACACGACGCGGTTGAGGACGACGACGTCGGCCGGCTCGACACGGTCAGGCTCCTCGAGAATGTCCACGATGTGAAACGCAGTTCGTGCTTCGTGGCCCTTCTCGCGGGCGAGCTCGCGCGCATACGGCTCATACGACGAGACGAGCTCGATGATCTCGCCCTCCCCGGCGCCGGCGTCGAGGAGCTCCGCCTGAATGCGACCGATGCCGCCGCCGATCTCCAGTACACGCAAGCCGTCGATCGTGCCCGTCGCGGAAGCGCTCGCGACCATCTGACGCTCCAAGGCGTCGAGCCCCTTTCGCCGGTATGTCTCGAGACTCCGGCGCGCAACGCTCGGCTTGAAAAACTGCTCGCACGACCCGGCGCGGCAACAGCTCGTCACGCCGGCCACGATACAAGGCTGCCCCCGGGTGGGGGCAGCCTTGGTGCGCGTATGCGGCAGTTCAGCTCAGACGAGCGCCTTGAAGAAGACGTCCACCTTCTCGGCGGGGAACGTCTCGGTCTTCACGACCTCGAGCATCCCGATCTTGGCGAGCACGCGGAACGCGGTCTCGTTGTCCGGATACTTGACGATCGCGAGGAAGTCCCACGGCCCCATTACCGCGTAAACGTCCTCGAGCAGACCGCCTTCTTCCTCGATGATCGCAGTGATCTTCTCGAGGTACTTGGGGGCCTCGTGGAGCTTCTCCTGGCCCTCGTCGGTGAGCTGAATCAGCCCGACGTACGTGAACACGCCACACCTCCTTGTGGGTGGTCAGGTTCAGCGGCCAGCGTCTCAAACGCGCGGCAACGCAGCATCGGGGAACTCCCTGATCTCTGGATCAGGACGCTCGTTCGAGATCGAGCGCGCACGAGTTGATGCAGTAGCGCTGGCCCGTCGGCTGGGGCCCGTCGTCGAAGAGGTGGCCGAGATGGCCACCGCACGACGCGCACATCACCTCGGTGCGAATCATCCCGTAGCTCGTGTCCGTTTCCGTGATGACGCTGTCGAGTGCCGACGGTTCGAAGAAGCTCGGCCAGCCGGAGCCCGACTCGAACTTCGTGTCCGAGCGGAAGAGCTCCGCGCCGCAGCCGGCGCAACGGTAGATACCGGACGCGTGCTCGTCCCAGAATGCCCCTGTGAAGGCCCGTTCCGTGCCCTTGCGTCGCAAGATCTCGTACTGCTCGTGAGTGAGCCGGGCGCGCCACTCCTCCTCGCTGAGCTGCATCTTGGTCTTCATGAGCCGAGGGTACCGCTTCGAGCTCAGAGCACGACGAGTGAGAGGGCGATGAACTGCGTCGCGGCCGCTGCTACGACGAGCAAATGGAAGATCTCGTGGAAGCCGAGCGTGGCCGGAAAGGGATTCGGCCAGGTGGTGGCATACGCGAGCGCGCCGACGCTATAGAGAACGCCGCCGACGATCACCAGCACCGCAGCCGCGACACCCAGCGCCGGAAAGAGCTGGGGAATCAGGATGAGACCGACCCACCCGACTGCGAGGTAGGCTACAGCCGAGAGCCAGCGTGGCGCATCGATCCAGACCAGGTTCAGGGCGATCCCGAGCATCGCCCCTGCCCAGACCGTGACGAGACCCACGACGCGAGCGGTCCCGCCGAACGCGACCAACGAAAACGCGGTGTAGGTGCCGGCGATGAAGACGAAGATCATCGCGTGGTCGAGCCGGCGAGCGCGAAGCCGCGCGGTCGAGCTCCGCCACGGAAAGCGGTGGTAGAGGGCGCTGGCACCGAACATCGCGGCGAGCGCGGCGGCGTAGACCCAGACCGCGAAACGCTCGAGGTAGCCATCGGCGAAGACGACGAGAGCCGTGCCGGCAAAGACGGCGGCGACCAACGCGTACTGGTGAAAGACGCCACGCAGGCGAGGCACCGGCACCTGCTCCATCGCTCGATTCTGCCCGATCGAGGCTATGTCTGCGGGATGCGAGCTTCCAAGGCGGCCGCAAGCGCATCGCGCACGGGCTCGAGCTCGACCCGGTCGAGGACGTCTTGGAAGAAGCCCCGCACGATCAGCCGTTCCGCCTCGGCGCGCGAGAGCCCACGGGCCATCAAGTAGAAGAGCTGCTCCCGATCGACCTGCCCAAGCGTTGCGCCATGGGTGCAGCGAACGTCGTTCGCCATGATCTCGAGCCCGGGAATGGAATCCGCATGCGCGGTCTTCGAGAGCAGGAGATTGCGGTTCTCCTGGTACGCGTTGGTCTTCTGGGCACCTTCTTCGACGCGGATCATCCCGCGCCAGACCGCGCGGGCGGTGTCGCGGAGCGCGCCTTTGAACGCGAAGTCCGAGGTGGTGTTTGGCGCAATGTGCTCCTGGAACGTGTCGTAGTCGAGGTGCTGCGTGCCGTCGGCGAAGTACGCACCCGTCACCCGAGACGTGGCACCCGGTCCCACGAGGTCGTTCTGAATCCGCACCTTCCCGTTTCCGGAGCCGAAGCCGCCGGCTACCCAGTCGAGCTCGGCGTCGCGGCCGACGCTTGCGTGGTGGGAGGCGAAGTGCCAGGTTCCACGCGAGAGGTTCTGGACGGAGACGTACTCAACCTTCGCGCCCTGCTCGACGACGATCTCGACGGCGGCGTTCGAGTACGCCGACAGCTCCGGCGTCGCCGACGTGTACTCCTCGACGAGCGTGAAGCGGCTTTCTGGCTCGGCAACGATCAGCAGTCGCCAGAAGAGCGATCCGCCATCTACGGAGTTCGCGACGCGCACGTACAACGGCTTGTCCAGAACAACCCCTCGCGGCACGCGCACGAGCAGGCCGTGCTCCCACAACGCCGCGTTGTGCGCGGCGAACTTCTCGTCCGTTCCGACGAGCGAGTACAGAAGCTCGTCATCGGCCGAGAGCAGTTCGAAGCGAATTCCATCCGGAGCCCGATCGATCTCGATCCCGGCCTCACCGACTCGGGCGCTGCCCGCAACGTCGAGCTCGAGCATCGACGGCGCAGACGAGATCTCCGCTGCCCCGTTGGCGTTCCATGAGTCCGGGTCGAATCCCTTGAGGTCCGTGAACCGCCAGTGCTCGTCTTTGGTCGACGGTAGCGGGAGCGCCTGGTAGCGCTCGAGGAGCTCAGCTCTGTTCACGCTGCCCCCTCGGCGCGTAACGCCGGTGGAGGATGACGATGTTGCCGTCGGGATCCTTGACGAAGCCCATATGGCAGACACCCGTGTCCTCGACTCCCATAACCTCGGCGCCAGCGGCACGGGCCTCCTCCACCGCTGCCTCGACGTCCGCCACACGCAATGCGATCCCAGCAGCGTTCGGCTGAAAGGGCTCGTCCTCTCCCTCGGGAGCCCAGAAGGAGAGCGTGACGTTCGGCGCTTCGACCTCGCCCTCGGAGTACTCGCTCTCCGGCAGTCCCATGATGTCCCGATAGAAGGCCACTGCACGTGCGACGTCCCGCGTCGCGACGGACACGAAGTCGACCTGCTCGACCTGCATCAAGGCGTCGAGCCGTCGGCGTACGGGGCGTAGCGGCGATGGATCATCAGGCCGTTCCCGTCCGGGTCTTTGAAGAACGCCATGTGGCAGACGCCCGAGTCGAACGTCTCGCCCTCGAACACGACTCCGGCTTCCTCCAGCTTTGCACGCGCCTCGGCGACGTCCGGGACGCGGAACGAGATCTCGCCCATCGGCAGGGCTTTGAACTCCATCCCCATCGACTCGGGCGCGTAGAGCGCGAGCGTGACGTTGCTCGTCTCGAACTCCGGGAAACTCTCGTGGGAGCTCGGGTTCCGAGGGATCCCGAGCGTCTCGCCGTAGAACGTCACCGCCCGCTCCGCATCACGGGTCGGTATGGCAACGAAATCCACGCGCTGGATGTCGATCACCCGACCGAGCCCTCCATCTGCAGCTGAATGAGGCGGTTCATCTCGACCGCGTACTCGAGCGGGAGCTCCTTAGTGATCGGCTCGACGAAGCCCGACACGATCATCCCGGACGCCTCGCCCTCGGAGAGGCCGCGACTCATGAGGTAGAAGAGCTGCTCTTCGCCGATCTTCGAGACGGTCGCCTCGTGGCCGAGATCGACGTCACTCTCGTCGACCTGGATGTACGGGTAGGTGTCCGAGCGCGACTCCTCGTCGAGGATGAGCGCGTCGCAGACGACCTTCGACTTGGAGCCGACAGCGCCCTTCGCCACCTGCAGCAGGCCGCGGTAGCCAGCGCGGCCCCCGTCCTTCGAGATCGACTTCGACGTGATGACGGAGGTTGTATGTGGTGCGACGTGGACGACCTTTCCGCCCGCATCCTGGTGCTGGCCCTTGCCGCCGAACGCGATCGACAACACCTCGCCGTGCGCTCGCTCGCCCATGAGCCAGATCGCCGGGTACTTCATGGTCACTTTCGAACCGAGGTTCCCGTCGACCCACTCCATGGTTGCGTCCTCGTAGGCGACAGCGCGCTTGGTCACGAGGTTGTAGACGTTGTTCGACCAGTTCTGAATGGTTGTATAGCGGCAGCGCCCACCGCGCCTGACGATGATCTCGACCACCGCGGAGTGCAGCGAGTCCGAGGAGTAGATCGGGGCCGTGCAGCCCTCGACGTAGTGCACGTAGGCGTCCTCGTCGACGATGATCAGCGTGCGCTCGAACTGGCCCATGTTCTCCGCGTTGATGCGGAAGTAGGCCTGGAGCGGCATCTCGATCCTGACACCGGGCGGGACGTAGATGAAGGAGCCGCCCGACCACACGGCCGAGTTGAGCGCGGCAAACTTGTTGTCGTTCTGCGGGATGATCGTCCCCATGTGCTGCTTGACGATGTCCTCGTGCTCACGCAGAGCCGTGTCCATGTCGAGGAAGATCACGCCCTTCGCCTCGAGATCGGCCTGGAGCTTGTGGTACACGACTTCGGACTCGTACTGCGCGCCGACGCCGGCGAGGTACTTCTTCTCCGCCTCGGGAATGCCGAGCTTGTCCCAGGTGTCGAGGATCTCGGCCGGGAGGTCCTCCCAGCGATCCGCCTGCTTCTCGGTGGGCTTGATGTAGTAGTAGATGTTCTCGAAGTCGATCCCCGACAGATCAGCGCCCCAATTGGGCATGGGGCGAGCGAAGAAGTAGTCGAGCGACTTGTGACGGAACTCCCGCATCCAAGCGGGCTCGTTCTTGTGCTCGGCGATCGCCTCGACGACCTCGTGCGAGATGCCTCGGCCCGACTTGAAGAAGTAATCCTTCGCGGCGTCGGGGTTCGAGAACCCGTACTTGTATTCGGAGCGGATGTCGCGGACGACTTCGGTCTCGTGCGTGCTCATGCGTCACCTCCGACGCCGGCGGGTATGAAAGCCTCGTAGCCCTTCGCCTCGAGCTTGTGGGCGAGCTCCGGACCTCCCTCGGCCACGATACGCCCATCGACGAACACGTGCACGAAATCGGGCGTGACGTAGTTGAGGATTCGCTGGTAGTGCGTGATCACGAGCGCGCCCATCTCCGGGCCGACGAGCGCGTTGACGCCATTCGCAACGATCTTGAGTGCATCGATGTCGAGGCCGGAGTCGGTCTCGTCGAGTACAGCGATCCGCGGTTTCAGCATCGCCATCTGCAGGATCTCGACGCGCTTCTTCTCGCCGCCTGAGAATCCATCGTTCAGATAGCGCGACGCGAGCTCACGTGGCACTTTCAGCTCTTCCATCGCCGCCAGCAGCTCCGTGCGGAACTCGGGAATCGGCACCGGATTCTCCTCGCCGCCGTTTGCCGCCTTGCGCTGGGCGTTGATCGCGGTTCGGAGGAAGCTCGTTACGGTGACGCCTGGAATGGCGTGCGGGTACTGGAATGCAAGGAAGAGGCCGCGTTGTGCGCGCTCGTCTGCGCCGAGCTCGGAAACATCCTGTCCGTCGAGAAGGATCTGGCCTTCGGTGATCTCGTATGCCGGATGACCCATGAGGGCGTAGGCAAGCGTGGACTTACCCGACCCGTTCGGCCCCATGATCGCGTGCTTCTCGTTGGAGGCAACGACGAGATCGACACCCTTGACGATCTCGGTGCCGTCTTCCAGAGCAACATGCAGATTCTTGATCTCGAGTTGAGCCATACGAAAAGGATCTCGCTTACCGTGGACCGGCAGTAGGTGTCCCGCCTGCTCGCATGGTAGCCGGACCTGGTTCAGCGTCGGCGCGGTGGTATCGTGCGTCCATGCCCTTCGGCATCTCGGTCTGGGAGCTCATGATCCTCCTTGTCGTGCTGCTCCTCATCTTCGGCGCCAAGCGACTACCGGAGATGGGACGCTCACTCGGCAAGGGAATGCGTGAGTTCAAGGACTCGGTCACGGGCGTGGAGGAAGCGGTGACCATCACCGAACCGACCCCGAAGCCCGTAGAGCTCGCAGCCGCTACCTCCGAACCGGAAGCGCCGGCGAGCGCGTCCGAGGCGGAGGCCGAGCGGGAAACCGTCCGCTAGGAACCCTCTCCGATGGTGCGTCGGTGGCTACCGCGCCGTCTCCTCCACGGCGAGGAGGCAACACTCGTCGAGCACCTCGACGAGCTCCGAACGAGGCTCATCGTCGTGCTCCTTGCGTTCGTGCCGGCGTTCCTGTTGGCGTTCGCCTTCCACGAGCAGATCATGGAATGGCTAACCGGGCCACTTTCGGACGACAAGAAGCTCGTGACGCTCGGCGTCACCGAGCCGTTCACCACGTCGGTCAAGGTCAGCTTGATCGCTGGCCTCGCACTCGCGCTTCCCATCGTGCTCTGGCAGATCTGGGGGTTTCTCTCGCCTGCCGTCCAGCCGCACTTCCAGCGCATCGTGCTCGTCTTCGTCGTGATCGCGACCGCACTGTTCGCGACCGGAGTGGCCTTCATGTACTACGTGGTGCTCCCTCGTGCGCTCGACTTCCTCACGTCATACGACGACGACCTCTACGACATCCAGATTCGCGCGAGCTACTACTACAACTTCGCGGCGGTGACTCTCGTGGCAGGGGGTATTGCGTTCCTCATGCCGATCTTCGTCCTGGCGCTCGTCCGCCTTCGCGTACTGACCTCGGACCGTCTGCGCAGCAACCGGCAGATCGCGTTCGTGGTGCTGCTCGTGTTCGCGATCTTGCTCCCGACCGTCGATCCCGTCTCGCTCGCGTTCGAGGTGGTTCCGCTCCTCCTTCTGTTCGAGCTCTCGATCTGGATGAGCGTCTTCATGGAGCGGCGCTGGCGACGCGGCTGGGGCGAGGAGTACGCCGAGGCCGGCCCCTCGTGAAAGTCCTGTCTGCGAACTGGGTGGTCCCAGTGGAGGGACCGCCAATCCGTGATGGCGCCGTTGCGATCGAAGATGGGACGATCGTTGCAGTCGGACCAGCCGCGCAGCTCGGCGCAGGCGAGCGCTACCGTGACGCGGTAATCCTCCCTGGCTTCGTAAACGCACATAGCCACCTCGAGTACGCGGTCTACGCGGGTTTCGGCGACGGGCTTCCGTTCTCCGACTGGATCGGTCTGCACGTCCAGCGCAAGCGGCAAATCGACCTGAAGGACGCGGAGGCGATCGCGCGATTCGGTGCGCTCGAGTGCCTGCGTTCTGGGATCACGACAGTCGGAGACTGCAGCTTCAGCGGCGCTGCCGCGACCGGCTGCGCCGACCTCGGGCTGCGCGCGACGATCTACCTCGAGGTGTTCGGAGAGACGCCCGACGTCTTGTCCGACCGCTTCGACCCCATGCTCGAGCGCATCTCCGACACGCTGTCCGACACGATACGGGTGGGGGTCTCACCGCACGCCCCGTACACATGCTCGCTTGCACTCTACGACGCGTGCGCCGCACTCGGGATGCCGACCGCAACGCACCTCGCCGAGAGCGAAGCGGAGACCAACTTCCTCCAGACAGGCTCGGGAGCGTGGGAGGCCTTTGCGGACATGCTCGTCGAGCCCCCCGGGACGACGGGCGTACGCGCGCTCGCCGAGGAAGGCGTGCTCGGGCCTAACCTGCTCGCCGCCCACTGCGTCCAGGTAGACGAGGAGGAGATCGCGCTGCTGGCCGAGCACGACGTCGCGGTCGCCCACTGCCCCCGCTCGAACGCGCTTCTCGGGTGCGGCATCGCACCGCTGACGGCTCTGCGCGCTGCTGGAATCCGGGTCTGCATCGCCACCGACAGCCCCGCTTCGACGCCCTCGTTCGACATGTTCGACGAGATGCGGGCCGCAATCTCCGGTGCACGGGCACGTGAGCGTCGCCCCGACGCACTCACTGCAGCGGATGCGCTCGAGCTTGCGACGCTCGGAGGTGCGCGCGCCCTCGGCCTCGCCAACGAGCTCGGCTCGCTCCTCCCTGGAAAGAGCGCCGATCTGACAGTCTTGTCGCTCGCCGAAACGTCATTCATCCCATGGGAAGATCCGGTTACGGCGGCGGTTCTCGGAGGCTCCCCCCAACACGTCGTCGCTACTCTCGTGTCCGGTGAAACGCGGTATGAGAAGGGAGGGAAGACATGGCTCGAGCTGATCGACGCAGCGCACAGCGCCCGCGGCCGGCTTCTGTCACACGCAAACCCGACGTCGTGATCGAGGACACCATGTTCTTCCCGCGTCTTCGCCGGCACGCGAAGTGGATGTTTCTGTTCCTCGCCGTCGCGTTCGGGCTCGGCTTCGTGGGATTCGGGGTCGGAGCCGGAGGTGTTGGCGTCGGCGACGTCTTCAGGGGGCAGGGTGGAGGGAGTGGCGTGCCCTCGATCTCCAAGTCCGAACAGCGCGTCCTCGACAACCCGAAGGATGCGCAGGCATTCCGCGATCTCGCCACCGCTCACCAGGCGGCCGGAAACACCGATGACGCAATCGAAGCTCTCGAGAACTTCGTCGCGCTGCGGCCACGCAACGCCGACGTCTTGCGCGAGCTCGCCGGTTTGTACCTCGCAAAAGCGAGCGAGGCGCAGCAGCGCGGCCAGATTGCCGACTACCGAGCCGCCTTTTTGGCGCCGGGGACTGCAGTGGCAGGCGCGATCCAGCTCGGCGGCAGGCCGGTCGATCCGGACCCGATCTCACAGGCGGTCAGCGGGCAGATCACCGGGGACAGCTCTGCGGCGTACTTCGAGGCGCAGCAGGCATCGGCGAACGCCGTCGACACGTATCGGCGGATCACCGTGGTGCTGCCGAAGGATCCGAGCGTTCAGCTCGAGCTGGCACAGGCTGCTCAGAGTGCGGGGGACACGGCAACCGTGATCGCCGCGTACGAAGCGTTCCTGAAGATCGCGCCGGACGATCCGACTGCGGTCGAGGTACGGCGTCTTCTGAAGCAGCTCCGTCAGTTCGGCCAGACCGGCTGAGAGAGACTTCGAATTGCCGGCGGCCGCTAAGCGGCCGCCTTCAGGACTTCGCAAGACCGAGATACCGCGCTAGCGGATCCCGGTCCTGCGCCAGGTGGTTAGACTCGCCCCCTGTGAGGCTCGCCGTACTCGTGACCGCCGCGTGGGCGGCCCTCCTCTCGCTCGCGCTGACCGGGTGCGGCACCGGCGGGTATACGAGCGCGGGAAGCCAGGGAGCCGGTAAGAAGCTCTTCATCACGGCGTGTGGTGGATGTCACACACTCGCCGACGCGGGGACGGCTGGAACGATTGGCCCGAACCTCGATGACGCGTTCGCACAGGCGCGCGAAGCGGGCATGACATCCGCCACCTTCACGCAGGTTGTCGCAAATCAGATCCGCTTCCCGATCACGGCGACCTCGACCGGCGCGCCGGGGATGCCAGCCGCCGACACGACCCTGCCCTCATGCGACGACGTCGAGGGAGATGCGTTCTGTGTCGACGATCAAGATCAGGCGGTAAGCGACGTCGCGGTCTACGTCGGCGCCGTCGCGGGGACGGGCGTCACCGCAGAGAAGCAGACGGACGGGAAGTCGATCTTCACGACTACCTGCGGCGGGTGTCACACCCTGGCGGACGCCGGAACGGCCGGAACGGTCGGTCCGAACCTCGACGGCGCGAAGCCCTCGAAGGAGCTCGTCGTCGACCGCGTGACGAATGGGAAGGGTGTGATGCCGCCTTTCGGCGCTTCGCTCGACGCCGCCCAGATCCAGGCCGTCGCCGACTACGTCTCGTCGACCGCCGGCAAGTAGCGCGAGTCGCCTCGCGCCGGGATCAGCTCCCGGCTTCCGCCTCGAGGTCGACGACCACGTGCTCGACGGGCACGTCGTACCGGACCCGGACCGAGTCGACAACCCCGCGCTCGTGCCAGCTCGAGTTGCCGGCCGGGTGGGTCGCGATCACGATCTCGTCCGGATGGAACGTTCGCACTGCATCCTCGATGGCGACGAGCGGGTCGGTGTCTCCCACCTCGCCGCGGGCATCGATCCCGACCGAGGCGAGTCTGGCGAGCATCTCGTCGAGCCGCTGCTGGGCGGCTGCCCGAGCCGGATCCTCGTCGGACGCCCACGCCTTGAGGCCCGTCGTCAACGCGGGGCACACGACGAGGAAGGACGTCTTCACCGAGAGCGCCCGCGTGCTGATCGCGCCCAGGAGCTCGTCGTGCCCGATGGTCTCGTTCGCGACGACGAGGACGCGACGTTCCTCGGGTCCACCCACGTGCTCGATGTGCTGGGGCTTCGGGCCGGGCCCACGTTGACGGAGGTAGACCCCAACCGCGGCCGCCGACAGCCCGAGCCAGACGATGACACCAAGGATTGTGCTGATCAGGGAGGCGACGACGATGAGCGCGAATGCACCGATCGTGATCAGCAGGAAGCGGAAAGCCGCGGCTTCGCTACGAAACGGGTTCTCCACAGCAGCTGCGCTCCTTTAGAGGAGGTAGACCGTCGCGTACACGACGATCCACATGACGTCGACGAAGTGCCAGTAGATCCCGGGTAGCTCGACGCCGTGGTGGTGCTCCGGCGAGAAGTGTCCCCGCGAGCCGCGGATGATCACCATCAAGAGCAGGCTGAGCCCAACCGCCACGTGCGCGCCATGGAGGCCGGTGAGCCCGAAGAAGACCGATGCGAAAGCGCCGTCGCCCGTGTTGAACCCAACGTTCAGATACTCGACGACCTGCGTCGTGAGAAACGCGAGACCCATGACGAATGTCAGCACCATCCCGGCTAGGAAACCAGCGCGCTGGCCACGCTTGATCGACTGCAGAGCCCAGTGCATCGTGAAGCTCGAGGTGACGAGGATCGCCGTGTTGACGCCGGCCACGAACACCGGGAAGTGGTACGGCTCCGGCGGCCACTCGGCGGGCGCACTCGGGTTGACGACCCTGACGAAGAAGTACGCGGCGAAGAACGAGCCGAAGAGCATGATCTCCGACCCGATGAAGAGAAGCATCCCGAGCGTGCGCGCGTCGACGCGCGAGCTTTGATTCGCCTCCGGCGGTCCGTGATGATCGTGCAGCACCTCGGCGTGTGCGCTCAAACGGCCACCTCCTCTCGGGACTCGGTGACGACATGGTCGACCGGCAGCCCGCTCTCCGAACGGAGCCGCCCGACGAGGTCGCGCCGGAGCCACCCCGACCGCTCCCCTGGGAAAGTCGAGACGATGATCTCGTCCGTACGCTCGTCCTCGACCGCCTCCATCGCTGCGACGAATGGATCCGGATGGGCGATCTGTCCGTGGACATCGAGTCCTTCGGAGCGAAGGATCGCGAGTGCCGAACGCAGCCGCTGCTCGGCCTCCGGGTGCTCGCCGCGCGCCGGATCGCCTTGAGGGCAGACGATCAGAAAACTGGCGGCTCCTTCGCGGGCCCTCGCGCGAAGGCGGTCGAGGAGCTGTTCCCCGAGCACGGTCTCGTTCGCGACGACGAGCACGTTGACGCCCGCGCGGCCGACGACCTCGGAGACGACATGCTCTACCGGCCTCCCGCCCGCCGCCTTCCGAACCTCGTCGAGGAGGTCCTTGCGTAGCCAACCCGACTTCGTCTCGGGATGAGTCGAGACGATGATCTCGTCGATCTCCTCCGAGGCGAGTACGTCCTTGATCGCCGCGAGCGGCTCGTCGTCGAAAACGCCGCCATGAGCCGCGACTCCCGATGCACGAAGAGCCCCGAGCGTCCGGTCGAGCCTGCGCCCCGCCGCGGCACGGCGGGAGTCGCGATACACGACGTAGCCCTCGCGAGGCTGCGTGACCGGTGCGACGACTGCGACGCGGATCGGCCCGCGCTCGGCACGGCGGCGGACGGCATCCACGAGCTCCGTGCCGACCAGCGTCTCGTTGGCCACTACGAGAACTGAGGTCACCTGCTCGGTCATGCGTGAACCTCCTCGGCTTCCTTGGCCGGGCTCATGACTGCATGTCGAGCACCGGGCACGCCGTACTCGTACGGACCGCCGACGACCTGCGGGATCTCGTCGAAGTTGAAGATCGGCGGTGGCGACGAGACCTGCCACTCGAGCGTGTGCGCCCGCCAGGGGTTGGCGTCCGCGATCGGGCCGTTAGCCCAGCTCGTGATCATGTTGTAGACGAACACGATGAACGAGGCGCCAAGGACGAACGATGCGATCGAGATCACGAAGTTGAGGTCACCGAACGCAGAGTCGTAGTCGAACACGCGCCGCGGCATGCCCCGCAGGCCGACGTAGTGCATCGGGAAGAACGTCGCGTTGAAGCTCACAAACGTCAGCCAGAAGTGCCACTTCCCGAGCCGCTCGTTGTACATGCGGCCGGTCATCTTCGGGAACCAGTAGTAGATCCCCGCGAAGATCGTGAAGACGGAGCCGCCGAAGAGCACGTAGTGGATGTGGGCGACGATGAAGTACGTATCCGAGGCAGCGATGTCGATGGGTACTGAGCCGAGGTAGATCCCGGAAAGCCCCCCGATGACAAACATCGTCAGGAAGCCGAGCGCGAACAGCATCGGCGTATTCAGGTGGATGCGCCCGCGCCAGAGGGTCGCAGTCCACGAGAACACCTTGATCCCCGTCGGGATCGCGATCAGCAAGGTCGTGATCATCATGGGCACGCGCAGCCAATCGGCCATGCCCGCGACAAACATGTGGTGTGCCCACACGGAGAAGCCGAGGACGAGGATCCCCATGAGCGAGAGCGCCATCAGGCGATACCCGAAGATCGGCTTGCGCGACATGGACGAGATCACCTCGGAGACGATCCCGAAGCCGGGCAGCATCATGATGTAGACGGCCGGGTGACTGTAGAACCAGAAGATGTGCTGGTACCCGAGCACATAGCCGCCGCCCTCGGGCGTGAAGAAGCTCGTGTGCATGATCCGGTCGAACATGACGAAGAACTGCGAACCGGCGATGAACGGCGTCGCGATGACGACGAGCAGTGAGGTCGTGAAGTTCGCCCAGACGAGGAGCGGCATGCGCCAGAACGTCATGCCGGGAGCGCGCATGGTGATAATCGTCACGAGGAAGTTGAGCGCGGTCAGAATGCTCGAGGCCCCGGCCCACTGCACGCCCATGTTGAAAAAGGTCTGGCCCAGCGGTTGGCCCTCGGCGAGCGGGGCGTAACCGGTCCAACCGGCACCGAACGCGCCGCCGGGAGCGATGAAGCTCGCCAGGAACATGACTCCGGCGATCGGAAGCAGCCAGAACGAGAGCGCATTCAGCCGCGGGAACGCCATGTCCGGGGCGCCGAGCATGAGCGGGACGGCGAAGTTCGCGAGCCCTGCGAACGCCGGGATGATGAAGAGAAAAATCATCAAGGTCGCGTGCATCGAGACGAGACCGTTGAACGTCTGCGAATCCACGAACTGGAGCCCCGGCTGCGCGAGCTCTGCTCGGAAGAACATCGCCATGAGCCCGCCGATCGTGAAGAAAACGAACGTGGTGACGAGGTACTGGACCCCGATCACCTTGTGGTCGGTGTTGACCCGGAAGTAGTCCCTCCAGGTGCGGGCTCCGTGCCCCGAGTGGTCCTCCGGGCGCGTCGGGCGACCGGAGATGTAGTGCAGCCAGTAGTCGAACGCACCGATGCCACCGAGGAAGCCGATCGGAGTCGCCACCATTCCGCCGACGACGAGGATCACCTCGGTCAACCAGTAGGGCTCCCAGCCCCACCATCGCCGGAGCGCGAGGACGAGAAGCGTGCCGAGGACAAAGCCGACGCCGGCCATCCACCCGCCACGTACCAGTCCGGGACCGAAGAAGAACTTCCACGTCGAGCCGTGCGGCGGCTCGAAGTGAGGCGGGTACTCGGCGTGCGGTGTATCGGAGTGCGAAACCGTCACGCCCTCTTCTCCTTAACCCATTCGTCGAACTCGGCCCGCGTCACGACGCGCGCCTTCGCACGCATCGTCGCGTGCCCGAGGCCGCAGAGCTCAGCACACACGACCGCGAACTCACCAGTGCGCGTTGGCGTGACGAGAATCGACGTCTCGATGCCGGGCACGGCGTCCATCTTCTGGCCGAAGTTCGGCACCCAGAAGGAGTGGATGACGTCCACCGCCTCCATCGTGAACCGCGCTTCGCGGTTCACGGGCAGCACGAGCTCGCCGGTCGTGAAGTCCCCGTAGTCGCTGTACTCGAACTTCCAGGCGAACTGCTGCCCAATCGCCTTCACCTCGAGCGGGCGGTTCCCGGCCTCGCCGTTCTGGGACAGCACGACGGCGCTCACGATCCCCAGCGCGATGACGAGGATCGCGGGAACCGCGGTCCACGCGATCTCGAGGCCCGTGTTGCCGTGGATCGGCGGGCCGTCCAGGTCGTCGTCGTCGGGGACGCGCCAGGTCCACACCGAATAGACGACCACGGCGGCAACCACCGAGAAGATCACGATCGACATGATCGTGGCGAACCAGTAGATGTCCTGAATCCGATCGAACTCCTCGCTCGCGGAGGTCGGAAGCCACTGGAACAGGACGGCGACGAGCGTGACGAGCACGCCAATCACGACGCCGATCGCGACCAGCTGGACGATCCCCTTGCGCACCGGGGGCGAGCCTACTTCAAGCGCCAGCCGTCGTGGGGCGGAACCGAGCCGTGCTCTTGATCGCCTGCGTCCGTCGCGCTTGGGGGGTCTCGAGTCCGAGCGCCGGGCGGGATCCTCACTCGAACGGGGGGTCTAGATCCCCCGGTGGGGGGGTCTCCCAGGTTCTGAATGCCTCGATCGTGTGAAAGCACGGTTTTCTGTGGCCCAATGAGCAATCTCGCGACACCTAACGACTGGACAGCTGCCGGCACCGCCGAGGCAGTCTCACTGCCTCGCCGTCATCTCGTCGCGATCGCGATCCTGATGTGCGTGCCACTTCCGGTGCTTTCGCTCGCAGCGACGGTGCTCCCGCTGCCGCAGATGCTCGAACGTGCCGCTGCGACATTCGCGGCTCTCACGGAGCCCGCGCTCGGTGGCGACGGATCCCTCATTCGGGAACGCACAGTCGCGGTCGCTTCGGTCGAGATCCAGTACGAGCCACAGGAACAGCGTGCTGCGAGTGCAGCAGGCGCACAGTCAGCACAGGCCCATGGAGAGTCCGCGCACAACGCACCGGCGCAGAGGCCGTCCGCATCCACGAAGACAGGCACCGTCACCGGCTGGGCGGATGCAGCGCCCCTCGATCCTGCTGATAACCCGGACGACGAGCCAGCTGACACCGGTACGACCGGTTCGGGAGAGGCAGGCACCTCCGAGGCGGCACCCGGCGATCAAGCGCCTGGCCCGACCCCCAAGCCCGAGCCTCCTACCGCCACCACTCCCGTGCCGAATCAGGGCGGAGGTGGCGGGGGCTCGACCGGGTCCGGAGGTACAGGCGGCGTGAAGGGCACGGGCGGGTCCGGAGGTACAGGCGGTGTGAAGGGCACGGGCGGGTCCGGAGGTACAGGAAGCTCGACGGGCCAAGGGGGCGGCTCTCAGAAGCCTCCCGTGGACGGCGGTACTCCTTCAGACCCGGGCAGCGGCGCAACCTCTCCTGGACCGGGGAATGGTTCACCCGGAGGCGGTTCGGGCTCTCCACAGGCTGGCAGCGGTGGTCCGAAGGGTGGCAGCGGGCGGCCGTGATGGCTCAAGCGCTCGGGGCAAGAGGGGAAAAATCAGCTCTGTTCGCTACGGAGCGTCCGCCCAAGCTGGTTCTTCGCTTTGCCGTCGTGCTTTCGCTCGCACTGGCGCTCGCCTCGGCCCTGATCCTGATCGTCGTTCATCACTTTGCCCTCTCGCAGGCCGAGCGCGCGGCGGCGAGACACGCGGGCCTCGTGGCGTCCAGCGTCCTCCAGCGCGAAGTGACACAGAGCGACCTCAAACGCCCGGTGCCTTCGAACCGCCGACACGAGCTCGATGCTCTCCTGCGAACGTACGGTCTCACGAAGGACATCCAAGCGCTCTCCCTCGTTCGCCGTGACGGCCTCGTCACGTACTCGACGGACCACGAGGCGATCGGGACGACCATCTCAGGTGCGCTTGCAGCCGAAGCTGCGACAGGGACGATAGTGAGCCACGTGCCGGCGGCGGGCGCTAACGGCGCAGCGACCGATGGCAAGACACTGGAGACCTATGCTCCGGTCGGACCCGACACGCGCGGCGGAGCGGCACTGATCGCACAGTCCTACAAACCGATAGCCCACTCTGCGCGCTCCCTGCAGCTCCGCGTCGGCGCGGTCCTCGAAGGCCTTCTCATCGTCCTCTTCGCCCTGCTCGTCCCGCTGCTCGTCCGCGTGACGCGACGTATTCAACGACAGATCACGCGCATTCATCAGCAGGCCTTCTACGACGAGCTGACGGGTCTGCCGAATAGAACGCATTTCTTCGAACGACTGGGTCTCGCGATCTCTCGTGCGACCGACGAGGAGATCCTGCTGGCCGTGCTCCTCGTCGATCTCAACCGCTTCCGCGAGATCAACGACACGCTCGGGCACGAGGCGGGAGACGTCGTTCTCGTCGAGGCCGCCCGCCGGCTGCAAGTCGTGGCCGGCGATGAGCGACTGCTGGCCCGCCTTGGGGGTGACGACTTCGTTTTCGCCGCCGAGTTCGGGACAGTGGCGGAGGCAATGGATTTCGCCGAGCACATCCGTGCCGCAATCGAGCCTCAGATCCATACGGAGGGCATACAGCTTGCAGTCGACGCGACCGTCGGGGTCGCGTTCTATCCCGTCGACGGCGACGACGCCCACACGCTCGTCAAGCATGCCGAAGTGGCGACGTATACAGCGAAGGAGTGGCGAAGCGGTGTACTCGGGTACAGCCCGGCTGTCGATCCGCACGATCCGGAGCAGCTGAAGCTGACGGCCGCACTGCGTGAGGCTGCAGACGAAGGCCAGATTCGACTCCACTACCAGCCGAAGATCGATCTGACGACGAACGCGATCGCAGGCTTCGAGGCACTGGCGTACTGGGATCACCCAATCCGCGGCCTTCTACCACCGGGAGCTTTCATCCCCATCGCCGAGCGGACCGGCGCTGTCCGTCACGTAACACGTGCCGTACTTCAAGCCGCCGTCGAGCAGTTGCGCGACTGGTCCGAGACCGAGCTCACGGTCGCGGTCAACTTGACGGCTATCGACCTTCTGGACGCGGACCTGCTCGTTCGAATCAAAGGTCTCCTCGACGAGCACGGGGTTGGACCGGGCCGCCTCTGCGTCGAGCTCACAGAGAGCACCGTCATGGCCGATCCCGACAGAGCACGGTTGATCCTCGCCGCCATCGCCGACGCCGGTGTTCGCGTCTCGATCGACGACTTCGGCACTGGGCATTCGTCGCTCTCGTACCTGAAGGACCTGCCCGTTCAGGAAGTGAAGATCGACCGCAGCTTCATCGCGGACATGTCGGTGTCTCGTAACAGCCGCATGATCGCCAAGGCGACAATCCAACTCGTCCACAGCCTGGGTCTTGAGGTCGTCGCGGAGGGGGTAGAGGACGCGAACGTACACAGCGAGCTGCGTGGACTCGGCTGCGACTACGCGCAGGGGTACCTTTACGGCAAGCCGCAGCCGCTCGCGGCGGTCGCGGAGCTCCTCGCAGACGGGGCCCGCGAGGCCGCGTAGCAGCATCGATTCGCTCGCCATGAATGGGCTTCGACGACGAGCCGTCGCAGACCCGTCGTCGGCAAGGGGCGAACGCTGCGCGGTGGCTAGACTTGGCCGTCCCGGGCCGTTAGCTCAGTTGGTAGAGCAGGGGACTCTTAATCCCAAGGTCGAAGGTTCGAATCCTTCACGGCCCACTCTCGCAAGCCCTGGAAACGGGGCTTTTCCTTTGGTGGCGCCACTCGACGCCTAGCGGGGAGCTGCCCTTGGTTCGACGCGCTACGCCAAAGGGTTTCTCGGGCGTACCCCAGGTCTCGACGATGACCTGAACGGACTCGGCGCGTTCCTCGAGGCTCGGCGCCACTCGTATCCGGTCCTGAGTCTCTGGAACCCCTCCACCCAGCCACAGTAACCGCGTCCGGCATCATCCACCCCTAACGGCACTTCCGCGCCCACGCCCGTTGGGTGTGCGTCGGACCTGCTTCCGGATGGTCGGTCTCCCGCCACGTGCGTTCGAAGGCTTGTTCAGTCCCCGGTGTCGTACTTGAAGGAGATTGCGAGCCGGACGCGGTAACTGCTGATGGTTCCGTTCTCGATCGTGACGTCTTCTCGCACAACCTCAGCAACTCGTAGGTCGCGGACCGAGCGAGCCGCTGTTTCGACGGCGTTCCGCGCAGCTGCTTCCCACGACTCGCTGCTCGTGCCGATCACCTCGGTAACGCGGTAGACACTGTCGCTCATCTCCAATCCCTCCCGGGGTCGACGGGGCAAGAGGTAGAGCATGACAACCTCGGCTGGTTCCCGCAGCCTTCTCCGGCCATAGCGCCGGGTTAGGCAATCGAGACGTTCATCGCCGCGAGGACACCGAGCGGTTCGTCGAGGAGGTTCGGGGCGACGATCCCGACCTCGCGAGCTACCTGCGGTCGAGAGCGAGCGCAATTGAACGGCGCCGGGGCGGCGGGCGTAACTACGGCATCGGCTCGACGGCCACCGGCTCAGCAGTGAAGGTGGCGCCCCGCCAGCTCACTGCATTAGGACCCAACCTCACGATCTCGGTGCCTCGATACCCCATATCAGCCAGGTATTCGATCACTGCCTCCGCGGGCGACCACGCTCTCCGAACCCCGGTCACCCGCCTGCCCGAGTAGACGGAGTAACTAAGTCTCCGGTCAGACGCCATTTGATGCCTCCGTGTGGGTGTTCTTCTTGCCGCAGTCCCACAAAGATCGGGACGCACTGAATATAGGGACGAGCGTGCGGATCCTCATGCTCCTGTCGGGTACAGCCAGTCCCTCGTTCGGGATAGCTCGGGGTGACGACCCTGACCTCGCGATCAGCGGGAGCGGGTTCCCTATCCGCCCTACTATCGGGCCATTATCCGTTTGCCGAGAGAAGCGAGCCGGAGCCGACCTTCTTGGCCGCGCGCTTCTCGCCGCGGCGCTCCTTGAGCGTCCTCTGCGGCTTCTTCTTCAACTGCTTCTTCGGCTTGTCGGCGCTCTTACTCATTGATGACCTCCGCGGGTCGGAGCACGTCGCCAGGTCACTATGACATGTCCGTTCGGGTCCTCGGCCGCCCTCGCGACAATCCAGTTACCACCGCTTCGCCTCAAGGTGTCTCCGACCTTCGGAACCTTGGCGGTGAGGGCAAGCTCCCACGCCCCATCGGGGTAGCGAACGGTCACGAAAGGTGAGGACATGGTCTCTCTTTTCCGCGCGTCCAGGCGCAATGGCTCAGGAATCGGCTCACGACGAGAGGAGGAGCTGTTGGAGTACCTCCAGTGTACTGCGGAGGTAAAGCGCGCGACAAGGACGACCGCGCTCGAGGGCCTGTTGCCGTGCGCCGAAGCTCAGTGGTCCGCGGGCCGCGAAAGCCGCGCTGCACGCTTCCGCCGATTCTCGACTGCGACTGCCCGGCGAGCAAGCTCTGCCGGAGTGGAACGAGCTTCGGAGCTGGCGTGTCGCTTGTCCCATGTCACGCGCTCCGCGTCCGTCATCTCGCGAATCACGAGCTGCCCGGACGCAACCTGCTCGCGTACGTGCTCGAGCTTCGCCTGGCGCGCCTCCTGATCTCGTTCCCGACTTGTCTTCGCCACCGTCGAAGTCTACCTTCTCTAATGGTTGTCACGACAGCAAAGCCACTGCAAATTCCGCGTTTTCTCGAGCCCTGAGCGCCTTTGGGGAGGGGCTAGCCCCCTCGAACGGGTTTCCTCCGTAGGCTTGGAAGCATGAAGGTCTTCACCGTCGTCGGGAATCGCCCACAGTTCATCAAGGCTGCGCCGCTTTCCGTGGCCCTCGGCGCAGCGGGCGTCGACGAGGTGGTACTCCACACGGGGCAGCATTACGACCGCGAGCTCTCCGGCGTGTTCTTCGAGGAACTGCGGCTCCGCGAGCCGCAGTTCCAACTCGATCTCCAGTCCGCCGATCCGGCAGAGATGGAGCCGGCGATCGCTGCTCACATTCGCAGCGAGGCGCCCGACCTCGTCCTCGTCTACGGCGACACCAACTCCACCGTAGCGGGCGCCCGCGCCGCCGCCGCCTCGTCGATCCCGCTCGCCCATGTCGAGGCCGGACTTCGCAGCGGAGACCTCTCGATGCCCGAAGAGCACAACCGAATCGAGACGGACCGGATCGCATGGCTTCTCTTCTGCCCGGACGACCGGTCTCGGACGACCCTGAACGCGGAAGGCGTGCTCGGGCGCATCTACGTGGTGGGAGACGTCATGTCCGATGCCAGCCGGCAGTTCGCGCCCATCGCACGTGCGCGATTCCCGATCCCGTTCGAGCCCAAGAGCTACATCGTCGCTACCGTGCATCGGCAGGCAAACGTCGCGCAGCCGCGGCTCGGCCGGATCGTCGACGGTCTGAACCGAATCGAAGAGCGCATCATCTTCCCCGCCCACCCCCGGACGCGATCGCGCATGGAGGAGACCGGACTCGCGCTCGCCGAGCACGTACGTATCGTCGACCCCCTGAGCTACCTCGAGCTGGCCGCACTCGCATCCCAGGCTCGCGTGATCGTCACGGACTCCGGTGGACTGCAGAAGGAGGCGTACTGGTACCGCGTCCCCTGTGTCACTCTCCGACCTTCGACCGAGTGGGTGGACACGGTTACGCTCGGCGCGAACGTGCTCGTCGATGACGATCCCGCGGCTCTGGTGGAGGCGGTCGCAAACGCGGTCATGCCTTCGTGGCTGCCGGTGCTCTACGGCGACGGGCACGCGTCCGAGCGGATCGCCCAGGTGTTGGTCGCTACGATCCCCGGCCGATGAGCCGAGATGTCGCAATCGTCGGGGCCGGCTACGTCGGCCTCCCACTCGCACGCGTGTTCGCGGACGCGGGCAAGCGCGTGCTGCTCGTCGACGTCGACGCGGATCGGGTCGCGCAGCTGAACCGCGGCGAGAGCTACATAGAGGACGTCCCATCGGAGACGCTCTCGCCGCTTGTCGCGGATGGTCTGATCGCGGCGACGACCGACTACGACGAGCTCCGCGACGCTGATGCGATCCTCGTCGCGCTGCCGACGCCCCTGTCGCGCCAGCGCGAGCCAGACCTGAGGATCCTCGTCTCCGCGGCGGAGCAGATCGCCACACGCCTTCGGCCGGGACACCTCGTCGTCCTCGAGTCGACGACGTATCCGGGGACGACACGCGAGCAGGTGCTCCCGGTGCTCGAGATGGGAAGCGGCCTCCGAGCGGGACACGACTTCCACCTCGCGTTCTCCCCCGAGCGAGTCGACCCCGGCCGTGAGGACTGGACGACGAAGACCGTCACGAAGGTCGTCGGGGGTATCGACGAAGGATCCACGGCTGCAGCTGTAGCGCTCTACTCGTCCGCGATTGACGTCGTCCACGCCGTCTCGTCGCCGGAAGCGGCCGAGCTCACGAAGCTCCTCGAGAACATCTTTCGCTCGGTCAACATCGCGCTGGTCAACGAGCTCGCGCAGCTGTGCGACCGGATGAACATCGACGTCTGGGAGGTCATCGACGCGGCGGCAACCAAGCCGTTCGGCTTCATGCCGTTCAAACCCGGACCCGGCCTGGGCGGGCACTGCATTCCGATCGATCCCTTCTACCTCACCTGGAAGGCGCGCGAGTACGGCTTCTACACCGAGTTCATCGAGCTCGCCGGAAAGGTCAACGAGTCGATGCCGTACTACTGCCGATCCGTTGTCTCGCAGGCTTTGAACCACGCTCGGCAGCGCTCGCTTAAGGGCTCCCGGATCCTCGTCTTGGGTGTGGCGTACAAGCCCGACATCTCGGACACGCGAGAGTCGCCAGCAGTGAAGTTGATCAGCCTGCTCACGAACGCCGGCGCCGAGGTCGGCTACCACGACCCGCACGTTCCGTCGTTCACGGAGAACGGGGTCGAGATGAGCTCGTCGCCACTCGAAGCAGGCGCCTACGACTGCGTCGTCGTCGTGACGAACCACTCGGGCATCGACTATGAGCGGCTCGTCGAAGATGCGAACCTCGTCGTAGACCTCAGGAACGCGACGGGGAAGACCGGGAAACATTCAGACAAGGTCTGGAAGCTGTGACGCGGATCGGCGTTGCAGGCTTGGGGCACTGGGGGCCGAATCTCGCCCGCAACTTCTCGGAGCTTGCAGAACTCACGTGGCTCTGTGATTCCGAGCCCGAGCGACGCGACATCGCGTCGCGCTACACGCAGGCGAAGTTCACGAGCTCGTTCGACGAGATGCTGGAAGACCCCAACCTCGATGCGGTTGTCGTCGCAACGCCCGTCCCGACGCACTTCGACCTCGCGCGCCGGGCGCTCGAGGCCGGCAAGCACGTGCTCGTGGAGAAGCCGCCCGCAATGAAGGGCCACGAGATGGACGAGCTCGTGGCACTCGCGAGTGAGCGGGACCTCGTACTCATGCCCGGGCACCTGCTCCTCTACCACCCCGGCGTTCGGCGTGTGAAGGACATGATCGCGGCCGGAGAGCTCGGTGACGTGCTCTGCGTCTACGGAAACAGGCAGAACCTGGGAATCATCCGCTCGAACGAGAACGCGCTCTGGTCGCTAGGGGTCCACGACCTGTCGGTGATCCTCTACCTCCTCGACGAGGACCCCGCAGAGGCAAATGCCTTCGGCCGCGACTTCCTCACGAGCGGAGTCGAAGACGTGGTGTTCTGCTACCTCCGCTTCCCGTCGGGGAAGATCGCGCACATGCACCTCTCCTGGCTCGACCCGCACAAGATGCGGAAGATCACTGTCGTCGGGACGGAGAAGATGGTCGTCTTCGACGACATGGAGCTCGAGCGCAAGGTAACCGTGTACGAGAAGGCGCCCTGGCGTCCGTCCGACCGCTATGGCGAGTGGCAGACGCGGACCGGCGACATCTTCAGCCCGCGGATAGCCAGCGACGAGCCGCTCAAGCTCGAGTGCATCGAGTTCCTGAGGCTCGTCTCGGGCGAGGGCGACCGCCAGAAAGTGGCGACCGACGGCGCCCGCGTCGTGCGCGCGCTCGACATGCTCACCACATCACTGCATGGCGGCTGAGGTCCACCCGACTGCGACGGTGTACCCGGGGACGATCCTGGGTGACGGAGTGAAGGTGCTCGAGAACGCCGTCGTCGGCAAGCAGCCTGCCCTGTCGCCTCGGTCCACCGCAAGACGTGAACCCCTTCCCCCCACGGAGCTCGGTGACGGCACGATCGTCTCGAGTAGCGCGATCGTCTTCGCCGGCTCGCAGATCGGCGCCCGCGTCATCCTCGGCGACCAGTCGTGTGTGCGCGAGCGCGTCACGATCGGGGACGATGTCGTCCTCGGCCGTGGCTCGCTCGTCGAGAACGACACGACGATTGGAGCGATGACGAGGGTCCAGGCCAACGCATACATCACGGCCTATTCGACTCTCGAAGAGCACGTGTTCATCGCACCTTGCGTCGTCACCACGAACGACAACTTCATGGGCCGAACCGAGAGGCGCCACGAGCTGATGAAGGGCCCGACGATCCGACGCGGCGCGCGGATCGGAGGAGGCGCAGTCCTCTGCCCGGGGATCGAGATCGGGGAGGAGGCGTTCGTGGGAGCGGGGGCGGTCGTCACGAAGGACGTTCCGCCTCGGGTCATCGTCGTCGGGAACCCCGCGCGCGTGCTGCGCGGTGTCTCCGAGGACGAGCTTCTGTAGCGCAGGTCACGCCTTGATGATCGTCAGCCGGTAGCGCGTGAGGCCTGGGCTCGACATCCGGACCTGCACGAAGTACGTACCCGCTGAGCCCGCGCGGTACGACAGGTACTGCCGCGACCCTGTTCGTGCCGAGACGCGCGCACGGAAGCGGAGGTTCCCGACGCTCTCGATCGAGCGCGCCTGGGGAAGCCAGAACGCAAGGCTCAGATCGACGCTCGTGTTGGATCCCGTGAGCCCGAGATAGACGGGCTGGTTCTTCTTGAGCCGGATTGCATAGACATCGTCCTGGTCGTCCCAGAAGTCGACCGTCGCCTTGATACGGCGACGCGAGCCGGAGGCCGGGTACGCGCGGGGCCCGGCGTCGTCGTTCGCCTCGTAGTAGTCGCGCGCTGGCAAGCGCTTGGACAGAGCAGAGATCGCGGCGGCCACGTCGAGCCGGCCCCACCCCGAGTCCGCGTCGCGGCCAACGGCGCAGGAGTCACACCCCGTTGCTTCGCTCAGATCCACGGCCGTGCTACGGAGGATCGCAGACACCTGCTCGGGTCGAAGTTGGGGGCGAAGGCTGAGGAGAACGGCTGCCGCAGAGCTCACGAGCGGCGCGGCGAACGACGTTCCTTGGGTCTCTCGATACTCCTGGGACCCACAGCTCGAATAGCCCTGTTCAGCGCACGCGGGGAATCGGGCGGTGAGAGTCCGCGGCAGGATCGAGATGATCTGCAGTCCGGGCGCGGCGATGTCGTTGAAGATCCGGTCGCGGTTCGAGAAGTCGGGCACACCGCCGGTGTCGTTCGTGGCGCTGACACCCAGGACGTGCGGAAGGGCCGCCGGGTAGCTCGCGTACTTCCCCGGCGCCTGCCCCTCGGGGCTGTTCCCGACGGCGGCCACCACGACGGCGCCGTTGGAGACTGCGTAGGCGATGGCATCGGCCTCGAGCCGGGAGTACGTGTCGCGGCTCGGATCGAGTGGGTCGCGAACGCCGCCGAGGCTCATGTTGATCACACGCGCGCCGTTCTCGACTGCCCAGCGAATCGCCTTGGCTTCCGCCTCGATCGGGATCGCACGGGAGCGAGTGACGACCTTCGCGACGAGGAGCTCGGCAGATGGAGCGAGACCGGCAATCCCGATTCCGTTGTCCACGCCCGCCGCAATGAGCCCGGCGACGAACGTCCCGTGCCCGAGGGTGTCCTGCCTTGCGGAGCCGCCAACGAAGCTCTTCGCGCCGAGCACCTTCCGGGCGAGCTCGGGATGACCCGTATCCACGCCGGAGTCGATCACCGCGACGGGTATCGGCTCGAACGCCGGAAGGGTCAGCCACGATGCGTAGAAGCCGCTCTGGGTCAGGTACCACTGCTTCGAGACGAGCGGATCCGTAGGCGTGAGGGCGAGCCGTCGCGTGACGAGCGGCTCGACGTACCGAATGCCACGGATGCCTCGGAGCGCGCGGCCCGCGGGGAGCTCGACGAGGAGTGCAGGGATGGGCGCGAGGCTCTCCGCTCGAGAACCGGTCCGTCGCTGGATGGCGTCGATGACCGCAGACCTGTCGGCGCCGCGCTGAAGGCCGACTGCAACGCGGGCCGCGTCCGCGCCGGCTGGGGCTGCCAGCCACAGAGCCGACGCCACCGCGACGACAAGCGCCAAACGAATCATCCGGTCACTGCCAACGTTGGCGATACTCCGGCAGCGAGACCTCCGGTGGCCGCGATACGGGCTCGATAGCTCCCGGGCGCGAGCGTGAGCTCGGCTCGAAAAGCACCGCTGCTATCCACCGTTGCCTGCCCCACGCGGATCCAGCTCGAGCCGCTCCTCTGCTCGAGCGAGACGGCGGCGCCGGCAAGCTTGGGACGAACAGTTCCGGTGACTGCGCCGGGCTCGGCCGCACGTACGAGCCGCAACCGAGGAGTGACCTTCACGAGCAACGCCGGCGAAGCCGCGCTCGCGACCTCGATCCGGTAGCGCGTGGTTCGAACCGCCTTCACGGTGGCCGTGACGCTCCCGTTGGCCTCTGGCGCCAGCATGCCCGCCTGCGTCCACACGGCTCCGTCGGCGGACGATGCGAGGAGAGGCGATTCGAGGCCGCGGCTGAGCCCGCGTAGCCGAACGCTCGATCCGAACACGAGTGGCCCGCTCGGACGATCGAGTCGGAGGATTCCGATCGTGAGCCAGGTGGAGCGGAGCCCCAGCGCGGTGCGCAGGAGCGATGCAGGCACCGCCTCCGATCCGGTCGTCGTCACGACGGTCAGCGAGCGAAGGCGGCCGGACGGGGTCGTGGTACCCGTTGCATCGAGGACGCGTGCGCCGACGCCGAGCTTCGCCTGAACCGTGCGAGCTCCGAGGAGGACCGGCCCCCAACGATGGTAGGGCGAGAGCTTGTCCCATGGGTCCGGCCGAGACACGAGGTATGGGATGGCAGCTCCGAAGACGTCGGCCGCGCTCGCCGTCTTCCCGCCCGACGTCGAGAAGTACAGCGTGGATGCAACCTTGCCGCCATAGAGCGCGACTTCGCCTGCCGTCGACCGCACGGCCTCCGTTGCCGCGGGCTTCTCACCGGCAACGCCGAGGTAGACCTGGCTGCGAACGTCCGCGTAGAGGTCGAAGGGCTTCCCTTTGACCAGGTTCGCGAGCGCGTACGAGCGCGCCGCGACCGCCTGCGCGCGGAGCGCATCGAGCGGCCACGAGCTGGGCATCTCGCCCGGGACGACCCCTTGGAGGTAGCTCCCGAGGCCAGTGAAGTTCACCACCCGCAGATACCCACCCTGTGCGCTGACCTGGAGGCTCCCTCGATATAGACGACCATCGAGGGAAAGCGGCGTCGCCTTTCCGGGCCGTACGACCAGTGGGGACACGGCGACTACCAGCCCCTCCAGAGTCGGCAGCTCGAGATTCGAGCGGAGCGTGAGCGGGCCTGCGGGAAGCTTGTAGATCTCCCCGGTTGCGTCACGGATCGTGAACGGGACCGTCGAGGCGACAGTGACTGCCCGCCGGCCCTCGGCCAGGAGCACGCGAACTTCCTTCGTGGGGGCGAGGCCGAGCTCAATCCCCGTGTAGTAGTGGCGAAGGATCTCGTCGTAGCTGTAACCCGCCTTCGCCATGCCGTACGCCCCGTACTGGCTCATGCCCACGCCGTGGCCGTAGCCCTTTCCGGAGACGACGAACAACGCCTCGCCAGGAGTCGCGGCCGGTGGAGCAGGCTGCGCCGACGCGGTCGCAGCGACCACGGTAGACATCAGAAGGGCCAATACAAGACGCACGGACAGGATCAGGCTAGCTCCGCAGGGTTAACTCTTTGTGTTCTCGGCAGCTTGGCGAAGGCCTTGAGCGCTGAGCAAGGCCGGAATCCGCTCGCGCCGATTCCGATCGCGCGGAATACCCCTGAAGGCACCCACTTCGCGTGCGCGCGTGCGCGCTCAACAAGCCTCCTGCGCCGAGCTACGCGCGCCAGGAGGTCTCGACGACGGGCGCGCGTCCCTTGAGCGGCTCCCACCAAGCTCTGTTGGCCTCGTACCAGGCGACCGTGTCGGCGAGACCCTGCTCCCAGCCGTGTGTCGGGGCCCACCCCAGCTCAGCGCGAATCTTGCCTGCGTCGAGCAGGTAGCGCCGGTCGTGGCCGGGGCGATCGGGAACGATCGTCTTGAGGGTCGACGGCTTGCCTGTAAGCCCGAGGACAAGATCCGCGATCTCTTCGATCGTCGCCTCGAGACCCGAACCAACGTTGTACGTCTCTCCCTCGCGCCCCTTCCGCAACACGAGATCGATGGCCTCGCAGTGGTCGAGCACGTGCAGCCACTCCCGCCTGTTCTGCGTCGAGGCGTACATCGGGAGCGGCTGCTCGTCGAGCGCGTTTGTCGTGAAGAGAGGGATGATCTTCTCGGGGAACTGGTAGGCGCCGTAGTTGTTCGAGCAGTTGGTGATCGTTACGGGGAGACCGAAGGTCTCGAAGTACGCGCGCACGGCATGGTCGGCGCCCGCCTTTGACGCGTTGTAGGGCGTGCGTGGGCGGTAGGGAGACTCCTCCGTGAACAGCTCGTCCGTATCGAGAGCGAGATCTCCGTACACCTCGCAGGTCGAAACGTGATGGAAGCGCTCGACCCCAGTTGCGCGCGCGGCATCGAGAAGCGTCTGGGTTCCAAGGACGTTGGTGCGGAAGAACCTCGTCGGGTCGACGACAGCCAGGCTGTTGTGCGACTCGGCGGCGAAGTTCACGACGACGCCGATCCGCTCCTCGCGCAGCGTGGCCTCTGCAAGATCGCGATCGCAGATATCAGCTTGGACGAAGACGATCCTGTCCTCGACGTCACCGAGGCTTGCGCGATTTCCCGCGTATGTCAGGAGGTCGTAGACGACGACATGGTCTTCGGGGTACCGCTCGATCCAGTAGTGCACGAAGTTCGAGCCGATGAACCCGGCTCCGCCGGTGATCAGGAGGCGCATACCGCGAAGGCTAGCGGCCGGGGTCAGGTCTTCCACGTTCCACTCGAGTGGAACGTGGAAGACCTGACCCCATCTCCGCGAGGCAGTCGCGCAACCCCTGGCGCCAGTGCGGAAGCGTCGGCGCTCCGACTCGCTCGCTTCGCAAGACCGCATACGTTGGACGTGGCGCGGGGCGTCCGAGCTCCTCGGTCGAGATCCGGCGCACCTTGCAGTCGAGGCCCGCGTCGGAGAAGACCGCCTCGGCGAGATCGGCCCACGTGCAGTCGCCCTGGGCGGCGAGGTGCCAGACGCCGCGTGGCCGACCCGTGTCGACGAGCTCGCGCACCGCCTGCGCCAGGTGGCCGACGTAGGTGGGACAGCCCCGTTGGTCATCGACGACCGCTACCTCGTCGCGCTCGACGCCGAGCCCAAGCATCGTCCGAACGAAGTTGTGACCCGTCGGACCGAAGAGCCACGAGGTTCGGACGATCCACGCGTCCGGGCCTGCAGCGGCCTCACTGTGGAGCTTCGTCCGCCCGTACGCAGAGAGGGGGTTGACACCGTCGGACTCGACATACGGCTCCCGTTTCCGACCGTCGAACACGTAGTCGGTGGAGAACGCGACCAGGGGAACACCGAGCGAGGCTACGTTGGCCGTGCCGGCGATGTTCGCGGACGCAGCGGCGTGTGGATCGGCCTCTGCTCTGTCGACGTCCGTCCAGGCCGCCGCGTGCAGAACGAGATCGAAGCCACCTTGTGACACGTTGTCACTCGGCGGGTCAGCGACGTCCCACTCAGCGCGCGTCAGCGCGACGACGTCGTCGCCCGCGAACTCCTGCTGGAGCGCACGGCCGAGTAGGCCGCCCGCGCCTGTGATCAGGATTCGACGGCGGCGTCCCGCGCGGACAGAATCGGGTTGCTCGAGCTCCATAGGTGTGCGACGCGCGGGTCGTTCCAGGGAACCGTGTGCTCGTCAGGATCGCCGGGGTCGTACTCGACCGTGACGTGGTAGCAGAAGATGATGTCCGTCAACGCCTCGAACCCGTGGGCATGGTGGCCGGGAATGTAGACGGCTACAGGGTTCTCCTCGCCGATGTCCTCGGTGAACGTCTCTCCCGTCGCGCGGTCGAGCACCACGACGCGCGCCGTGCCACTGAGACACGCGAAGAGGTCGTTCTGGCCGCGTTCGTGGTAGTGCAGCCCGCGGACGACTCCGGCGTGGGAAAACGAGACGTTCGTCTGTGCCATTCGCATTGGGAGCACGCTGTCGCGCCGGAGCTCCAGAAACCAGCCGCGGTCGTCCTCGTACGCACGAAGCGGGATCCGCGCCAGTCCCTCGATCACGCCGGAGCTCGTTTGTTCGCGCCTGTCTCGTCGATCCTGCGGCCGATGTCCGCGAGGTGCTTCCAGTGCTTTCCGGCG
>JAOUHF010000161.1 GCA_029865325.1 Thermoleophilia bacterium
GATCCGGCACGCTCCGCTCGATCCCCGCACAGGGACGCTGCTCGGCGAGCTGTCTGAGTTTGGCGAAGGCGCAGGTGGGCCCGTGGCCTTTCGCATGGGTTCGGACGGGCTTCTCTACGTTCTTGCTTTGAACTACGGCGAGCTGTACCGGATCACGTACTCCGAGTAGCCCTGGCCGGCATTCGGTGGTGTGACCTCAAGCGTGCTGCACGGCCTTCGTGCCGATTTCGCGGACGGACGCGCATCCTGCGAGCCCCAGCGTGAGATCGAAGTCGCCGCGGAGGTTGCGAATTACCTCGCGCACTCCCTCTTCGCCGCCGGCGGCCAGGCCCCAGACGTACGGGCGGCCGAGGCCGACTGCGGAAGCTCCGAGGGCGAGGGCGCGGAACACGTCGGCCCCCGAGCGGATGCCGCTGTCGAGGACGACGGGTACGCGCCCTCCCACGGCCTCGACGATCCCTGGCAGCGCGTCCATCGTCCCGATCGCGCCGTCGACCTGGCGACCGCCGTGGTTCGAGACGACGATCCCGTCCATCCCGTGCTCGATCGCCGCCACGGCGTCCGCGGGGTGGAGGATCCCCTTGAGCAGGATCGGAAGCCGTGTGCGCTCGCGAAGGAACGCGAGGTCTTCCCACGAGAGCGACGGGCGGGAGTAGGTCTCGACGAAGCGACGCACAGCGGCCCTCGCGAGCCCGGAGCGAAGATTCGCCACTCGCGAGCCCGGGTACGAACCTGCGAGCTCCCACAACGACCCGATCGCTGCGAGCGTGATGCGCCCTCCCGGCGGCGGAGACTGTTGCAGCGTCTCCTGGAGGGCTTCCAGGAACACGGGATCACTCGTGTACTGGGCGATCCCCCTCCCGCGCAGGAACGGCAGGTAGGCGAGGTCGAGGTCGCGAATGCGCCAGCCGAGCATGGTCGTGTCCAGCGTGAGAACGATTGCCGAGCAGCCGCACGCCTCCGCGCGCGAGACGAGGCTCGCCACGAGCTCGTCGGACGTGCTCCAGTAGAGCTGGAACCAGCGCGGCGCATCTCCCATCGCGCGAGCCGTCTCCTCCATCGGGCGGGAGGCCTGGTTGGAGAAGATGAACGGGATGCCCTCTGCGGCGGCAGCGCGTGCAACCGCGACATCGCCATCGCGGTGCGCCATCTCGAGCACGCCGATCGGGCACAGAGCGAACGGACTCGACATCGGCGTGCCGAGCACGTTCACGGCCGTGTCTCGGACAGAAACGTCACGGAGCATGCGCGGCACGATGCGCCAGCGCTCGAACGCGGCGCGGTTCTCGCGGATCGTCTCCTCGGTACCCGCGCCGCCCGCGATGTAGGCGTATCCCTCCGGCGTCATCGCCTTGCGCGCGCGCTGCTCGAGTCGGTCGAAGGAGACGGGAACGCGCGGGTACGCACCGCGCGCGCCACCGACATAGACGTCGAACTGCCGCTCGCGCCCTATTCCGACGGACATGGCTGCACCCTAACCGCGGTGCAGGGAGAATCGGTCTCCGTGGCCTCGCGAACCGTTCCTTATCCCGCGCCCAAGTGGCTGCTCGACAAGAGCGTCTCGGCGGCGCTCGTGCTCGCCTTGTCGCCGGTCTTCGCGGTCGTGATGGGGGCGATGGGGCTCGACATGCTCCGCAACCGGTCCGCGCGGGGTCCGTTGCTCTACCGGGAACCGCGCATCTCGCGCGGGCGCGAGTTCGACCTCCTCAAGTTCCGGACGCTTCGCCGCGATGTGCTCGAGCTCGCCGAGGGCGGCGAGGCGCATGCGCGCCTCTACGAAGCCGACGAAGCGAACCTGACCTGGGTAGGTCGGCGGGTCCTCAAGCCCTGGTACCTCGATGAGCTTCCACAGCTCTTAAATGTGCTTCGGGGCGACATCAGCCTCGTCGGACCGCGACCGTGGCCTCCCTCGATGGTCGAGCAGCAGGTTGCGAACGGGCGCGATTATCGAAACCAGATCGTCGCGGGGTGGACCGGGCCTGCGCAGGTGCAGAAGGGAGTCACGGAGCCCGCTGGCTACACGGAGCTCGACCTCGCCTACGTCGAGGAGTGCCGCACGGCGAGTGGTCCGCGGCTGGTCTGGTCGGACATCCGAATCCTTGGGCGCACGGTCAAGGTCATGGCCAAAGGCGAAGGGCTCGAGTTCTAGCGAGCGGCGGGGGTGAAATTCGAACCCACGAGGCGCTCGCGCGCCTACGCTTTCAAGACCGCCCCGGTTGACCGCTCCGCCAATGGGCGGATCTCCGCGGCGGCTTGAATGAGGCAGGCTCCCAATCCTTGGCTTCACGCATCCGCAACGGGGCTGTGGTCGTGAGCGAGCGTGATCAATCGGACCGCGGCACCGGTCGTGATCAGGATCCAACCGGCGAGCTCGATGCCTTCCTCCAGGATTATCTCGACCGTCCACGGCCACGACTCTGCATCCACATGGGCCTGGTCGAGAGCAATTCCTGCGATCTCCATTGCCACGCCGGAGACGAGGGCGAGGAGGCCGAGGAAGATAAGGCGCTGCGCCATCGTAGTGTCCTGGACAAGTTGCAGCAGGAGGACAGCTACGACTACGAGGAGCGGGAAGTACAAAGTTGGCCAGATGATCTGCACATACGAGTCGGAGATGTTTAGCGCGCCTGTGATTCCGAACCCGATACGTTCGTGGAGGAAGTTAGCGTCGTCGAAGGAGAGGAAAGCCGTGCCCAGTGCGACCGCCGGACCTCGGAGCTTCTGCGAAGAGTCGATGAAGCTCAGAAGCAGCGCCACGACGCCAGTGGAAAACGTCGCCGAGGATGATGCCCACGTGACCAATCCGCCCTCTTCGAGATCGAACATCGCTGTATCGCGGTCGAGTGCGTACACGTGTACGAGGTAGAGAGCGGACAGAAGAGCGACGGCCGACGACGCGATAGCCACGCCCGTCGTAACCAGGTGGCGTACGTCGTCGGTGTGGCGGGCTTCGAAGGTCATGAATCGTCACGCGCGTACTCGCGCATTATCATCTCCTGAGAGGGGTCGATCGCATGCACGACGTCGCTGGCGATAGCGCGGATGCGCCACGCTGATGCTGTCGTCTGCCTCATTCCGACGCTCTTCAGCTCTGCATTCGGGGCTCTAGCTGTCCCGCCTACACACGTTGTGAACGCCTGACAGATCTATCCGGCCCTCCTTTGAGGCTGTGGGTCTTCCCGGACTCACGCTCAAAGGAGGGC
>JAOUHF010000162.1 GCA_029865325.1 Thermoleophilia bacterium
AAGAAGGCCCGGGCGATCTCGTATGTCCTCTTCGGCGCGCTCTTCGGCGCCGCGCTCGGCCCGCTCGTGTTCCGGCCGCTCTTCGCGGGAAAGGATCTCGAGCTCGAGACCCTCGTCATCCCCTGGTTCGCCGCTGCAGCGATGTGTGTCGTGGGGCTCGTCATCGCGCTCTCGATCCGGCCCGATCCGCGAACGATCGCGCTCGAGCTCCAGCGAGCCGGGATCGCGGCAGGGGAGCCCGATACGAGCGAGCCGGCCGCGCCGCTCGGACAGATCCTGCGGCGCCCGGGCGTTCCCTCGGCCGTTATCGCCGCACTCGCCAGCTTCGCGGTGATGGCGAGTGTGATGAACCTGACCGGCTACATCGTCGTCGGGCACCACCACGAGCAGGCCGACGTCTTCACCGTCATCAGCCTCCACATCGTAGGCATGTTCGGGCTCGTCCTCGTTGTGGGAGAGCTCGTCGATCGCGTGGGACGGCGAGCGTCGATGATCGCCGGGCTCGCGACCATGGCCGTCTCGACCGTGATGCTCGCCTGGGTCGCGTCGATCCCGAGCATGGCGCTCTCGCTCTTCCTGCTCGGGCTCGGCTGGAACTTCTCCTACGTCGCCGCGTCCACGGAGCTCGTGACGCATGCGACTCCGGTCGAGCGAGGGCGGCTAGTTGGATTCACCGACCTCTGTGCCGGGCTTCTCGCGGCATCGCTTGCCCTTGTTGGAGGGCTGGCGTACACGGAGTGGGGAGTGGCCGCGCTTGCGGTCGGGGCTACGGCTGCGGTTGTGGCACCCGCGCTCGTGATTCTGCTTGCGCGTCGCCCGTCGGCCGTAGCGTTCGAACCCATGACGTAACGAAAGAGGGGGGCGCTTTTCAGCGCCCCCCTCTTGTCGGCATCGGTCAGCGGCTAGTTGTATGTCCCAGGGAGGTTGTTGACGCGCTGCTGCGGCGTGATGCCTCCAAGAGCGCGGTGGGGACGGAAGCGATTGTAGAAGTCGAGTGCTGGAGGTAGTGCGGCCAAACGCTCCGACTCGCGCTCGTAGGAGTAGGCGTATGCCCAGCGCTCAGCAGCGTGCGGATGAAGCGCTCGGCCTTGCCGTTGGTTTGGGGGCGGTAGGCGCGGGTCTTCTTGACCGCGATCCCGTGCATCTCACAGGCCTCGTACCAGCGGCGCTTGAAGCAGGAGCCGTTGTCTGTCAGCACCCGCTCGACGCGAATGCCGTGGCGCTCGTAGAAGCAGACGAGCTCGTCCAGGAAGGCGGCCGAGCTCGCAGCCGTCCTCGTCGGGATGGACTGAGGCGAAGCCAAGCCGGGAGTGATCGTCGATCGCCACGTACAGTTACTGCCAGCCGGCCTTGCGCTTGGTCTGGCTTCTGCGATCGCCGGTAACGCGGTGACCCGGGCGCAGGATCCGTCCCAGCTTCTTGATGTCGACGTGCACAAGCTCGCCGGGACGGGAGCGCTCGTAGCGGACGATCTCCTCGCGTGGCACCCGCACGACGAGACGCGAGCGTCCATGCCGCCGAAGGACGGCATGCACGGTCGAGGCTGCGACTCCGAGGGCCCAGCCGATCACGTGAGGCCCCTCGCGCAGCTCGGCACGTGCGCGCAGGATCGCCTGTTCGACCGCTGCAGGCGTGCGCTTGGGAGAAAGAGTGCGGCCGGCTCGAGCGATCCCGAAGCGACTCGCCCCGGCGGCGACGGCCGACCCACTTGGAGGCGGTCTGCCTGGAGCAACCGACGACGAGCGCCGCGGCTGTGATCGTCACTCCCGCCGAGACGAGGTCACACAGTCGCTCGCGCTGACGAACGGTCAAGACCGCATTTGCATGAAGATTCATGGAAGCCCTCCTTCGGATGCAGCTCTTTGACAAGCCGCACCCTAGGAGGGCTCCTTGCTACTTCACGCTGTCAACAACGTGTCTGGGAACTACAGCTAGTGGACGACGAGGTTCCCGCCACTTATGACTTTCTCTGTCGTCTGTGCACCCGTCCACTGGCTCGAGAAAAGGAGTGTGCTGCCGTTCCAGAGCGTGACTCCTATCGAGTCGCTCGAACCGGGCTCTCCCTTGTCGGTCATCGTGACCTGCACTGTGAGGCCGCCACCCAACGAGACCGGCGCAAGCGGGTCGGTCACGTCAGTCAAGTTCGCCTTGGAACGGAAGTCGCCGAGGCCGAAGCACGCCCCGCTTGGCGGCCCGGTGCAGACGCCGCCGGTCGAGGTCTTCAGGACGATTCCGAGCGAGTCGGTTGCGGTCGTCTTGATCTGGTATGTGCGGACGACACCGTCCACGTTGCGCCTGAAGATGAAGTTCAGGTGACCCTGGAGATTGGTCTTGTTCTTGTTGTACTTCACGTTGAAGCCGTAGTTGGCGCGGGAGCCCGAGTCGGCGGAGTACTGGCCGGACGAGCTCGCGACCACGATGTACCCGCCGCCCGTGATGAAGCTCCCGTTGGGCTCGGCGACCTCCACGACGCCGATGTTGGCCGTGTAGGTGTAGTAGTTGTTCACCGTGATGCTGATCGTGTAGGGCCCGACGCCTAGCGACGCCGAGCAGTTCACGGACCCGGTCTTCGTGTCGCTGTTGATCAGACTAACCGGGAGGTCCGAACAACCGAACGGGGCGGTTCCGTCGACCTTGAGCGTTGCCGTCGCGTTCGTGATGACGCCAGGAGAGTTGTCCGGGTACGGCGGCGACGCGCTCGGGTCGGCGGCGGTGATGTCCTGGACTGTCGCGCGGAGGAGCACATTCGCGTTCCCGCCCCCGCTCGGCGTGAACGCGAGCATGTCGCCCGTGTAGAACGCTCGCGCGTCCTCCTTCGTCACCGTCAGCGTGCCGTCGGCGAAGTTGGCCGCCGGGAAGCTGTAGTTGCCGGCGGCCAGCGTGCCGATCGTGCAATGGATCGACGGGTAGCCGCCCGGCCCGACGTTGAGCGGCGTGACGGGAGTCAAGTACGTGTTGTTGGTGTAGGCGTTACAGGCCGGAGACCCCGTCACACCGCTCGTGAGCAAGTTCTCGCCGGCCCTGAAGCCGCTGATAGTCGCGTCGAAAGCGGGGTTGGGGTCGCTGTACTGCCGGCTCTTAGAGTTGGCGGTGACCGTGAGCGGCCGCCTGTTGATCGTGAAGTCGGCGCCGTCGTTGGTGATGGTGTAGTTGCCGAGCACACCCGCCGGAGTCAGGGTGGCGCT
>JAOUHF010000078.1 GCA_029865325.1 Thermoleophilia bacterium
GCCAGGCGGAGAGTGTCTCGAGGTCGCCGTTCTCCAGTCGCGCATCGAGGTCGGGTATCGCCTCGCGGACTGCCGCCCAGATCTGGAGCGAGATGACGTTGCCGAGCGCGTACGTCGGGAAATAACCGATTCCGCCTTGCGACCAGTGGATGTCCTGAAGGACTCCGTGCGCGTCGTCCGGTACCTCGACGCCTAGGAGGTCTCGCATGCCTGCGCTCCAGGCCTCGGGGAGATCCTTCGGATCGAGCGTGCCCTCGATCAGCTGTTGCTCGAGCTCGAAGCGGAGGATGATGTGCAGGCTGTACGTCGTCTCGTCCGCTTCGACCCGGATGAGCCCAGGCTCCGCCCGGTTGATCGCGGCGAGGAACGTGTCGAACTCCACGTTCCCGAGCTGGTCCGGGAAGGTCGACTGGAGCGGCTCGTACCAGTGGGTCCAGAACGGCTGGCTACGCGCGACGAGATTCTCCCACGTCCTGCTCTGGGACTCGTTCAGTCCGAGGGAGGGCGAGCCGGCGAGCGGTGTTCGCTCGAGCGACGACGCAATGCCGTGCGCGTACTGCCCGTGACCCGCCTCGTGCATCGTCGACCAGAACGACTCGAGGCCGGTCTCGTGATAGCGCGTCGTGAGGCGGACGTCCCGGTTCGAGAAGGACGTGCAGAACGGATGGACGGTCGTGTCGAGCCTCCAGGCGCCGTCGTCGAACCCTACCGTCGAGAGCACACGCTCGGCAAACGCGCGCTGGAGATCCGGTGCGTAGCGCACCTCGAGGAACGACGCGTCGACGCGAGGAGCATCGCGTACAAGCTCCGTAAGAACGGGGCGGATGGTCGCGAAGACCTCAGCCACCTCGCTCGTCTTCATGAGCGGCTCGAAGTCGTCGAGGAGCGGCGTGTACGGGGAGTCGTCCCACTCGAAGCACTCGACGTAGCGTCGCTTGAGCTCGATATTCCGCCGGAGCGCCGGAAGAAATCCAGCGAAGTCGTCTCTCGCCCTTGCCTCGATCCAGATCTGATTGCCGAGCGCCGCGGCGCGAATCATCTCGGTGCGGAGCTCGGTGGGCACACGCCGCTGCTTCTCCCAGTCGCGGCGCGTGACGCGCACGAGGCTCGCGTCGTCCGAGTCGTACTCGAGCGACTCCTCGAGTGGACGCAGGCGCTCGAGCAGGGAGCCGATCTCGGCGTCGACGAACTTCTCGTGGGCGATGCGTCCGAGCGTCGCGAGTGACTCGGCACGCGCCGGATGACCGCCCGGCGGCATGGTCACTTTCTGATCCCAGCCCAACACGCCCATCGCGCGGGAGAGATCCGAGATCTCTGCGAGGCGCTCTTTGAGCGTGCGAAGGTCGGCTTCCACGTCTGAGGACTCTAGCGACGGCGATAGGATCGGCGTCCGATGTCCAACGTCCTGATCGTCGGGGACACCATCCGCACGCCTGAGCTTCGGCACGAGGTGCCGCTCGGCATTCCGGATGCCTTCTTCTATGCGGAGATCGACGGTCGCCGCGTGGTCGTCTGTAGCGCGATGGAGTCGGCACGGGTCGAAGGCCTCGGAATGGATCTCGACGTACACACGACCGAGGAGTTCGGCGCCGACGAGCTGCGCCGGAGCGATCTCGATCTTCATACGTACGCGACGGAGCTCGCGACCCGGATCGTGCGGGGCCTTGCTGTGGGTGCGGCGACCGTACCGAGAGACTTCCCGCTCGGCATCGCGGACGCGCTTCGCGCGGCGGGCGTCGAGCTCACTGTCGATCAGCAGCTCTTCGACGATCGCCGGCGCCGCAAGAGCCCCGCCGAGCTGGCGGGTATCCGGAGAGCACAGCGCGCTGCCGAGGCGGGCATGGCGGTAGGGCGGGATCTCCTTCGTCGAGCGGAGCCCTTACACGGCGGGCTTGCGGTGGACGGCGATCCGCTCACGTGCGAGTTGATGAAGCAGCACGTACAGTCGGTCTTCCTCGTCAACGGTGCCATCGCGGAGGAGATGATCGTGTCTCACGGCCCGCAGACCGCTGTCGGCCACGACATGGGCTCCGGGGCGATCGCGGCAGATGACATCGTCTTGCTCGACCTGTTCCCCGTCGACCTCGAGTCGAGCTGCGTCGCGGATATCACGCGCACGTTCGTTGTCGGCAACCCTCCGGACGAGATTTGTGATTGGTACGACCTCTGTCGCGAGGCGCTGGATCTCGCCGTAGCCGAGGTTCGCCCGGGTGCGAACGGTGGCGACATCCATCGCCTCGTGTCCGAGTTCTTTGCGGATCGCGGATTCCCGACGCTTCTGACCAAAGCGGAAGGAGAGGTGCTCCTCGACGGCTTCTACCACGGTCTCGGCCACGGGGTCGGGCTCGAGGTGCATGAGGCCCCGAGCCTCGGGATGATCGGGCAGGAGCTTGTTGCGGGTGACGTGATCACGATCGAACCCGGCCTCTACCGTCGAGGATTCGGCGGCGTGCGCGTCGAGGATCTTCTCCACGTGACCGAGAACGGGTACGAGCTTCTGACCGACTGCCCTTACGACATGGAGGCCTCCGGATGAGCGACCAGACGATCGAGACGCTGTTTGCGGAAGACCGTCGCTATCCGCCGTCTCCCGAGTTCGCCGCACAGGCGAACGCGACGGCTGACATCTACGACGTCCCCTTCGAGGACTTCTGGGCGGGGGAGGGGAGAAAGCGCGTCACCTGGTTCGAGCCTTTCACCTCACTTCTCGAATGGGAGCTTCCCTACGCGAAGTGGTATGGCGGCGGGAAGATCAACGTCACCTACAACTGCCTCGACCGCCACGTCGAGGCGGGGCTGGGAGATCGCGTCGCCTACTACTACGAAGGCGAGCCCGTCGGCGAGCGCGCCGCGATCACGTACTCGCAGCTGCTCGAGGAGGTCGTAAAGGCGGCGAACGGACTGAAGGCGCTCGGCGTAGGGAAGGGCACGCCGGTCGGCATCTACATGGGCATGGGCCCCGGCCTCCCGGTCGCCATGCTTGCGTGCGCACGCCTCGGTGCGCCGCACACGGTCGTCTTCGGCGGCTTCTCGGCCGAGGCGCTCGCCGACCGGCTCAACGACATGCGCTGCGAGGTCCTGCTCACGCAGGACGAGAGCTACAGGCGCGGGCAGATCGTTCCGCTGAAGCGAAACGCGGACGAGGCGCTGGTGTCGTGCCCCGGTGTGATGAAGGTGGTCGTCGGCCAGCGCACGAGGGCCGACGTGCCGATGGTCGAGGGACGAGACTTGACGTGGAACGAGCTCGTCGAGGGGCAGTCGACGGACGCTGGCTCGTGCCCGTGCGAGCCGATGGACTCCGAGGACCTCCTCTACCTCCTCTACACCAGCGGAACGACCGCGAAGCCGAAGGGCATCGTGCACACGACCGCGGGCTACCTCGTCGGCGTCGCGACGACGCATAGCATGATCTTCGACCTGAAGCCGGAGACCGACGTCTACTGGTGCGCGGCGGACATCGGCTGGGTCACCGGTCACAGCTACATCGTCTACGGGCCGTTGTGCAATGCCGCCACGAGCGTGCTGTACGAAGGGGTTCCCGATTTCCCCGACAAGGACCGCTGGTGGGACCTCGTCGAGCGCTACAAGGTGACGATCCTGTATACGGCACCGACGGCGATCCGCGCGCATATGAAGTGGGGGCCTGAGCATGCGGCGAAGCACGATCTCTCGTCGCTACGGCTTCTCGGCACGGTAGGCGAGCCGATCAACCCGGAAGCCTGGATGTGGTACCGCGAGCACATCGGCCTCGATCGCACTCCGATCGTCGACACGTGGTGGCAGACGGAGACGGGGATGGTTCTGATCACACCTCTGCCTGGGGTGACGACGACGAAGCCGGGCTCGGCGACGAAGCCGTTCCCGGGCATCGAGGCGGCGGTCGTGGACGACCGAGGCGAGGAAGTCGGCCCCGGCGGGGGCGGCTATCTCGTCCTCAAGAAGCCCTGGCCGGCGATGCTGAGAGGGATCTACGGCGACGATGCGCGCTACCGTTCGACGTACTGGGAGCGCTTCTCCGGGATGTACTTCGCCGGCGACGGCGCCCGGATCGACGAGGACGGTGACTTCTGGCTCCTCGGTCGGGTCGACGACGTGATGAACGTGTCCGGACACCGCATCTCGACGATCGAGGTCGAGTCGGCGCTCGTCGACCATCCGAGTGTGGCCGAGGCCGCCGTGTGCGGGCGAAACGACGCGTTGACCGGCCAGGCGATCGTCGCGTTCGTGACCCTCATGAGAGGCGAGGAGGGCTCCGTAGAGCGGCTCGAGGAGCTTCGGAACCACGTCGCAGTGAAGATCGGCCCGATCGCGAAGCCGGCGAACATCGTCTTCACACCCGAGCTTCCGAAGACGCGCTCGGGGAAGATCATGCGCCGCTTGCTACGCGATGTGGCGGAGGACAGACCGCTCGGCGACACGACAACGCTGGCGGATCCCGCTGTGGTGGCGGAGATCGCCGATCGCGCTGTCGCTCAGCCGGCTGACGAATAGCCGGAGCCGCCGAGTGCGTTTTCGAACGCGGCGACGGTACGACGAATGTCGTCCTCGGTCGTCCGCCAGTTGGAGACGGAGAGCCGGATCGCCGCGCGTCCGTCCCATATCGTGCCGCCCATCCAGGCCTCGCCGCTCTCTTGGACGCGAGCAAGGACGGCGTTCGTCGTCGCGTCGTCCCCGAAGCGGAAGAGCACCTGGTTGATGACGACGTCATTGAGGAGCTGGCACTCCGGCAACTCGGAGACGGAGGCCGCGAACCTACCGGCCAGCTCGCAGCAGCGGTCGACGAGGTCGGAGACGCCCTGCCGACCCAAGGAGCGGAGCGCCGCGTACACCGTGAACGCCCGCGCGCGCCGTGACGACTCGGGTGTCCAGTCGACGGCGTCCCGCTGCCACTTCCCCTGGCCCTCGAAGTACGAGGCCTTCATCGTCATTGATGCGGTGTGCGCCGTGGGATCGGCGCAAAAGACGAGCCCGCAGTCATACGGAACGTTGAGCCACTTGTGCGCGTCCATCGCCCACGAGTCGGCGCCGTCGACGCCGTCGACAAGGTGGCGGCGGGTTGGGCTCGCAGCGACCCAGAGTCCGAACGCGCCGTCGACGTGCAGCCACGCGTCGGTCTCCCGCACGATGCCGACGATCTCCTCGAATGCGTCGAACGACCCGGTGTTCACCTCGCCGGCCTGCGCACAGACGATGGTCGGGCCCATGACGTGGGTGAGCGCGGCTCGCAGGGCGTCGGGCCGCATCCGGCCGTGCTCGTCGGCAGCGACGACTTCGATCTGCGCCCCACCGATCCCGAGGAGTCGTAACGCCCGATCGACGGTCACGTGGCGGTACCCCCCTGCCACGACGGTGATCCGCGGAGAGTCGACGAGCCCAAGTTCGCGAACGTCCCAGCCGCGCGACGAGAGAATCTTGTGGCGCGCGGTCGCAAGCGCCGTTACGTGGGCCATCTGGCACCCCGTCGTGAGCGCGAACGAGGCATGAGCGGGCAACCCGAGGAGATCCTTGAGCCAATCGCCCACGATCTCCTCGACCACCATTGCCGACGGGCCGAGGACGCCGAGACCCGCGCACTGGTCCCAGATCGTGGTCAGCCAATCGGCCCCGACCGTCGCCGGCAGCGCGCCTCCCGTGACGTAACCGAAGTACCTCGAGCCCGCCGTTGCAACGACCCCCGGCTCGACGGCTTGCGCCATCTCCTCGACTACCGCGAGCGGGTCGGACGGTTCCTCGGGAAGGCGCCCTCCGAGCGCAGCAGCGAGATCCTCGATCGGGACGCGTGGAAAGACGGATCGCTCGTCGAGGGACTCGAGATAGCCGGCTGCTATCTCCGCCGTACGAAAGAGAAGCTCGCGCTCGTCGCTCACGCGGCGAGCAGCTTCTCGAACCGAGCGGGATCGTCGAACGGCCCGACGAGCGCCAGGTGCAACCGCTTGTCCTCGAAGAGGTCACGCGCGACCCTCTGGACGTCCTCGACCGTGACGTCGTCGAGCCGCGCGAGCAGCTCATCGGGCTCCTCGATCTCGTCCTCGAGCACTTCCCGACGGAGCCCGTACTGGATCGTGCCCTGCGGGCTCTCCAGCCGGAGTACGAAGCGGCCCTTCGCGTAGCCGCGCGCCTTCTCGAGCTCGTTCGCCGGGACGGGCTCTGCGGCAATCTTGCGCAGCTCGCCGAGAATGGTCGTGATCGCCTCGTCAACTCTGTCGACGTCAACCCCGGCACCTGAGTAGAACGACCCAGCATCGGTGTACGCGCTATGGGCGGCATGGACGTAGTACGCAAGGCCACGCTTCTCGCGCACCTCGGTGAAGAGGCGCGATGACATGCCGCCCCCGAGCACGACCGCGAGGAGCTGGAGGGCGTAGCGGTTGGGATGACCGATCGGATAGCCCCGCACGCCCAGGATGAGGTGCGCCTGTTCCGAGGCCTTCGTGTGGAGCATCACCGGCGAGGTGTCGGAAGGGAGCTCGACCGGAAGCGGTGTCCCCGTCGGGCCGGGCTCGATGCCGCCCAAGAGCTCTTCGAGGCGCTCCGAGAGCCCCTCGCCGATCCGCCCGCCAACACCGACGACGATCCGCTCGGGGCGATACCACGCATTCAGATACGAGGTGAACGTCTCGCGCGTCGTCGCTTCGATCGTCTCTTTCGTCCCGAGGATGTCCCAGCCGAGCGGCTGGTCCGCGTAGAGCAGACGGTCGTAGACGTTTCCGACATAGCGTTGCGGCGTGTCGAGGTAGACGTTCATCTCCTCGAGGATCACGCCCTTCTCTTTCTCGATCTCGGTCGGATCGAAGCGGGAGTGGAGGAGCATGTCGGAGAGCACGTCGAGCGCCGTGTCCCGTGTCTCAGAGCCGCACTTGACGTAGTAGCCCGTGAGCTCCTTTCCCGTGAACGCGTTGAACTCGCCGCCGATCGCGTCGATCTCGGTCGAGATCGTGCGGGCGGTGGGCCGACGTTCGGTGCCCTTGAAGAACATGTGCTCGGCGAAGTGCGCGATCCCCTTCGACTCCGGGGTCTCGTAGCGCGAGCCAGCGGCAAGCGTGACAAAACAGGACACCGATCCGATCTGAGGCATCGGCGCGGTAACGACTCGGACGCCGTTCCCGAGGCGCGTCTTCTCGAACACCGGCACCCGGACGATGGTATAGACAGCGCTCGTGTCCGAACAGCTGACCCGAGAGGCCATTGCCGTCCAGCCCGATTGGCTTCGTCAGGTCACTGAGCGGGTCGGCGACCTGCGATTTCCCGAGGGCGCCAGGGTCCTCTTCACGGGTTGCGGAACCTCCTACCACGCGGCCCTCGCCTGCGGTTCGGCTGCCCAGGCGCTCGAGCTCGTACTGGGTAACGCGCCGCCCGCAGACGTGCTTGTCGCGATCAGCCACGAGGGCGAGACGCGGCTCACGCGCGAGGCACTCGAGGCATTCGCGGGCGACACATGGCTGATCACAGGGACACCCGACGGCCCGATCGCGCGCGTTGCGGATCACGTCGTCGTCGCGACGCCCGAGGTCGAGAAGAGCTACTGCCATACCGTGAGCTACACGTGCGCCGTGGCAGCCGGTCGCGCTCTTCGAGGTCAGGATGTCACCAGCCTGGCCGGCGCAGTCGAGCGCGAGCTGGCGACAGAAGCGCTCGGTGCGACGAAGCACGACCGCTTCGTCGTCGCCGGCGCTGGACGCGATGCGGCAACGGTTCTCGAGGCGGTTCTCAAGCTCCGCGAAGGAGCCCACGTCGCGGCCGAGGCGCACCACACGGAGCAGCTCCTCCACGGGCACCTTGCCGCGATCGACGACTCGGTTCGCTGCTTCGTCCTCGAGGGAGAAGGTCGCGTCGCTGAGCGAGCCGGCGACGTCCTGAAGGCACTCGGAGAGCTTGGCTGTGATGCGACGCTCGTTCCGACGAGTCATCCCGTCGTCGACATCGTCCGCTTCCAACGCCTGACGTGCGATCTCGCGGAGGCTCGCGGGATCGATCCCGACCTGATCCGTTGGGACGAGGACCTCTGGAACCGGGCTCGGAAGTCGTACGGCTAGCGGTCCGCGAGCCGACATACGAAGCGGAGCGCCTGCCAGCGCTTGTCGATCGAGCACGACTTGTTGTCGACAAGCCCGTGCGCGAGACCGACCTTCTGAACCATCTCGAAGGTGAGATCGCCCTCGATTTTCGCCGCCTTCTTCGGCCATGCGATCCAGAGCCCGTCGACCGGGTCGAGCGTCGCCTTTAACCCGTCGAAGCGACGTTCGAGGTCCTCGCGGCTCGTTGTGAAGAAGACGATGACGCTCACGCCGGGTTTCGCGCCGAGCTTCTGCGAGAGCGGTGTTCCGGAGTAGTCCTTATCGGGCATGCCACGCCGCGAGGAGCTCAGCCTCCCGCTCGGGGCTGAGGCCGGCAGTTTCGGTCGGCCGCGCTTCGTCGAGCGTGGCGCGAATGGTGTCGGCGAGAGGCCGGAACCGAAGACCCGCGGCGAGCGCGCGATCGATCACGGCCTCGTCGGCGGCGGACATCGCGGGGTCCACGATCCACAGCGGTAGCTCCATCCACTCGCCGACTCCCTGTTCGACAAGGAAGCCGTCCGGCACCCAGACGAACTCGGCGTCGGTTCCCGCAACGTCGCGGCACGTCTCGAGGAGCTCGCGCCACGAGACGCCGGCGTTGGTTGCGTTGAACGTGCCTCCGACGTCCCGCTCGCACAGGTCGATCATCCACTCCGCCAGGTCGCGGACGTCGACGAACTGCGTCAGTCGGTTCGGCCGTTCGGGGGCGAGAACCTCGCCTCCGCGGGCGAGCCGGTGAGGCCAGTAGGTGAAGCGTCCGGTTGGATCGTGCGGACCGACGATCAGGCCGGGGCGGATGACGAGGGCACGCCGGTCGAACGTCTCGAAGACCGTGTCTTCGCAGAGCGCCTTGAGCGCGCCGTAGTTCGAGAAGTCCGGAGTGAGCTCGTCCAGCGGGTCGTCGCCGATTGGAGCGACGTCGCTCTCCTCGTCCAGCGGACGACTGAAGTCCGCGTACACGGAGACGCTCGAGACGAAGCAGTAGCGACCAGCGCTAGCGAGCGCTTCGGCGGAGTCGCGGACGACGCGCGGGACATAGCCCGAGGTGTCGATCACCGCGTCCCACTCACGTCCTGCGAGCGCGCTCAGATCGTGCTCCCGGTCGCCGACCAGCTTCTCGACCTCTGGGTATTGCTCGGGGTTCGTGCGGCCGCGATTGAAGAAGGTCAGCTCGTGTCCTCGGTCGAGCGCCGCATTCGCGATCGCGCGCCCGAGGAATCTCGGCCCCCCGAGTACGAGCAGCTTCACGTGAGCTCTGCGAGACCGGCGAGCAGCCGGTCGACTTCGTCCTCGGTGTTGTAGTGGACGATTCCCGCGCGCACGGCGCCGTCGTCGAGACCGAGATAGCGCATCGTCTCGACCGCGTAGTAGTTTCCGTGCCAGACCGCGATGTCACGCTCCGCCAGGAGCGTCGCGACCTCCTCCGGGATTCGGCCGGGCACGTTGAAGCAGAAGGTCCCGACGCGCCCGGACATCGTCGGTAGGCCGTAGAGCTCGATGGGCTCCGGGAGTCCGGTGAGGAACCGCTCTCCGAGCGTGTGCTCGTGCGCCTGGATCGCGTCCCAGCCGACCGAGTCGATGTAGTCCACCGCGGCGACGAAGCCGGCGAGAAGCTCGTGTTGACTCGTCCCGTGCTCGAACCGGTGACCTACGGGTTGATCGGCGGCCGGCCGGACCTTGTACGCGCGCCAGGACTCGAGGAGCTCGCGCTTCCCGAAGGCGAGTCCCATGTGCGGCCCGAAGTACTTGTACGGCGAGCAGATGAGGACGTCCACGTCCCATGCCGTGACGTCGATGGGGCCATGCGGCGCGTAGTGCACCGCGTCGGCCCACGCGAGCGCGCCCGCTCCGTGGGCGAGGTCGACGATTCGACGAACGTCCGGAGCGGTTCCGACGGAGTTGGCCGCCACCGGGAACGCCACCACCCGTGTGCTCCCGGACAACTGCGCGGCGAGGTCTTCGTAGTCGAGCTCGAGCTCATCGGTCAGGCGAGCAGTTCGGACCACGATCCCGAGGTCGTGGGCGAGCTCCAACCACGGCGACACGTTGGCGTCGTGGTCGAGCGCAGTGACGACGATCTCATCGCCCTTCCGGAGCGTTCGCGCGAACGCGCGCGTGAAGAGGAAGTTGAGCGCCGTCATGCTCTGCCCGAAGGCGACCTCACCGGCCGAGCAGCCGAGGAAGGAAGCAGCTCGTTCGTGCGCGAGGTCGACCAGCTCCGTCGTGCGGCGACTCGTCTCGTATGGCGCACCGATGTTCGCGTTGTCCTCGCGGAGGTAACGCGAGATCGCGTCGATGACCTCATCCGGGCATTGCGTCCCGCCGGGCCCGTCGAAGAACGCCAGGTGGCGATCGAGCGCCGAGTAGCGGGCGCGCACAGCGCTGATGTCGAGTGTTGCAATGCTCATGCGATCTCCTCACCGTTGACGATCCACTGATGTTTCGGTTTCGCCGTCAACGAATTGCTGACGAAGCAGCCGCGCTCCGCGTGAGCGAGGAGATCCTCGAGCGCGGTCGGTTCGGGTGCCGGCGCGAGCTGAACCTCGAGCCTTGTCTCGATCTCGACGAGCGCGTAGAGCTCGTCCTCCTCACGCTTCGTGACGAGACCGTGCGCGGTCCCGGAGCCCACGACGTTCACTCCGGCGCGTCGTGCGGCGTAGTCCAGACTTGCGAGCGTGCAGCGGACGAGGCCAGCGAGCACGATGTGCTCGGCCCACCACTCGGCCTCTCGCGGCATCGGGCTTCCGCCGAGCGCGCTGCGAGCGACCCGGTCGCGATCGACCGTGACGTCGAATTGGAGAACTCGGGGCCGGGTTGACACGGGAGGAGCGTACCCCCGCCGTCCGGGCCCTGGCCTAGGGTGCGCGCGAATGGAGCGGCTCCGGACGCTCAGCGAAGCGGAGTGCTACGAGCGCTGCTACGGCTGGCGGCATACCGAGGACACCGTCAAGATCCTCTACCGCGAGCCCGACGCGACAGCCGAGCCAAGCGACGTCGGGGAGCGCTTGCGCATGCTGCTCGAGCTCCGACTCGACGGTCGCGACGCCGAAGCCGCCTGACGAGACAAGCGCTCGTCATAGGCTTCAGCCATGCGCACCTGCCCGAGCTGCGGCCAGGAGAACCCCGAGGGCGCACGCTTCTGCAACGCTGCGCTGCTCCGCTCGAGGCTGGGGCGCGCGTTCAACGCGAGGAGCGGAAGATCATCACCGTGCTCTTCGCCGATCTCGTGGGCTTCACTTCGCGTGCCGAGCGGCTCGACCCGGAGGATGTTCAGACGATCCTCTCGTCCTGTCGCCGAGCGAGTCCGGTCGGAGCTCGAGCGCTTCGGCGGCACCGTCGAGAAATTCATCGGCGATGCGGTCATGGCCGTGTTCGGGACTCCCGTCGTACGTGAGGCCCTCGCCTTCTATCGAAGCGTGGGCGTGACGCGCTACATCCGACAGGGTGAGGCTCTGCCCGCCGCGACAGCCTGACCTCGTGAGCGCCGTCCCGGACGTGCTCGCACCTGGAGTGCGGGTCGTCTTCTGCGGGATCAACCCGGGCCGGGCGAGCGCCGCTGCCGGCGCGCACTTCG
>JAOUHF010000079.1 GCA_029865325.1 Thermoleophilia bacterium
CCGGGCGCGTTCGCCGCGCCGCAGGACGGGCACCCGAGCGTCAGACCCGTCCCGCACTCCCCGCAGAACTTCCGGCCTGGCTCATTTGACGAGCCGCAGGAACTGCACAGAATCATGTCGGCCACGGGCGAACTCTATTGCCAGGCCGGTCCTGGCTCAATCGGGTGTGGCTACGCTCCGGCCCGTGGTGCCTGAGATCGCCGAAACGCGCAAAGGCCTCTCGCCTGACCGTGCCTGGTGGCTTCGCGTCCCAGCCGTGCTTCTAAGCCCGCGATCGGTCTTCTTCGCGCTGCGGGAGGACGATCCGGACGACGTCGCGGCGCGATCGGAGCCGCTCCTGCTGTTGGTGTGGATGGCAGGTGCGGCTGCTGTCCTTGCCACCCCGACGGCTGGCGCTCTCCTCGACAAGCCGGAGTACGACGCGGTGCTCGTCGCGATCTGGGCGTTCGTAGCAGGCGGGCTCTACGGGGCGGTCGGATACGTGTTTTTCGGATTCGCGCTCTTCTTCGGCGCGCGGCTTGTCGGAAGTGTCGGCGGCTTCCGGCGCGAACGCCAGCTCGTGGGCTTCGCGCTTGCTCCGCTCGCTCTTTCGCTGCTCGTGCTCTTTCCCGTTCGGTTAGCGCTCTACGGGGGCGACACGTTCAGGGACGGAGGCCCGGATGAGGGGGCGGGGGAGACGGCGCTGCTCGCGCTTCAGCTCGCGTTCGTCGCCTGGTCGCTCGCGCTTCTCGCGATCGGCGTTCGGGTCGTCCACGGATGGACGTGGTTGCGATCGCTCGCTGCTCTAGGAGCCGCCACTGCGCTCCTCGCGGCGATCGTCGGCGTATTCGCGCTGATCTGACGCCGCTCGCTCGAAGAGAGTCAGCTCCTCCTCCGGCATGGCGTAGGTGTGTTGCTCCTCCGGGAATCGACGTTCGCGGACGTCTGCCGCGTATTCCGCGAGCGCGGTGCGGATGGTGTCGCCGATCTCCGCGTAGCGCTTGACGAACCGGGCGGCGCGACCTTGGTAGAGGCCAAGGAGGTCGTGCCAGACGAGGACCTGGCCGTCGCACTCGACGCCCGCGCCTATCCCGATCGTGGGAATCGAGAGCTCAGACGTGACGCGCGCGGCCACCGGAGCCGGGACGGCCTCGAGCACGAGTGAGAAGCAACCTGCTGCCTCGAGGGCTCTCGCGTCGTCGAGGAGCGTGAGTGCCTTCCCGGCCGAGCGGCCCTGCGCCTTGAAGCCGCCGAGCATCGTCGCGGACTGGGGGGTGAGCCCGATGTGCCCCATCACCGGGATTCCCGCTGCCACGATCGCCCGCACGCGGGAGAGCATGACGCCGGCTCCCTCGAGCTTGACCGCGTCGGCGCCCGCCTCTTTCACGAAGCGAATCGCATTGCGCACCGCGTCCTCGTCAGAGATCTGGAACGACCCGAAGGGCATGTCCGCGATGACGAGGGGGCGTCGCGCTCCACGCGTGACTGCCCGCGTCAGGATGAGCATCTCATCCATCGTCGCCGGCACCGTCGAGTCGTGGCCGAGCACGGTCATCGCGGCGGAGTCGCCGACGAGGATCAGATCCGCTCCGGCCTGGTCGGCCAGTCGACCTCCCGGAGCGTCGTAGGCGGTGACCATGACGATCGGCTGACGCCGAGCCTTCATCTCTGCGAGTTCGGTGATCGGGAGCCGGCCGGGAGCCGGGGTGGCCGGCGCGGGCTGCTGCGGGCGGATGCTCATTCGGGGTCTCCTTCCAGCGAGACGTTGTCGATGAGGCGGGTCTCACCGACGCGGACGGCGCCGGCGAGAACGGGTGGGTCGAACTCGGCGACCTCGATGTAGTCCACGACGAGACCGTTCGAGGCGGCGAGGGCCGCGCGCGCTGCCTCAACATTCCTGGTGGCGAGCGCACGGGGAAGCACGAGGGCTCGCTCGCGCTCCTCGGGCGAGAGAAGGGCGTTGCGTGAGCTGAGCGCGAGGCCGTCGGAGTCCCGCACGGTTGGGAGAACGCGGAGCTCGATCTCGAGCGCGAGGTCGCGGATCAGCTGTCGGACGACCTGTACCTGCTGAGCGTCCTTCTGGCCGAAGTAGGCGCGATCCGGCCGGACGATCTCGAAGAGCTTGAGGACGGCCGTTGCGACGCCCCGAAAGTGGCCGGGCCGGAAGCGGCCCTCGAGGATCGAGCTGAGCTCGACTACCTCGACCCAGGTCTGAAAGCCGGGTGGGTACATCTCCTCGACCGGTGGGGCGAAGACGAGGTCGACGCCCGCCTCCTCTGCGAGCGCGAGGTCATGCTGATCATCGCGCGGATAGGCCGCGAGGTCAGTCTCATCGTGGAACTGAGCCGGGTTCACGAACAGGCTCATGACGACGGTCTCGTTCTCTTCGCGCGCCGCGCGGAGGAGGGAGAGATGACCTTCGTGCAGCGCGCCCATTGTCGGCACGAGCGCGATCGCTCCAGATCGGAGCGGCGAGAGTGATTCCCGAACCTCGGCGGTAGTCCGGCATACCTTCACTTCGGGCCCCCGATCCCAAGCGACACCTTGTCGCTTGGGAAGTCGCGCCCAGCGAGGGTCGCGGTCGCCTCGGCGAGAGCGAGATACAGCTCCTCCAGCTCGGGCCGCTCGGCGCGGATCACGGCGAGATGCCGTTCGACCGTCTCCCAGTCGCCGCGCGCGATCGGGCCCGTGAGCTCGTAGCCCCCGTCCATGACGCCGCGAATCAGCGGATCGAGCGCTTCGGGCGGGGCGCCTGCCGCCTCGAGTAGCGAGCTCGCCGCTGCCCTGAGAGTGATGAGATAGTTGGACGCGAAGGCGGCACCGGCGTGGTAGGCGGCGCGGTTCGCGTCGTCGAGCTCGAACGGTCGCAAGCCGAGCGTCTGCGCGAGCCAGAACCCAGCGGCGCGCGCTTCGGCATTCTCAGCGGTGATCGCGCTCCAAGCACCGTCGAGCTGCTCCGGGCCGCGTGCCTTCGAGAACGACTGCAGCGGGTGCATCCCGAACCTTCGGACGTGCGGGTCGAGGGCGAAGAGCGGAGTCGCTCCACTGACATGCGCGATCCACGGGCCGAGCGGAACGTCTGCTGCGACCTCTGCGATCGCGCGATCCGGGACGCAGAGCAGGACGAGCTCGGGCTCGTCGATGTCGAGGGGCACGCCGCGCTCCACAAGTCGCGCGCTCACGGTCGAGCCGACGCGGCCGCCCGCGCCTACGATCCGAATGCTTTCGATCATTTCTCTCGCTCCAGTTCCCGTTCGGGATACCGGGCACGCGGGAGTGTAGCCTCGATCGGCTACTTTCCTGCAAGCCGCGCTTCGAGGTGCGCGCTCACGGAGGGCCAGCCGTCGTCCGTGACGCTGTACCAAGCGCTGTCGCGATTCTCGCCGTCGCGGACAAGCATGTGCTTGCGGTGGATGCCCTCGAACGTCGCACCGAGGGCTTCGAGGGCGCGTCGAGACCGTTCGTTTTTGGCATCCGTCTTCAACTCCACTCGGCGGCATCCCCAGACCTCGAAGGCGTGCCGCATCTGCAGCAGCTTCGCCTCGATGTTGACGCCGGTTCCCCAGGCGGACGGGTGCAACCACGTCCAGCCGATCTCGACCGAGCCGTGTTCGGGGCGCAATGTGAGGAATCTGGTCGAGCCGACCACCTCCTTGGAACAGACTGTTACAAGGGGCATCTCCGTCCCGGCTTCAGCAGCGTTGCGGGCTTGCACGATGTACGCCGACCACTCGGAACGGGTTCGTGGCTGAACGATGTTCAGCCACCGCCAGGTTGCGGGGTCGCGCGACGCAAGCCAAAGACCATCCTCGTGCTCGGGCGCGAGCGGCTCGAGCCGCACGATGCGACCTTCGAGAGTCGGCGAACCCCACTCCTCCACAGGTCTCGACAGTACACTCGGCTCATGCCTATCTATGAGTACGCGTGCATGGAGTGCGAGTCGCACTTCGAGGAGCTCGTTCGCTCCAGCGACCAAGCCGTCACCTGTCCTGAGTGCGGTGCCGCGAAGGTGCTGAAGCAGATCTCGAGCTTCGCCCTTGTCGGCGCGTCGTCGAAGCCCAGCTTCGCCGGACCGTCGGGTGGCGCGGGCGGCTGCTGCGGCGGCTCCTGCGGCTGCGGCTAGCAGAGCCCACCGAGCTGCATCCGAGCTTCGACGTAAACTGCCCCTCCGATGGACGTCGTTGAGCGTGCCGCGGCGCTCCGCGACTACGCGGAGCAGACGGCCTCGTGCACCAAGTGTGCGCTGTCCGAAGGCCGCACGCAGGTGGTCTTCGGCTCGGGAAGTCCCGACGCTGACCTCATGTTCGTCGGCGAGGCGCCTGGCTTCCACGAGGATCAACAGGGCGTGCCGTTCGTAGGGCAGGCGGGAAAGCTCCTCGACAAGCTCCTCGGCGGGATCCGGCTCACACGCGCGGACGTGTTCGTCGTCAATGTCCTCAAGTGCAGGCCTCCGGGAAACCGCGACCCTCAGCCCGAGGAGATCGCGGCCTGTGAGCCACATCTCTTCCGGCAGATCGAGCTGATCGAGCCGAAGCTCGTCGCAACGCTCGGGAATTTCGCGACCAAGCTGCTCTCCGGACGCCCTGCGGGGATAACGCGCGTCCATGGGCAGGAGCAGGAAGTCACGCTGGGCGTCCGTACGGTGCACCTGTATCCGATCTACCACCCGGCGGCTGCGCTCTATACGCCGTCGATGTTGAAGGTTCTCGAGGAAGACTTCGCCCGCATTCCCGCCCTCCTCGAGCGTGCGGTTGGCGAGACGAGTGACGTGTCCGAGAAGCCTGCACCTCCGGTTCTCGAGCCCGATCCCGAGTCCGTCCAGCTCGGCCTCTTCTAACGTGCGCGCGGTGCTGGCCAGCGCCTCGGCGGGGGAGACCGAGGCGATCGCCGCGCGCGTCGCCGCGCGGCTCGAGCTCGGCGACGTCGTGACGGTCTCGGGCGAGCTCGGATCCGGCAAGACGACCTTCGTCCGCGGCGCTTGCCGAGCGCTCGGCGTCACCGCGCCGGTCACGAGCCCCACGTTCACCATCGGCCATCGCTACGAGGGACGCATTGACGTTGCACACCTCGATCTCTATCGCTACGACGGCGTGTCGGAGGCCGACTGGGGCGATCTCGAGCCGTACTTCGAGGGCGCGGTCGTGTTCGTCGAGTGGCCCGAAGCGGGACGTGCTTCACTTCCGCCCGCGCGCATTGCGGTCTCGATCCAACATGCCGGTGAGGACCAGCGCCGGATAGAGCTCACCTCCGCCGAGGCAGCGCTGCTAGAAGACGTCGAGTGATGCTCGTGCTCGCCTTCGATACAGCGACCGATGTCGCGACCAGCGCGCTTCTGCGCGACGGAGGTGTCCTCGGGGAGCGGATCTCCGTCCCGCGCACATTGCTCGAGGATCTCGACGCGCTCCTGCGTGATGTCGATGCGGAGCCGGCCGACGTCGACGCGCTCGTCGTCGGAACTGGCCCGGGAAGCTTCACCAGCACGAGGATCGGCCTCGCGGTCACGCGAGGTCTCGGGCTGGCGCTCGACATCCCTGCGGCCGGCGTCTCGACGCTGGACGCGCTCGCGGCCGCCCGCGCCGACGTGTTCCCGGTGATCGACGCTCGACGGCGTGAGGTGTTCGTCCTCGGGCCCCGTGCCGTCGAGCCCGACGCGCTGGAGCTCGCACCGGGAGCCTTCTGCGTCGGGAGTGGCGCAGTTCGCTATCGGCCGACCCTCGAGCGCATGGGCGCACACGTGCCCCCCGACGACGACGAGCTGCACGTTCCGCACGCGCGATTTCATGCATCGCTGGCTCGGGCGTTCGGGCCGGCCGATGCGATCCAGCCGATCTACGTTCGCGCTCCCGATGCCAAGGTCTCAAGGTCGCCCGCATGAGCGTCGAGCTTCGCCGCCTCGAGCCGCGCGATCTCGACACGGTCGAGGAGATCGAGCGCGCCTCGTACCCGACGCCTTGGTCGCGAGCGATGTTCGTCGCCGAGCTCCGGAAGCCGAGTTCGCTCGCGCTCGGCGCATACACCGAGGAGGGTCTCGTCGGCTACGCATTCGTCTCGAGGTACGTCGACGCGTGGCACGTCATGAACGTCGCGGTCGCTGCCGACCACCGCCGCCGCGGCATCGCGACGACGCTCCTCGAGCGGCTTTTCGAGGTGACCGCGTCCGACCCGCGCAGCGGGTACACGCTCGAGGTCCGCGTCTCGAACCTGCACGCGATCCGGCTCTACGAGTGTCTCGGCTTCGAAGCTCGAGGTATCCGCCGCGGTTACTACACCGACAATCGCGAAGACGCGCTCATCATGTGGCGCGAGCCGGCCTCGTCCGAAGAAGCGTCGTGATCCTCGGGATCGAGACGTCTTGCGACGAGACGGCTGCAGCCGTGATCACGGATGACGGCCACGTGCTCGCGTCCGTCGTGTCGTCGCAAGCCGATCTGCACAGCCGCTACGGGGGAGTCGTGCCGGAGATCGCGTCCCGGCGCCATCTCGATCTCGTCGCACCGGTGGTGCGCGAGGCGCTCGACTCGGCCGGAGCGTCGCTGGACGGCGTGAGCAAGGTCGCCGTCACGCAAGGCCCAGGGCTCGTTGGTGCGTTGCTCGTCGGAGTCTCTGCCGCGAAGGCGATAGCTTGGGCTCGGCAGCTGCCGCTCGTCCCGGTGGATCACCTCGAAGGGCATGTTGCGTCGCTCTACCTCGAGCCGGATCCGCTCGAGCCTCCGTTCGTCTGTTTGCTCGTCAGCGGCGGGCACACACTGCTTCTGGCGGTCCGCGAGCGTGGCAGCTCGGAGCGGCTCGGGACGACGCTCGACGACGCCGCCGGCGAGGCGTTCGACAAAGGTGCGCGCCTCCTCGGCCTCCGCTACCCCGGGGGAGCCGAGATCGACCGGATCGCTCAGGACGGCGACCCAAGCGCCTTTCCGTTTCCCGTCGCGCGAGTCCCGGGTCTCGACTTCTCCTTCTCGGGTCTCAAGACGGCCCTGCTCTACGCGGTTCGGGATCTCGGAGTGGAGGAGACCGAGCGAAGGCGCGCCGACCTGGCGGCCTCGTATCAGGCTGCGATCGTCCGCGCACTGGCGCGACGGATCGACGAGGCGGCGTCGGCGACAGGCCTCGACGGCGTCGCCGTCGTCGGTGGTGTCGCGGCGAACTCGAATCTTCGCGCTGCCCTTCCCGATGTGCGCTTCGCGCCGCTCGATCTCTGCACCGACAACGCCGCGATGATCGCCTCGGCGGCGCGCTACGTCGAGGCGCTTCCGTACCCTGGCTACCTTGGGCTCGATGCCTACCCGTCTTTCTCGTAGTCGGACCGTCGGCTTGTCGGCGGGGGTCGCGCTCGTCCTCGTCCTCGCAACGGGCGCCCGAGCACAAGAGCCCACGGTTTCATCGATCGACGAGGCAGGCTGGCAAGGAGTGCTCGGGGTCCGCGCCGCCGTCTCGACCGCACAACGGTACGTCGTCTTGCTCGAGCAGCCCTCGCTCGCTGAACGTGTGCGCGTCGCCGGAGGACGTGCGTCTGAGGCCGAGATGCGCGCGTGGACTGCCTCTGCCGTCGCACAGCAGGAGCAGTTTCTCGCCCGCTTGTCCGCGGCGGGGGCTCGAATCGGTGCCGAATACCGGTACGCGCGCGTGATCAACGGGTTCTCGGCCAGGCTCGACCCCACGTCCTTCGCGCTGCTCGAGAGGGATCGTGAGGTCGAAGGTGTCTATCCGGTGCGCATCGCGTATCCCGCTCAAGCCGATGACTCGGAGGGCGTCCTGCCTTCTTCCGTCGCCGATCTCGAGATTCCCGGTCTCGACGGCACCGGAGTCACGGTTGCGTTGCTCGACACCGGTGTGGACCCGTCGCATCCCTACTTGCGGCGGAGCGTTCTCTCCGGAGTCGACGTCATCAACCCGGGAAGCGGGGGTATTGCGCAGCCGCATCCGACGATTCCCGGCAGACCGGAGCGTCACGGAACCGAGCTCGCGGGGATCGTCACCGGCTCGGACGGGCCGGACGGTCTCCACGGCATCGCTCCCGGCGCCTCGATCCTTCCGGTGCGCGTTGCCGGCTGGCAACCGAATTCCGAAGGCGGCTACACCGTGTACTCGCGAACCGACCAGATCCTGGCCGGTCTCGAGGCGGCCGTCGATCCGAACGACGACGGCGATGCGCACGACGCCGCGCGTATCGCGTTGATCGGGGTCGTGGAGCCGTATGCCTCGTTCCCGGACGGGCCCTTGGCGCGGGCCGTCAGCGGAGCCGCGGAGCTCGACACACTGACGATCGTTCCTGCTGGGAACGACGGTCGCGCGGGACCGGGGTACGGCAGCATCGCCGGCCCCGGCGGCGCGGCTTCGGCCGTCACCGTTGCAGCGGCTGACGGACGCCTGGCAGCGCCGACGGTCCGGGTTCATGTTCGCGCCGGCCTCCGGGTTCTGTTCGAGGACACGGTCCCGCTCGGTGGAGCCCCGTCGGACACGGTGACCGCCGACGTCGTCCTCGTGAACCGTGCTACCGCGCGCAACGGAATCACCGGGCTCTTCTCGACCGACGGCGTCAGCAGTGTCGCGGGGCGAGCTGTGCTGCTTCCGCGAGGTGTGCTCTCGGACGACACCGTCGAGGAGACGACGTCCGCCGGTGCCCTCGCGGTTCTCGTCGACGGTCCGCTGCCGGCCGGTGCATTCAGCCTCGACGTTCCCGCCGGAGTCCCCGTTGTTGGTCTCGCCGATGGCCTGGTCCGCGAGATCCGGACTCTGGTTGCGGCGGGCATTCCGGTGACGGTCGCGATCGGTGGAGTCGACATCGCCGAGCGCGAAGGTGGAGGCTCGGTCGCCTCCTTCTCGTCGCGCGGGCTCGCGCTCTATGGTGGAGTCAAGCCCGATGTCGCCGCGCCGGGAGTGTCTGTCCCCACATCCGAGCCAGGCCGAGGAGATGAGGGAGAGATCCGCTTCGGGACGGTCTCAGGGACGAGTGCGGCGGCAGCGGTGACGGCTGGGGTCGCGGCGATCCTCGCCGAGGGCCGACCAAACATCAGTGCCGTCGGCCTGCATGGCCTCCTCGTCGGCTCGGCGCAGAGGTCCGACCTCGATCTAACGGCTTCGGGCGCCGGTCTCGTCGACCTTCGTGGAGCGGTGCAGCTGGAGGTTTTCGCCGACCCCGCGGTCCTCTCGTTCGGTACGACAACAGGCGGCTCCTCCGACATCGAGCGAATCGTCCGCGTCCGCAACGTCTCGACCCGCCGCCTTGTGATCTCGATCGGGAACGCGTCGCTGGCGCCGAAGGGCGTCGAGATCACGGTCGACCCGGAGCGTGTCCGACTGCGGCCGGGGGCAAGCGCCGAGGTCGTCGTTCGCGCGGACACCTTCAACCTCTCGGGCGCGGCTGGGATTGCGACGGGAGAGCTCGTTCTGCGAGCGGGTGACTCCCCTGAAGCACACGTCCCTTGGGCCGTCGCGGTACCGGCGGCCGTAGATCTCATCTCGCGCGTCACGATCGTGCCCACGGACAAGCGGGTGTCGGACGCGACACCCGCGGTTCTCGCTCTCGTCTTGGGCGCGGTGACGGCGACGCCTGACCCCCAGGTCCGGGCGGTCGACCGCCTCGAAGTCCAGCTCTGGCGCGGGACATCTCTCATCGGCCTGCTCGCACGGCGGCGAGAGCTCCTGCCCGGCAGATACACATTCGGTCTGACCGGCAGGGGGCCGAGCGGCGATCGGCTGCGGGCCGTGAGGTACGTCGTTCGCGTGGTCGCGTGGCCCGGCGACGGGACACGTAGGCAGGCGGAGACGGTTGAGTATCGCGTCCGCTAGGCGGGCATATACTCGCCACCGTCTAGACGAGCCAGGAGGCGTAGCTCCATGTCAACTGCCGAGGCGGAGTCCCATCTCCGCGAGAACCCGTTCGAGCTGGCGAAGGCGCAGCTCCGCCGAGTGGGCGAGGTCTTCGCCCTCGATCCAAACCTGATCCGCGTTCTGTCCGGGTGCAAGAAGTCGGTCGAGGTCTCGATCCCTATTTCGATGGACGACGGCTCGACCGGTGTCTTCCAGGGCTTTCGCGTGACCCACAACATCGCGCGCGGTCCTTCCAAGGGCGGTATCCGTTACCACCCGGACGTGACACTCGACGAGGTCAAGTCGCTCTCGATGTGGATGACTTGGAAGTGCGCACTCATGGGACTGCCGTTCGGCGGCGCCAAGGGCGGCGTCGTCTGCAATCCGAAAACGCTCTCACTGAACGAGCTGGAGCGGATGACGCGGCGCTATACGAGCGAGATCATTGACGACATCGGCCCCGAGCGGGACATCCCCGCGCCCGACGTCGGGACGGACGGCCGCGTGATGGCGTGGATCTTCGACACGTACTCGATGAACAAGGGCCACTCCGTGCTGGGCGTCGTGACCGGCAAGCCGCTCTCCGTCGGAGGGTCGCTGGGTCGCATAGAAGCAACCGCGCGTGGCTCGCTCTACTGCATACAGGGGCTCGCGATGAAGCAGGGACGCAGCCTGGACGAGTACTCGGTGGCGATCCAGGGATTCGGCAACGTCGGAGCGAACCTCGCACGACTGCTCGACCTCGAGAACACCAAGATCGTCGCGGTTTCGGACTCGGGTGGCGGCGTCTACAACGCAGACGGCTTGGATGTTCCGTCTGCGCTTGCGCACAAGCAGGAGTACGGGACGCTCGCCGGCCTCGCGAATGCCGAGGAGGTGACGAACGACGAGCTCGTCGAGCTTCCCTGCGACATCTTCGCGCCCTGTGCGCTCGAGCAGGTCGTGACGGAGGAGAACGCCGATCGCGTGAAGGCGACCGTTATCTGCGAAGGAGCGAACGGACCCGTCACGCCGACGGCTGACGCGATTCTCGAGGATCGCGGAGTCCTCGTTCTCCCCGATGTCCTGGCGAACGCGGGCGGCGTGGTCGTCTCCTATTTCGAGTGGGTGCAGGGTCTGCAGGAGTACTTCTGGAGCGAGGACGAGGTGAACGCGAAGCTCCGCGACATCGTCGCGCGCGCTTTCGAGGAGGCCTGGCACACTCGCGACAGTCGCGAGATCAGCCTGCGCATGGCCTCGTACGGGCTGGCGGTGCAGCGGGTCGCAGAGGCGACGACGACGAGAGGTCTCTACCCGTAGCGCTCGTCACGCTGTATCACGCTGCTGACTGCCACCTGTGCGTGCGTGCGCTCGAGGTCGTCCGCGAGGTCCAGAACGAGCTCGAGTTCGACCTCGAGCTCGTCGACATCGGGGGCAAGCCGGAGCTCGAAGGCCGGTACCGAGAGCACCTGCCCGTGGTCGAGATCGACGGAGAACGCGCCTTCACCTACTTCGTCGACGCGGAGGGGTTGCGACGGCGGCTTTCCCGCTGATCTGACGGTTCCCACGACAGCGGTCCGGGGGACGCTGGCAGAATCGTGACGATTTGTCACAAAACATCGACAGGGGGAGCACGTGCCCGAACGCTTGACCGTTGGTGTCGCGGCCCGTCTGAGCAGGTACCTCCAGGTTCTGACGCAAGCGAGGAAGATGGGTAAGGAGCGGATCTCCTCCCAGGAGATCTCGGAGTACACGAACATCAACGCGACCCAGATTCGGCGCGATCTCTCCGCGTTCGGCAGGTTCGGCAAGCGCGGGGTGGGCTATCGAACCGAGGGGCTGCTG
>JAOUHF010000163.1 GCA_029865325.1 Thermoleophilia bacterium
TGCCCCCGTGCGACTTCGGAATCGTCGCGACGAAGGCGATGCACACCGAGGGTGCGATCGCGGCGACCGCGCACGCATTCGCGTCCGGCGCCGTCGCCTCGGTGCAGAACGGTGTCGGCAACGAGGAGGTCATCGCGCGGCACGTGTCGCGCGTGATCCGTGGGACGACGTTCCCCGCGGGGAAGATTCTCGAGCCGGGTGTCGTCCAATGGGACGTGAAAGGCGACACGACCTTCGGTCCGTTCGAGCCGAGCCCTGCGCAGGCCGACGAGATCGAGCGGCTCGCCGATGCCTGCACGCGTGGAGGCATGCCGACGACCGCGGTTGCGGACGCGCGGCCAGCCCAGTGGCGCAAAGTCATCTTCAACGCCTCGACGAATCCCGTCGGAGCGCTGACCGGGCTTACGCACGGACGCGTCTGCGAGCGCCCGGATCTGCGAGCGCTCGTCAGCTCGCTCGTGGCCGAGGGCAAAGCGGTTGCCGCGGCACAGGGGATCACACTCGACGCCGATCCGGAGGAGCTGATCGATCATGCCGCGCGTCCCGACGTCGCGTACGACCACAAGGCGAGCATGCTCCAGGACGTCGAGGCTCGACGGCTCACCGAGATCGACTTCCTGAACGGCGGCATCGGGCGCTTCGGCCGCGAGCTGGGCGTCCCGACTCCGCTGAACGACGCGGTCACCGCACTTGTCAAAGGACTGGAGGAATCGTGGGAACTCAGCTGAGCGCCGAGCTCGAGCGGCGGTACGCGAACGTGCGAGCCGCGATGGCCGCGAACGACCTCGATGCGCTCATCGTCTCGGGAAGCGAGTACTCGGGCTTCGAGGGGGCGGTCACGTACCTCTCGGGCTTTCAGATCGTCCATCGCTATGCCTACGTCGTCGTTCCGTCCGACGGTGAACCGTGCATCGTGTTCCCGACCGAGGCTCGCTACGTTGGGGAACACGGCACTTCGGAGATCGAGCAGGTCTTCCACGCCCGGCCGGGTGAGGAGATCGCCGATCGCGCACGCGCTGCGAGGTGGCGACGAATCGGCGTCTTCGGTCTCGACTACATCATGACCGTGCGCGACTACCGCGCCCTAGACGGGCTCGAGCTCGTCCCCTTCGACGTCGAGTTCGACATCGCTCGGGCGGTGAAGAGCGAGGCCGAACTCGAGTCGGTACGCGAATCCGTGCGGATCAACGAGCGGGGATTCGAGGTATTTCTGGGTGCTTACGCGCCGGGGAAGACAGCGGCTGAGGTGATGGCAGCCGCCGAGGAATGGTTCGTAGCCGAGGGTTGTGGCCGCCTGACGATGAACATGGTGCTCACGGGAACCGACGCGTTCGCAGGCCCCGAGTTCAAGATCGCGCGACGCGAGGAGGTCCTCGGCGAATTTCTCCTTCCTTCGCTCGAGGTTGCGGGGCCGGGCATGCACTGGGTCGAGGTCTCACGCGCGATTGCCGCGCCGAACGCAACGCTGTCGAAGGACACGGAGCGGATGGTCGACGCGTATCTCGAGTACTTCGAAGCGGCACGTACCGTCATGCGCCCTGGCGCGAGCTGCCACGACGTGCATCGTGCAGTGTCGGCTGGATTCAGCGAGCGCGGGTATCACCTCGGTCACGTGACAGGCCACTCGATCGGGATGACGATGATCGAGTTCCCGAAGATCGGGGATGGCGTCGAGACGGAGCTCGCCGAGAACATGGTGTTCTCGATGCATCCCCACGCGATCGCAGCGAGCGGCCAGGACTGCCTCTACATGCAGGACACCTGGCTTGTCACGGCTGAACGCGGCGTTCCGCTCGCGAACCTTCCAATGCAGGTATTTCGCGCTGCCGGGTGACGGAGAAGCACGCGCATGGCGATACACTTCGACCCATGAGCTGGCCGTGGCTCGTGTTGCTCGTCCTCGCGGCCGCACTTGCGGTTGCCGTCGAGCGCCCACGTCTCGAGCGCCGCTTCGGAGCGTCGGCTCGCAGGGATCGCGATCGCCAACGCCGCAAGAAGCAACTCCGCGTGATCACGCCGGAGGACGAGAGCGACGAGTTCATCCGCTCCGTCCAGCGAGACCTCGACGCACTGCCCACCATCGAGGAGCGCGACCGAAAGACGTAGCGGCCGGAGCCTGGTCGCTAGCGGATACGAATGGTCGTCGTCAGTGTGCGCGTGTTGGGGAGGATGCGCGCGACGTTCTCGGTGTTCTTCGACTCCTGGTAGTCGGAGACTCGAAGTCGGAGTCGATGCGTGCCGGGCGCGAAGCCGGTCGTCGAGAGTACGATCACGCCACGTCGGAACGTAGCGCGTGTGTGGTCACCGTCGATCGTCGCGACGATCGAGTCGGGAAACACGCCCGAACCCGAGTCGCTGGCAGCAACGACCACGGGACGACCGGAAACGACGGTACGAGAGCGCACTCGCACGGTCGGCGGAGTGACGTCGTTCACCCAGTAGCGGAACGTGAACGACCCTGCCCCTGCACGAGACGCGCTGTCGAAGACAACTGCATACTCCCCGGGAAGGGGGCTCAGTGCACCTGCGGCGAGCACCGGGGCGCGAAATTCCTCGAGATAAGGGTTGTGTGCAACGGGCAGGCCGGCGTATCCGGTCAGGCGGTTCTCGTCGAGCTGTGCGACGACACGCGGCTGAACTCGGCTTCCAACGCCGCGCCGCGTGATGACGACACCGAAGTTCGCAACGCGCTTCGTGAGCCGGACGCGGTACACCCGCTCCGGACCGCGCAGGACGGTCGTGACGCCTATTCCGCGCGGATCCTCCGGGTAGCGATAGCGGGAGACGAGAGCCGGGCGGCCCGCGGTCGAGCCGCTGTAGGTGCCGGGCCGTGTGAGCGCGACCGTCGCGTGACGCTGGAGTGCAGCAACCGACACGCGCCCCCAGTACGGGACTCGCCGGAGATCAGGACCACGGCGCAGCTCGATATAGCCCGTGAGATCGCCGAGTCTCGCACCCGCGGGCACGATCACTTCGTACGAAAGGGTCCCAGGGACGTCAATCGTAGAGGGAAGGACGAACGTTCCTCCGGCGTTCGACATCGACGAGCGCGCATCCCTGATTTGCCACGTCCCCGCTCCGTCGCCGGCATCGCCAAGGGGAATCGCTCCAATGACGCTGCTCCGCCGTGCGAGCAGTCCGAGTGAAACGGCAGTCGGCTCTGCGAA
>JAOUHF010000080.1 GCA_029865325.1 Thermoleophilia bacterium
GGCACGGGTGCGAAGTGTATGAGCGCCCCGGCGCTCCGCCGTAAACTCGTTCTGCTCTGAATAGCGACAACTACCTCGACCTGCGGCTCGGTGAGCTTCTCGAGCGGCTCTCGGCTGACGGGAGCGCTCCCGGAGGCGGATCTGCGGCTGCGCTCAGCATCGCCTTTTCTGCGAGCCTCGCCGGCATGGTCGCGCACTGCTCTCGCGACTCCTGGGAGGACGCGGGAGGAGTTGTCGCGCAGGCCCGGGCAATCTGCGAGCGGGCAATCGTGCTCGCTCAGACCGACGGCAAGGTCTGGGAGGACGCGCTCTCCGCGCTGCATGACGCACAGAGCGAAGAGGAGCGCGATGCGCGCCGCGACTTCCAGCTTGAACAAAAGCTCGAGGACGCAGCCGCGGTTCCGCTCGAGATCGCGGAGCTGGGCGCGGACGCAGCAGCGCTCGCCGCGCTCGCCGGAGAGCGCGGTGAGGAGACGTATCGCGGCGATGCGTCGGCCGCTGCCGCGCTCGCAGCGGGAGGGGCGCGGGCTGCCGCGCACCTCGTCCAAGTCAATCTCGGCGTGCGCCCGGACGACCCGCGCCTCGCCCGAGCCCGCGCGAGCGAGCAAGCTGCGTGCGACGCTGCCGACCGACTGCTCGAACCGATCCGTTGAGCAGATGCCCATGAGCACGCTGTCGACGCTTTCCGACGCCGACCTCGTCCAGCGTTGCCGAATCGGCGACTCCGATGCGTGGAACGAGCTCGTCGAGCGGTACTCGCGCTACGTCTACGCGATCTGCATTCGCGGCTTCAGGCTCAGCGACGAGGACGCCGAGGACGTGTTCCAGGACGTCTTCACCCGAGCTTTCATGCGCCTGGAGACGCTGCGCGACGGCTCGGCGCTCAAGCCATGGCTCGCGCAGCTCACGCGCCGCCGGTGCCTCGACGCAATCTCCGGTAGCAGTCGAGAGCAACCGGTCGAGGAGGTCATGTCCGACGAGGGAAGCGCAGACATGGAGGAGATCGAGGAGGCATTCGCGGTTCGTGAGGCGGTCGCAGGGCTCTCCGGGGCATGCCAGGACATCCTCGACCGCTTCTTCGCTCAAGATCAGAGCTACCGGACGATTGCGGACGAGCTCGACATTCCGGCCGGCACGATCGCCAGCCGAATCGCCCGCTGCCTCGTGAAGCTTCGAAACGAGCTGGAGGCGAACAACTGATGCAATCGCAAACACCGCGGCCGCGAAGCGGACGCCTTCAGGGAAGGCGCGAAGCGCCTTGTCCGCGACGCGGACCAGTGGAGGGGGTCTGGGGGGAACAGGGAGGTTCCCCCAGCATCAGCCAGCGACCGGGGCTCGGCGCTAGCCGGATTCCGGTCTAGCTCACAGCACAGGGAAGAAACGAGGCTGCGGCGGGGTCTAGTGAGTAGATGACGCGGTCCTACGAAGAAGAGCGGCTTGGAGATCTCCTCCGGCTTCTGCGCCCCGCTCCCACCGCCTGGGTGCGGGCCGCGCAGGAGTTGCCCTATGCCCGCCGCACGTTCGACGAGATCATCGCGCGCGCCGAGGCGGATCTCGCGTTTCGCGAGGCGCTGATCGCCGACCTCGAAAATGCGCTTGCGCTCGAGGGCTACGAGGCCGACCGTCGCATCGTCGACGAGATCCGCGTTCGTCTCGCTGACAGCTGAGCGTGGGGTCAGACCCCAGGGGTCCGACCCCGTAGAGTCCAGCTCCGTGCAGGACGTCAGCGCTCACGGCTGGGATGCGGGTCAGGCTGCGCTTCCCGCATGGAGCCTGCCCAAGGACGCGGTCGACCGCATCGCTCTCCCCGGCGACTGGCCGGAGCGAGTCACCCGCGAGTGGGCGCTGGGAGGCTCCACCGGCAAGGGGGCACGTGTCTGCATCCTGGACTCGGGAGTCGAGGCCGGACACCCGCGGGTCGGCGACCTCGAGAGCGCCGTCGTGATCTCGATCGGCGAGAACGAGGAAGTCATCGCCGAGGAAGACACGGAGGGCGACGTCTCGGGACACGGAACCGCCTGCGCCGGCATCGTCCGGACGCTCGCACCCGAGTGCAGCATTTCGAGCGTGAGGGTCCTCGGGTCGACGTTCACCGGCAGCGGCTCCATCCTTCTGGGCGGCCTCCGCTACGCGGTCGAGCAGGGCTTCGACGTGATCAACATGAGCCTTTCGACGACCAAGAAACCATTCGCGAGCGTCCTGCACGAACTCGCTGACAACGCCTATTTCAAGCGCACCGTGCTGGTGGCGTCGGCGCACAACATGCCCGTCGAGAGCTATCCATGGCGCTTCTCGTCGGTCATCTCCGTCGGTAGCCACGAGGAGGATGACTCGCTGGCGTTCTTTGCCAACCCGAACCCGCCGGTCGAGTTCTTCGGCCGCGGAGTCAATGTCGAAGTTCCCTGGCTCGGCGGGCGCTCGCTCAAGGTTTCCGGAAACAGCTTCGCCACGCCGCATCTCAGTGCGATCTGCGCTTTGATCCTCGCGAAGCATCCCGAGCTGACGCCCTTCCAGCTGAAGAGCGTCCTCTACCTGACCGCGACGAACGTAGGGGGTGGGAAATGACGGAGAAGCCCGACCTTCGAGCCGCCGTCGCCGCGGGCGTCGGTGGATCCGAGGAGTCGTTCCGAGCCTTGCTCGCCGCGATCGTCGAGGTGGCACGCTCGATCTTCGGTGCCAAGGCATCCTCGATTCTCCTCCTCGACGAGGCAACCGAGGAGCTCGTCTTCGAGGCGGTCGTCGGCGAGGGTGAGGACACGCTTCTGGGTACGCGCTTCCCCGCTGGAAAGGGAATCGCCGGCTGGGTCCTCGCCACGCAAACGCCGCTTGTCATCGAGGACGTCCAGCAGGACCCACGCTTCGCCAAGGACGTCGCGGAGGATTCGGGTTATGTCCCAAGCGGCCTCATGGCCGCGCCCCTGATGCATGAGGAACGCGCGCTCGGGGTGCTGTCGGTTCTCGACCGTCCGGAGCAGTCCCTCTTCAGCCTGCAGGAGATGGAACTGCTCGGGCTGTTCGCCAATCAGGCCTCGATCGCCGTCGATCTGTTGCTCAAGGCGAGGAAGGCAAACACGGTTCTTCTTCAGAGCGAGGGTGACCTCGAGGTCGTGGCACGCCTGGCCGCGGTCGTCGACGCGCTGGAGGATGAGAAGCGCGCCTCAGGCATCAAGCTCCTGAACGACCTCGCCGGCACGCTTGGCGCATAGAAAAGGCTCGGGCGGCGAACCGCCCGAGCCTCGAAAATACCTTGCCGCGGAGTGTTACTCGGCCGTCGGCCCCTCAGCTGTGGGACCTTCTGCGGTCGGGCCCATTCCGACGGGGCCCATACCCACTGGCCCGTGAGCCTCGACGTCCGGCTCCTCGTCACTCGTCGCCTCTGCTGTTGGCCCCTCGGCGAAAGGACCCTCAGCGGTTGGGCCTTCTGCGTATGGCCCGTGAGCCTCGACCTCGTCCTCTGGGCGGATCTCGTCCGACATGCACTCTCCTCCTTCTCGGGCGCTCAACGCGCGGGTTCTGACCAACTAGACCCCGCAATGAGTCGAAATCTTCCCTGTAACTCTTTCATTCGGCAAGTCCGGGTGAGATGCTCTCCGACGTGATTGGAGTCGGAGGGCGTTTCCGGGAGTCGATGGCCGCCTTCGCCGCGGTCGGGCGCAACGCGAATCTCCGGTGGCTGGAGCTCGCCTGGACGGCCTCGATAATCGGCCACTACGCCTTCCTCATCGCCGTCTCGGTCTACGCGTACGGCATCGGCGGAGAGAAGGCGGTCGGGCTCATCTTCCTCGCCCGACTCGTCCCAGCTGCGCTGATCGCCCCCTTCGCAGGCATGCTCGGAGACCGGTACCCCCGCGAGCGCGTCCTGCTGTTCACGAACGCAGCCCGCATTGTGCTCGTCGGCGCAGCGGCGCTCGGCGTGTTCTTGGACGCCGACCCCTGGGTCATCTACGGACTCTCGATCGCCGCCACTATTGCCACGACGCCCTTCCGCTCGGCGCAAGCTGCCCTGACACCAAGCCTTGCTCGTGGTCCAGCGGAGCTCACGGCGGCGAATGCGGTCGCGAGCGGCGTGGAGAGCATCGCGGTGTTCGCCGGCCCAGCTCTCGCCGGCATTCTGCTCGCAGTCGCGAGCACAGGCGTTGTGTTCACGATCACGGCGTTGCTGATCGTCGCGTCGGCGCTCTTCCTCCTCCTCATCAACGTCGAGCGGGCGGAGCAACCGCGACGAGAGCTGGACGCATCGACCATCGCCGCAGAGAGGTTCGCAGGGTTCACGATCCTGGGACAAAACCCCGCGCTGCGCGTGATGATGGTGCTGCTGACAGCACAGACCGCAGTCTTCGGCGCCGTCAACGTCTTCATCGTCGTGGCGGCGATCGAGTTGCTCGACCTGGGAGAGGGTGGAGTCGGCTATCTCAACGCCGCGATGGGGGTCGGGGCGTTCATCGGAGCGGTCGGTGCTCTCTCGCTGACCGGCGTCCGCCGGCTGAGCCCGGCGTTCCTTGCGGGTGTCGTCCTCATCGGGCTTCCGCTGATTGCGATCGGCATCGTGCAGGAACTCGTCGTGGTCGTGATCGTGCTCGCAATCATGGGTATCGGAAGCTCTCTCGTCGACGTCGCCGGGCTCACACTGGTGCAGCGCGCCGTCCCGGATGACGTCCTCGCGCGCGTCTTCGGAGTCATCCAGATGCTTTGGCTCGCGTCGATCGGAATAGGCGCGGCGCTCGTGCCCGTACTCATCGCATGGCTCGGCATCGAGAATGCTCTGATCGCGGCGGGTGCATTCCTTCCGCTTCTCGTCGTGCTGCTCGGAGCCAAGGTCGCTCGTATCGACGCGGCCGCTGCCGCTCCCGACCCCGAGGAGCTCAGGATCCTGGCATCGGTTCCGATCTTCGCACCATTGCCGGGTGGATCGCTCGAGCACGTCGCGGCGCGGCTCGTCCCACTGCGAGTCGAGTCCGGCACCGTGATCGTCCGGGAGGGAGACGCGGGAGACCGCTTCTACATCGTGGCCGAGGGGGAGATTGACGTCTCCCAAGATGGGAGGACGATCTCCGAGCTCGCGGCCGGCGGCTATTTCGGTGAGATCGCGCTCCTCCGAGATGTGGCGCGAACGGCAACGGTGACCGCGCGTACCGATGTCGTCCTGTACGCATTGGATCGAGACGATTTCCTGGCCGCGGTGACAGGACATCCGCAGAGCGCAGAGGCAGCCGAGACCGTCATGAGCGCCCGCTTGGCAGGGCCCGCCTCGACCGGCTATCGATCAGCCGCGAGCTAGGGAGACGCCGTGCCGGAGACAACCCCCGATGCAGCCGTCGAGGCTGTCCTCGACGCCTTCCATGCCGCGGCTGCGGCGACCGACGAGGTGCGGTACTTCGCGGCGTTGAGTCCGAACGCCGTATTCCTGGGTACTGCGCCGGGAGAGCGGTGGGCCGGAGACGATTTCAGGAGCTTCGTCCATTCGTACTTCTCACGGGGTAAGGGTTGGACGTACATCTCCTCGGACCGCTCAGTCGAGATCGCGGCGGACGGGCAGACCGCATGGTTCGACGAGACGGTCGCGAACGAGTTCTATGGGCAGTGCCGCGGTACCGGGGTACTGCAGCTCAACGACGGGAAGTGGAGGATCGAGCAGTACAACCTGACGATCCCGATCCCCGATGAGCTCGCAGCGGACGTCGTGACCACGATCGGGAAACCCTGCTAGCAGTCAGCGAAGAGTGCGCCCGGCAAGATTCGAACTTGCGGCCTCTGCCTCCGCAGGGCAGCGCTCTATCCCCTGAGCTACGGGCGCGGGGACGGCAAGTCTAGCTGCGTCGCGCCGCGACCCCGGACACTGAGAGTGACATCTCGCGGGACCTCGGCGCGGACATAGGCGAGTGCAACGATCGCCCGGTCAGTCAGTGCCGCACTCGTGACCCTGCCGACCACCTTCCCCTCGTGTGTCAACTCGGCGTCGTACTCAGGCAGACCGAGGCCTTCGATGGAAAGGGCACGGAGAGTGCGGTTCACGCGACCTCGGTAGTGCTGCCGCGCGATCGGCTCCTGTCCCGGGTAGCACCCCTTCCCGAAGTCGATGGCCCGCGCGTCGAGGCCTGCCTCCGCCGGAAGGATCCTGTCGTCGATCTCGCGACCCCATCGCGGAGTTCCCGCCTTGATCCGGAGGAGTTCGAGCTCGTCGTCACCGATCGTCGGCTCATGATCGCTGTCGAGCATCTCGACGGCGGCAACACCGTAGTCAGCCGTCGGGATCCCGTCCGCCACGCCGAGGACGACAACCGAGTCGTGGGCTTCCACCTCGATGTCGGCCTTCGCCGCGAACCGCGAGCGCAAGAGCACCGACCTCACGCGCTCGCCGAGGCCTGGCTCCGTGAGCAGGAGGAAGTCCTCGACTCCGCGCCGCAGGACCATCAGCGGGGCAATAACGCGCGCCTTCGAGGTGAGCAGCAGAGCCTCGCAGGCATCGCCGAGACCGAGTGCCTCGACGTCGTTCGAGACCATCGCCTGGAGATACGTCGCAGCGTCCGGTCCGCGCACGCCAACGAAGTCCCGAGGGCGGCGAGCGACCCGTAAGGCAGTGACCGCCATCGGGACTAGTGTAGGAGTCATGTTCAGGGGTAGAGCGGAAAGGAAGGCCGCCGAGGCCGGCTACGACCCGGCGCGACTGCCGCCCGGTCAATACCTGACCGAGAAGTGGCCTGTTCTCCATGCCGGCTCGATTCCGCCAACTGATCTCGCCACGTGGGACTTTGCCGTGTCCGGCGAGGTGGAGAATCCCTTGCAGCTGAGCTGGGCCGAGATCAACCGCCTCCCCAGGACGACCCATACGCAGGACATCCACTGCGTCACGCGCTGGAGCCGCTTCGATGTCACATTCGAGGGCGTCCATTGGAGTGCGCTCGAGGAGCTCGTGAAGCCGCTCCCGTCTGCGCACTTCGTCGTCGCGCACGCAGAGGAGGGCTACTCGGCGAATGTGCCGATCGCGTACCTGCGCGACCCGCTCTCGCTGCTCGCGACCCACGCGGACGGCGCACCATTGACGCCCGAGCACGGCGGGCCACTTCGCCTGGTGATCCCCGGGAAATACTTCTGGAAGAGCGCGAAGTGGTTGCGTGGGATCGAGCTCACCGCCGAAGACCGCCCCGGCTTCTGGGAGCGCTACGGGTATCACAACGAAGCCGATCCGTTCAAGGAAGAGCGGTACGGCTTCTAGAACCGACCTCTACGGGCTGATGACTAGGAGGAACATGAAGAGCTGGAACAAGGCGAAGCTTTCCGAGATAGAGACGATCGCAGGCCCCGGGTCGCTCCAGTGGGCTCCCGTGCGGCGCTACTTCGGTATCGAAGCATTCGGGATCAACGCGTACATTGCCGCCGACGCCGGGCAGGACATCGTCGAGCTCCACACCGAGGAAGTGCGTCAGCATGAGGAGGCCTACCTCGTCGTCAGCGGCCGAGCGACGTTCACTCTCGACGACGACGTCACCGACGCGCCCGCAGGGACGATTGTGTTCATCCGCGATCCGGCAGTCGAGCGATCAGCCGTGGCAGCGGAACCCGGAACAACTGTGGTCGCGGTCGGGGCAGGACCCGGTAGGCCGTATACACCTGGGCCGTGGGAGCCGATCTACGTCGCCAAGGCCCTCGGCGCCGATGGTCACTACGTGAGCGCCATTGCGGAACTGAAGCAAGGGCTGGAGATCCATCCCGATCACCCTGCAATCCTCTACCGCCTTGCAGGTTGGGAGGCGCTCGCCGGCCAGCCTGGCGCCGCGCTCGATCATCTCGAGCGAGCGGTCTCTCAGCGCGACTCGCTGCGCGAGCACGCGGCGAGCGACGAGGCGTTCGACTCGATTCGCCACGACTCCCGATTTCCCGTCGCTCCGTAGAACCGCGCCTTCTTGGATTCCCCCCAAACGGGGGACGAGGCAAGTGGTGGTTCTGACGAAAACCTGACTACCCAATCCTCCCCAGTTCTTCCCCCTTGAGCGGCCGTACCCAGCGGCCGCTCTTCTTATTGATGGGGGGAAACGATGTTTCCCCCCATCAGCCCCCCTTCCTCTTCGCAGCTCACACGCCAGCCGCGCCTGGCCTCCCGGGCGAATGAATCGCCCTCCGGCCGCAAACGTCCGCTACTAACGAGCCCGCGAGTGCTCCTGTGGCCCTTCGGGCCCGAAGCATTGACTTCGCCGAGGAGTCAGTCACACTTCGTCAGTTCCGCGACAAGGAGGCTCGTGTGGGGAAAGTGCTGGTTCTCGTAGGTGTAATCGCTGCATCGGCTGCCCTCGTCGGCACCGCGCTGGCCAGCCATTCCTGGAGGAGTTACCACTGGTCGCGCGCGACGAACCCGTTGCAACTTAGCGTCGGCGACAACGTCGACTCGAGCTGGGATTCGTACTTGAACGGGGCGATTGACGATTGGAGCCAATCGAGCGTTGTCACGTTAGCGAGGGTCGCGAGCAACAAGGATCCCGTCAGCTGCAGTCCTACGGCCGGCCGGATCGAGGCGTGCAACGCGTCGTACGGAAGCACCGGCTGGCTCGGCATCGCACAGATCTGGCTCAGCGGCAGGAGCCACATCAGCCAGGCGATCACAAAAGTGAACGACACGTATTTCAACCAAGCGCCGTACAACACCCCGGCCTGGCGACGGCTCGTCATGTGCCAGGAGATAGCCCACGACTTCGGGCTCGATCACCAGGACGTGAACTTCAACAACCCAAATCTCGGGTCGTGCATGGACTACACGAGCAATCCTTCCGGCCCGCCGTCGAACGAGCATCCGAACCCGCACGACTTCGAGCAGCTCGTCACGATTTACTCACATCTCGACGGCTCGAGCGGCGGCGGTACGGGGTGCAAGGGCAAGAAGTGCCAGAACGGCCTCGAGAACGCACCCCCGTTCTCGCAGGCCAGCCGGGCGAACGGCGACGTCTACGTGGACGCTGCTGCGAACGGCGGGCATCGCGTCACGCACGTGTTCTGGACCCCGTTCGGCGAGTAGTCGCGAACGATGCCCCACTGACGTTGAAGGGCCGGCAATGCCGGCCCTTCGTCGTTCTAGGTGCACCTCGCTCGAGAACCGGAGGGCGATTTACTCGCCCGCAGGTCAAGAGCGGCTGTCGGTGCAGAGCCCCAGGAAGGGGAGCTCGTGGGGGGAAACATCGTTTCCCCCCACGATTTCCTAGAAGTCCATCCCGCCGCCGGGCATACCTGCAGGCATTGCGGGCTGCTTCTCGGGCATCTCAGCGACCACTGCTTCGGTCGTGAGGATGTTCTTCGCGATCGACGCTGCGTTCTGTAGCGCCGAGCGCGTGACCATGGTCGGATCGATGATCCCGGACTTGACCAAGTCCTCGATCTCGCCCGACTCGACGTTCAGGCCCTGGCCCTTCTTGGCGTGGCGGACCTTGTCGATGACGACGGAGCCTTCGAGGCCCGCGTTGTACGCGAGCTGGCGAAGCGGCTCCTCGAGCGCGCGGATGATGATCTGCGCACCCGTCTTCTCGTCGTCTACGAGCGCATCGAGCGTTGCCTTGACCGCGTCACCGGCGTTGATGAGCGCGACGCCGCCGCCCGGGACGATGCCCTCCTCGAGGGCTGCCCGCGTGGCCTGCAGCGCGTCCTCGACACGATGCTTCTTCTCTTTCATCTCGGTCTCGGTGGCTGCGCCGACCTTGACGACCGCGACACCGCCGGACAGCTTCGCGAGGCGCTCCTGGAGCTTCTCGCGGTCGAAGTCGGAGTCGGTGTTCTCGATCTCGGACTTCAGCTGCTTGATGCGGCCCTTGATCGCGTCGGAACCGCCTGCACCATCGATGATCGTTGTCGTGTCCTTGTCGATGACGATCTTGCGGGCCTTACCGAGCTGCGAGATCTTCGTGTTCTCGAGCTTGAGACCCAACTCCTCGGTGATGACCTCGCCGCCCGTGAGAATGGCGATGTCCTCCAGCATTCGCTTCCGGCGATCGCCGAAGCCCGGCGCCTTGACGGCGACGGCGCTGAACGTGCCGCGGAGCTTGTTGACGACGATCGTCGCAAGCGACTCGCCCTCGACGTCCTCGGCGACGATGAGCAACGGCCGCCCGGCCTGAATGACCTGCTCGAGCACCGGAAGGATGTCCTTCACCGCACCGATCTTCTGGTTGGCGATGAGAACGTACGGCTCCTCGAGCACGGCCTCCATGCGCTCGGCGTCCGTGATCATGTACGGGGACAGGTAGCCCTTGTCGAACTGCATGCCCTCGGTGAACTCGAGCTCGAGGCCAAAGGTCTGGCCCTCCTCGACATTCACAACGCCGTCCTTGCCGACCTTCTCGATCGCGTCCGCGATGACGTCACCGATCTCACGCTCGCGCGAGGAGATGGTGGCGACACGGGCGATGTCTTCCTTGCCCGAAACCTCGGTGGACTGCTCCTTGAGGTTCTCGACGATGGCGTCGACCGACTTCTCGATGCCGCGCTTGATCGCCATCGGGTTCGCACCTGCCGCTACGTTCTTGAGACCCTCGCGGACGATCGCCTGAGCGAGCACCGTCGCCGTCGTCGTGCCGTCACCGGCAACGTCGTTGGTCGCGGTCGCGACCTCGCGTACGAGCTGCGCGCCCTGGTTCTCGAACGGGTCCTCGACCTCGATCTCACGAGCGATCGTGACGCCGTCGTTGGTGATCGTCGGTGCGCCGAACTTCTTGTCCAGGACGACGTAGCGTCCCTTCGGGCCGAGCGTCACCTTGACCGCATCGGCGAGGATGTTCACGCCACGCTCGAGCGAGCGGCGTGCGTCCTCGTTGAACTTGAGCTCCTTGTGAGCCATCTAATTACTCCTCCTCAGCGGGAAACGAGCTAGGCGGCGGCGCCGGCAAGCTTCCGCTTACCCTTGCTACCTGTGTTTACGACCTTCGCGAGTACATCCGACTCGCGGAGAATGAGAACGTCGTCGGAGCCGATCTTGATCTCGGTTCCGCCGTACTTGGAGAAGATGACCTCGTCACCGACCTCGACGTCCATCTTGATGTACTCCCCGTCCTCGTCACGCGAGCCGGGGCCGACGGCGAGAATCTTGCCGCGCTGCGGCTTCTCCTTCGCGGTGTCGGGCAGAACGATGCCGCTGATCGTCATTTCCTCTTCATCGAGGACTTCGACGATCAGGCGGTCGCCCAATGGCTGCAAATCCATACGAGAGACCTCCCTTGATACAGAGTTTGTGACAATTCTGGCACTCAGACCGTCCGAGTGCCAGCCCCACCATAGCACTCCCCAGGCTTCTCGCCAAGCCGATTTGAGTCGATCGCGCTTAGATCTTGGGGAAGTCGTGCAGTCCGGTGTTACAAAGTCGTGATGCGGCGTGAGTTCTCGGCAGGAGTCGTCCTGGTGCGGCGAATGCGCGGACGTTGGTGGTTTGCCGCCGTTCGCCCACAGGGAAAGCGTGTAGGGACCTGGGTTCTCCCGAAGGGGCTCATCGACCCGGGCGAGACGCCCTC
>JAOUHF010000164.1 GCA_029865325.1 Thermoleophilia bacterium
GCCCAACCGCTCACTGGGAGCAGCAGATAGAACCCGATCCAGCCCAGCGGGAAGAACCGATCGACGAGCTCCGCGACACTCCCCATGCGACGAGAGTCGGTGGCTGCTCGCGGTTGACTCACGTCAACGCTCACCCGCCACGCCTTCGACACCGGCGGGGAACTCCTGCGTCAGTCAGCGGACGATCTTGACCGGCGTTCCGAGCGGGACGCGGTTGCGCAGGAACTCGATGTTGTCGTTGTGCACCCGGACGCACCCGTGCGAGACTGCTTGCCCGAGGAGGGACGGCCATGGGGTCCCGTGCATCCCGACGATGCCCCCTCCGGGCCAGTCGGTGAGCTTCGAGTACGCGCTCGTCTCGAAGGCATAGGCCCCAAGGATCGCCCAGTCGGGATCGATCGACGGGTTGAACTTCCAGGTCACGTAGAAGAGACCGAGGGGCGTCTCGGCGCCCGGCTTGCCGACCGCGACGTCTCCGGCGCGAACGAGCTTGTTCCCGTCCCAGAACTCGAACCGCCGCGCTCCGCGATAGACGATCAGGCGCTTGTGTACCGGGTGGATCTCGAGTGCGGCTGCACGTACCCAACCGGTCCGCCCGTTGGGGCGCCCAGGGACGCTGATCCGGTACCACGTCGGCTTCCCGGTCTTCTTCGCCTTCAAGACGTCGAGCGCGAGAACGTATTGGGGGCGGAAGTCCGGGCGGAATTGTTTGAGCACTGCGATCCGCTGGGCGCCTGCCTTCGGTCCTGCCAGCACCGAGACCTCGTGCCGTTCGATCGTTCCCGATCCCACGACTTCGACGACCGCGGCGCTCGAGGAGCCTGCTCCGGCCCGCGGGACGAGCGACAGCGCGCACGCCACCACGAGTACCGTCACGGCGGCCGCCGCAAGCACTCGCTTCATCGGAATCGCTGTCTCCATGCCAATTCTCAGGGTATCCCCCGCCAGAGGGAGGGGCAATTCCTCGTTCGAGTGACGCCAGTCCGCTCCTCTGCAACGGACATGCCCGGGGTCTGACCCCGGGTCTGACCCCCGACATGTCTGGACGGGGGGAACGTGTTTCGGGGCTCTCGTCTCATCGAGCTATCGAGCTACAAGAATTGAGGGGCGACCGCAGCCGCCCCTCAACCCTTCGCGTAGCGCCCCCTCCCCGCTAGCCCGTGAGCGGCGGGAGGAATACCCCCACGACCCCTATTCGCTTCGGGCCGCAGAGCTTCTGGTTGGTCTCGACAACGGTGACCGTGATCAGGCCCGGCTTCTTCGGGTTGATCTTGAGCACCGCGACGCCCTTGCGGTTGGTCTTGGCCGACTTCTTCACGCCGGTGCCCCTTACGACGACCCTGACGCCCTTCACCCGCTTCGAGCCTGCCGTCACCTTGACCGTGACCTTGTCCGGCTTGCCGTCGGCCTTGATCATCTTCGGCGAGACGGTCAGCGCGAGGCAGACTGCAGGCTCAGGCGTCGGCTTCACCGTCGGCGGCTTGAGCGGCGCGGGCACGACCGTTACGGCCGAGTCGACGTTATCCGCCGGATTCGTCTCACGACCGCCGCCGCCCGTCACGGTCGCCGTGTTGGTGTGAGACCCAACCGTCGTCGCGCGGCCGGTAATCGCAATCGTCACCGTCTGGCCCGCGGCGATCGAGCCGAGGCTGCAGGTGATGAGCGCCGGACTCAGGTTGCACGTGCCCTGCGACGGGTTTGCCGTCAGGTACGTGATCCCCACGGGAGCTGGGTCGGCGAGCTGGACGTTCGTCGCCGTATCCGGGCCCTTGTTCGTCACGGTCAGCGAGTAGTTGACGATGCCGTTGAGCGGCGTCGGCGAGCTCGCCTCCTTGACGATCACGAGATCGATGAGCCGCTCCGTGATGTCGACCCTCGCATCGTCGGAAGCCGACAAGGCGTGGCCGTTCTCGTCGTGGCCGCTCGCGGTGACCGTGTTGATGTGCGAGGTCCCGCCCACTCCGGTGATGGACTTCTGGAAGGTGCAGTTCACCTTCTCGCCCGGGGCCAGGTTGATCGGCACGTCGAAGCAGCCGTTGCCGCCGGAGTCGTCGAGGTCGCCGAACTTGTCGTCGACGACGTTCTCGATCGCGACGTCTACGTCAACCGACGTGTTCGTGATCGTCACCGAGAAGGTGACCGGACCGCCCGGCTCCTTGATCGAGGTCGGATTCGCCGACTTCGACACGGTGATCGAGCCCTGCCCGCGCGGCACGTCGTTGTTCGTGACCGTGCAGGTGGCAGATCCGCCGAGCGGGATAACGAGGTTCGAGCAGTTCGAGTAGCTCGTCGTATACCCGGCGACCGCCGGCTCGACGACGCCGTAGACGCCTGCGTTGACCATCAGGTCGTTTTGCCCGTCGGCATCGAAGGACTGCGCCTCGCCGCCGTTCACCTGGAAGGAGAAGTCGGACGCGACCTTGGTGCCGCCGTTGTCATTGACGACGACCTTCTTGACGACGAGCGTCGCCGGCAGGTCGTCGTTCGTGAGCGTGCAGGTCCGGGTCTGGCCGAGAGCCACGGAGACGTCGCCGTCCTCGTCGCAGTCGCCCGAGTAGCTGAGGGCGTAGCCTGCTGGGCCGCCCGACTCGGTGACGTTGTACGCACCGGCCTGAACTGTGCTGGACGTCCCCGGAGACTCCTTGCCCGCGAACGAGAGCGGGGTCTGGCCGGCGGCGTTCATCGTCCAGCTCGATGCGATGGCGTTGCCGCCGCTGTCGTTGACGACGTGCTTGATGATGATCAGCGTCCCAAGCTGATCGTCATTGGTGAGCGTGCAGGTCCGCGTCTGACCGAGCGGGACCGTCACGTCGCCATCCGCGTCACAGTCGCCCGAGTAGCTGAGGGCGTACCCAGCCGGGCCGCCGGACTCGGTGACCTTGTACGCACCGGCGCTCACCTGGCTTGACGTTCCCGGCGACTCGACTCCCACGAAGGAGAGCGGGGTCGGGCCGGAGGCGTTCATCGTCCAGGCGGACGCAAGAGCGCCGCCACCGCTGTCGTTCACCACATGCTTGATCACCACGAGCTGCCCCGCCTGATCGTCGTTCGTGACGGTGCAGGTCTTCGTCTGGCCGAGGGCGATCGTGCCCGAGCAGTCAGCGGACTGGCTCATCTGATAGCCCGCCGGACCCGACTCGGAGACC
>JAOUHF010000165.1 GCA_029865325.1 Thermoleophilia bacterium
CGATTCTTCGTAGCCGGCGAACTGCTTGCGGTCGTTGGGCGAGAGGTAGATCGTGTACTCGTTGGGAACGTAGACCTGCGAGACGGACACGTTGCGGTGGGCGTCCATCTCTTTTACGAGCTTTCGCGCGAGCTCGATCGGTTGGACGCTCGTTCGGAACGCGCGTCCGAAGACCCCCTCGAAGAGGCCCTCGATCTTGGATTCGATGCTGCGCAGCACAGGCATTGCGACGAGTACCCGCGACGAGTGTAGTGGTCGCTCCGGTGCCTACAGTGTCGTGGTCGGAGTCAGCTGCGACGGCGTAACCCGGCTGCAACGGCGGCCGCGATTGTCCACACGAGAACAAGCACGAACGCACTCGCAACACCGGCACCCGCAGCGATTCCGGCTGCCGTGAGCCCGACCCCGATTGCGGCGACGCCATATGGCGACCGTCGTCGGACCCACGGGAGGATCGCCGCGGCTACCGCCGCCAGCGCGACGGCTCCGAGGGCCGCCGGGTAGGCGCTCAATGCGTCCCATACGGTGAGCGCGGTGTCGGTGACGGGATCGAGCGGCCCGATGCCGAGCGCCTCGGCCGGACGGTTCACGATCGGGAGCCTCTCGCCCGTGACTCCGGCGACGAAGAGAGCTGCGAGCACAGCAAGCCCCGCCTGCGCGGCTCGTCTTACGGCGCCGCTGGCAAGCTGGACTGCGAGAGGGACCAGCGCGAGCAGGCCGGCGCCGGCAAGCAGCGGCCCACTTACGAAGAGCAGTCCCCAGCGGGCGTCACGCCAGAAGAGCGCGAGCCACGCGAGCGCGAGCGCTGCATAGAGGAGCGCTGCGCTTTCTGCATAGTTCCCCAGCGGGAGGATCGGTGCGGCGAGCGCGACCGTCAGTCCAAGCCGGGGATCGAGCCAGGTCGCAAGACCGGCGCCGAGCGCGATGGCGACGACGAGCGCAGGCGGCCAGAACGGCAGAAGCGTGGCGCCGAGCGCTGCAGCGACGACGGCGAGGGCGATCGGGGCTACCCGTCGTGTCACGATGTACGCCGGAGCGTCGAATGACGGAGCCGGCTTCTGGCGTGGCGCGCGGGTATCTCGGGCGGGAGACGTTCGAAGGGAGGTTCGTAGCTGTGTTGCGAGGTCCGAAGCACGTGGCCGCGCTCCGGGATCCGTCTCGAGCGCCCCGTCGACGGCCGCCGTGAGCCTGCGTGGGAGGTGCTTGCGCTCCGAAACGAGCGGAGGCGCTCCTGCCTGGATGGCACGAGCTACTTCCTGGAGCGGCATACCCCAGAACGGGTGGCGCTCGGCAAGTGCTTCCCAGAGCAGGACGCCGACGGACCACACATCACTTTCGGGAGTAGCGTCCGCGCCTGCAAGTCTCTCGGGTGCGATGTACGCAAGGGTTCCGGGGACGTCACCCACGGCGGTGAGCGTGTCCGCGCCGTCGAACTGCGCGAGGCCGAAGTCGAGGAGCCGTACCGCGATCTCGTCGCGATCCTCGAGGAGGACGTTCGACGGCTTCACATCTCTATGCACGATCCCGGCTCGGTGGGCGTGTGCGAGCGCATCGAGCACCTGCGCGGCGACTTCGACTGCATCGGCATCCGTCAGCGCACCTGTGCGCAGCGCCTCTCGAACTGTGCGGCCGGGTACGTACTCGTACGCGATGTAGACGTGGCTGGCGTCGTGTCCCACGTCATAGGCCCTTACGCAGCGGTCGTGCCGGAGGCGGCGCGCCGCGAGCGCTTCACGCTCCGCGCGGGCCGCTGCCTTTCCCTCCCGAGGGATGATCTTGAGTGCGACGTCCAGTCCGGTTCGCTCGTCGAGCGCGAGCCAGACGGAGCCGGAACCGCCGCTGCCGAGCGGGCGCATCGGGCGATAGCGGCCGAGAACGAGTTCCTGGGTGGATGGGGCGATCGCGACGGACGACACCGGTAGCGCCACACTTAGCCGCCGTCCCTGGAACTCCTCGCCACTTCGCGCAACGATCCCTAAAGGCGGCCGCTTTGCGGCCGCGACGCATGAGCCCTCTCGAGCCCGGCGCGCTCCTGTGCCTCGTTTAGAGTGACGAGGCGGCTTATGGGCACGCGCGACGATGACAGCCTCGATTTCGACTTCTTCGACGAGGAAGACCCCCCGTCGTGGGAGGAGCCCGCGGCGCGAGGACCTGGTCCGCCACGCGATCGCGGCCCCCGCGGTCGCGGTCCACGCTTCCGCGCCCCGGGCAATGTCACCCCGCTGCTCCGCCTCATCGCACTCATCGCACTCGCGATCCTCATCGTCGTGCTGCTGGTCGTCTGGGTCGAGGGTTGCGCTACCGACGCCAAGCGCGATCGCTACGCGAACTACCTGACGAAGATAGGCACGATCGGCAATGCGTCTGCTCGACTCGGCCAGGACCTGAACACGCTGCTCACGACCCCTGGCCTGAACCAGGAAGACCTCGACGCGAAGCTCGGCGGGTTCGTGCAGACGGCGGAAAACCAGGTTCAGAAGGCCGAGGACCTCGATCCGCCGGGTCCGATGGTCGGTCCCACCGAGGGTGCGGTCGAGGCGCTCCAATACCGCGTCAACGGGCTCCGGGGACTCCAAGCTACGCTCGCGCAAAAGACCGACGAGACCGATGCCAGCGTCGCCGGCGAGAGCCTTGCGCTCGAGACGCGTCGGCTGCTGGCGAGCGACATCATTTGGACGGACTCATTCCAGGCGCCCGCCGACGCCGTGCTCGAGGACGAGGGAATCGAGGGGCTCGATGCCCCATCCTCGGAGTTCGTCACCACGGATGACCTCATCAATCCGAGTTCGCTCGCGGCGATCTGGCAACGGATCCAAGGGGCATCGACCGGCGGGACGCCGACGGGTCTTCACGGCAGCGGAATCGCCTATGTGAAGGCACTCCCGAGCGGCCAGCTGCTCTCTACGACCACGGAGACGACGATCAAGGTGACGGACGCGCTCGCGTTCGAGGTGGGAGTCGAGGACACGGGCGAGAGTCAGGAAGTCCGCATCAAGATCACGCTTACGATTCCGAAGCAGCCCGACCCGATTGTGAAGACGGCGGTCATCTCGATCATCGACCCGGGCGAGACGAAGGCCGTCGTGCTCAAGGTCGGCGCCCTCGTTCCGTTCGGCGAGCAGATCTCGGTGAAAGTCGACGTCGA
>JAOUHF010000166.1 GCA_029865325.1 Thermoleophilia bacterium
CTTCCGGCTCTCGAGCCGACGACCGATCGCCACAGGGAGAAAGACCATGCACGCGAGCGCGAACCAGGTGATCCCCCGGATCGCCGTCACTGCCCCGATCACGGTCAGAGCGAGGACGGCCACGTCGAAGAGTGCGAGCCGCTTGCGACCCAGGATGACGAGCGGGATCGCGATCGCGACGAGCACGTAGAAGAACATCGTGTTCACGGCAGGAGACGCCCAGCGCCATTCGGTCACGCGTCCCGCGAAGGGCGGATCGACGAGCAGCAGGTGGTAGTAGCTGATCGTGTCGATCGGGCCGTACGGCGTGACGAGCAGCGCGAGCGGAGGAAGGACGACGAGAGCGATGCTCCGCAACCAGGACCGGCCGCGGCTTCGAACGAGCTCGTAGGCGCCCAGCAACATGACAAGGAGCGCACCAAGTGCGACGCTGCCATGGATGTTGGCCCAGAGCACGAGGATCGGGAGCGCAAGCCATACGCGCCTCGTCGGCCGGCGCACCTCCGAGGCGAGAAGCCATAGAAGGCCGGTATAGAGCGGGAGCGCGAGCATCTGAGCACGGATCGACCAGGCCCACGGCGCAGCCATGAGCACGGGAAGGAACAGCACCCAGATCGCGCGTGGCCCTGCGCCGAGAGAACGTGAGGCAGCGGCTGCGATCGAGAAGGCCGTGACCACGAGCGCGGCGGTCACGATCGACAGGAGCGCATGGCCGCCGAGGCTGAAGACGCCATAGATGGCGATCTGCGCGAGCCATTGCTGATCGGTCCAGGTGTTGCCGAACCCGTAGACCGTGAGCTCGTCGCTGCTTGGCAGGCCGTTCTCGATGACCTCGCGCCCAGCCATGAGATTGAGCCAGCTGTCGTTGACGAAGATCGCCGGCGGGAAGATCAGCAGGAAGATGAGGCCGAACCCGGCCAGGAGGACGACGAGGATGTACTCCTCCTCGGCGATTCGCCTGATGGAACGCACGCGCTATTCGTCGGCGAAGATCGGGCTTTCCACGAGCCCGTGCTGGTACGCCAGGCGGGTCGCCTCCGTGCGGTTCTTCACGCCGAGCTTGCGGTAGATGTTGGTCAGGTGGAACTTCACCGTCTGCGGCGCGACCCAGAACTCCTTGGCGATCTCGTCGTTCGAGAGGCCCTTCGCAAGGGCTCCGAGGATCGTGAGCTCCCGTTCCGTGAGGCCGATGGCCTTTCCCCCCGCACGCTCGGTCTCTTCGCCAGCGACGGCCGTGTGGATGTTGCCCTCGAGCGCCTGGCGTAAGGTCGCCGGGAGATCGTCGGGGTTCACCGTCTTGACGACGTAGGCCGCGGCGCCCCGTCTGAGCGCCGCCTCGATCAGATCCTGGCTCGCCGACGCGGAGAGCATCACCACCTTGACGTCAGGGTGTCTCCTCTTGATTTCGTCAAGGCAGGCGAGCCCGTCCATGTGTGGCATGCGCACGTCGAGGAGAACGAGATCGGGATTCGTCTTCGAGACGAGCGGGAGGACCTGCGTGCCCGTCTGGGTTTCACCGACGATTTCGAATCCGCCGTCGTCTTCGAGCGCTCGTCGGATCCCGTCGAGCACGAGACGATGGTCGTCGGCGATCACGACTCGCATCCGCTGGAGTGTCGCACAGGCCCCCGACGGGGCAGACGCTTGGGGAGGTCCCGTCCGAGAACAGGGGTCAGACCCGGGGTCAGACCCCCGACATGTCCCGTTGGGCCATGCCCCCATCTCGCGGTGGAGGAGGCCCCCTTCTGGGGTAGCCAGGTGTACCTAGCCAAGGGTCCAGACACTCGTCCGAGGGATTTACCGTGCCCCTAGCGGGGGATACCCTCAGGCACAGATACAGAAATCCGGGGCCCGTATGCGCTGCGACTCGAGGGGGGAGCACAACAGGGTTCAGGTCGAGTTCAAAGCAGCGAAGGGAGAAATCTGAAATGGGGAAGGTGGGTAACCTCAGGCGGCTTTCGCGAGTCGCCATCCTCGTAGCTATCGCCGCAACGCTGGTCGGAGTACCGCTCGCAGGATCTGCGAACCCCGACGTCAGCGGCTTCGAGCTCGACGGGAACGCAGCCGGCAACGGCGCGACCGACTGGGATGCCCTCGGCAGCCCACTCGACTTCACGGGCTTCATCGTTGATCCGACGGATGACGCCGACCGCGGCTACACGACGGGCGGCTCGAAGGACACGCTCGATGTCAGCTCGTGGAAGTGGAAGGACGGCGACGTCTCTCCCGACAAGGACAACATCGCCAACGCATACGCGGCGGTGTACGCGGAGCAAAACAGCCTCATCCTCTACTTCGGGCAGAACCGCGTCCTGGACAAGAACGGGGACGCAAACGTCGGCTTCTGGTTCCTCCAGGACTCCGTTGGCCTGAACTCAGACGGCTCCTTCTCGGGGACGCACAAGGACGGCGACATCCTCGTCCAGAGCGAGTTCACGAACGGCGGCAGCGTCTCCGGCGTCCACATCTTCAAGTGGCAAGGAGGCTCCCTCACTCTCGTGAGCAACCAGGCGCAGTGCACGGGCAGCAAGCTCGGCACGGCAGACGCCTGCGCCATCGTGAACACGGGAACGATCTCGACCTCGTGGGCAGGCAGCATCACCGCTCCGTACTTCTTCGAGGGCGGCCTCAACCTGAGCGGTCTCTTCCCGCAAGCGGTCCCGTGCTTCAGCACGTTCCTCACCAACACGCGCACGTCCCAGTCGGAGAGCGCGCAGCTGAAGGACTTCGCCCTGGGCGGCATCGACACGTGCGGCTCGATAGAGATCACGAAGGTCGCGCAGCCGGGTGACAGCACGGAGTTCGACTACTCGACCACGGTGGCCCTGAACCCGTCCACGTTCAAGTTGACGAACGGCGCCACCCGAGCTTACGACAAGCTGGGCGCGGGCCAGTACTCCGTCACGGAGGCTGCACAGACCGGCAGCTGGGCGTTCGACAGCCTCACGTGCCCGACCGCCTCCGGTCCGGGAACGAGCGTGCAGATCAGCGGTCAGACCGCGAACATCACGCTCGGCTTTCTCGGCGACGTCAAGTGCACGTACGTCAACAAGCGCAAGCCGCAGGTGAAGGTGGTCAAGGTCACCGACCCGACGAACGACGCCGGGAAGTTCAACCTCCAGATCAACGGCACGACCCACGCCG
>JAOUHF010000167.1 GCA_029865325.1 Thermoleophilia bacterium
CCCTTCAAACCGCGGATCACTATAGGTCCCGCACTCGGACGGGGGGCATGCGATACCCCTACGGCTCGACTCTACGAGTCGACGACGAGCGTATAGAGCCAACCGGGCTGCCAGCGGAACGAGCCTTCGACGAGCTCTGGGAGCGGCGTTCCCTCGAGCAGGTGCTGGAGCGCCCACTGCGTCGCGGAGTGGCCGACGACGACGATCCGCTCGTCCTCGAACCGCGGCGAGAGATCGCGAAGGAAGCTCTGTACGCGGAACACGACCTGGCTGTAGCTCTCTCCCTCTGGATACGGCTCGTAGACGTGAAGAGACCGCTGGGCCTCGAGCCGTGCCACGGGGGTGCCGTTCAGCTCACCGTAGTCACATTCGCGAAGGCGCCAGTCATGGAAGATCGGGATGCCGAGACCGCCGAACGCGAGTTGCGCCGTCTCGACCGCACGACCGAGATCGGACGTGAACACTGCAGCGAGCTCCTCGTTACCACGACGTTGTCGGAGCTCGTTCGCCTGCCGCCTGCCCGCGAGCGAGAGCTGCCCGTCGAGCCAACCGGATGCGATCCAGCGCTCATTGTCCGTCGTGGTCGAGTGCGTCTCGAAGACGATCGCGATACTTGAATCGCGCCGGCGTCGCACAGGACTACTCGTCTTGGAACCAGAAGAACCCGACGGCGCCGGGACCGGCATGGGTTCCAACCACAGCGCCGAGCGTCGCCGTGAACTCGATCTCCGCCTTGGGGCGCGTGCGCCAGACGATCTCGCTCAGCGTGCCGACCCACTCGGAGGCGTCCGCATGGGCGATGGCAACGCGCAAGCCCCGCCCGTCCGTCGTGGCCTCGACGAACCGCCGCTCGATCTCGGCGAGCGCCTTCTGCGGGCCGCGCACGCGTGAGACGGCGATGACGACCCCGTCGTCCATACCGAGGATCGGCCGCACGTTCAGGAGAGATCCGGCGAGAGCCGCCGCCCGACCGATGCGCCCGCCACGCTGAAGGTATTCGAGCGTCTCCACCGTGAACAGCACTTCGGCGTCCCGATGGAAGCGACCGATGAGCGCCTCGATCTCCTCGTCGGTCGTCCCGCGCGCGAGCCGGCGCTGAATCGCGTGGGAGAGCATTGCGATAGCGAGCGACGCGGTTAGCGAATCGACGACCCGGATCTTGTCACCGCCGATCTCCTGGGCGGCGAGCTCGGCGCTCTGGAACGTGCCCGAGACCTTCGACGAGACGTGGAGAGAGTAGATGCGCTCATAGGCGGCGAGCTCCTCGTAGGCGTCGACGAAGTCCTGCGGCGTCGGCTGCGCAGTCGCGGGCGTCACCGGCGACGTGCGGAGCTTTTCGTAGAACTCGGTAGGGCCGAGCTCGACGTAGTCGCGGTACGTGTCGTCGCCGAAACGGACGTACAGCGGCACGAAGCGCATGTTCGGAAAGCGCGACGGCGCCTCCGGATAATCGGACGTCGAATCGAGCACGACAGCGGTGTTCTCGGTGTTCAGGTTCACTCGCGCCTCCTCCCGGCGGCCGCGCGTACAGCGCTCACGAGCACATCGACTCCCTCGTCCTTCCGTATGAGCGCTGCGCCCGTCCTCGAGGCGGCATCGTACTCGTCCTGCCCAGCTGACGCACTCAGGAAAACGATCGCGATTCCAGGACAACGCTCCCGTAGGTCGGCTGCAACCTCCGCGCCGTCGATGTCGGGCAGGCGGAAATCGAGCACGACGACGTCCGGGTCGAGCTCGAGGCACATGGGCGTCGCCGCGGTGCCGTCAGCGACAGAGCCGACGACGTCGAGCCCGTCGACCCGTCGAAGCAGGAAGACGAGCGACTCGCGATAGACGTCGTTGTCCTCGACGAGGAGCACTGCGATCGGCATTTCGGACGCGGTCACTCTGCGACGAACAGAAGCGGGTAATGGGGCTGCCCGCCGTCGTGCACCTCGATGTCGGTGCCGGGGTGCGCCCGCTCGATCGCGGCGACTAGCCCTTCGAGAGGAGGTGCCCCTTCGCCCGTGAGGATGGCGAGCCAGCTTCGTTCGCCCTCGAGAACGCGTGCGATGACGTCCTCCACGACGCCTGTCATGTCCGGGGCCGCGGCGACAGCGGTCTCGTCGACTAGCCCGAGGAAATCCCCTTTTTGGATCCGCACGCCGTCCAGCTCGACATCGCGAGAAGCGACGGTGATCTCACCCGTCGCTATCGAGGCGAGCACTCCGAGCATGTCTTGCTCGTTCTGGTCGGGCGCGTTCGTCGATACGAAGCGAACCATCGCGGCGAACCCCGCCTGCACCGATCGCGACGGCACCACTCGGACCGCCTTGGAAGTGTGCAGCGCAGCCTGCTCCGCCGTGAGGATGACGTTCGAGTTGTTCGGCAGCACGATCACCTCTGCCGAAGGGACTGCGTCGATCGCGGCGATGATCTCCGCCGCAGACGGGTTCATCGACTGCCCGCCCTCGATGACGCGGGTGGCGCCCAGGCTCTCGAACAGGCGACGGTTCCCGCGCCCGGGACACACGGCGACGAGCCCGGTCTCGAGCGTCGGCAGAGGAACACCGGCACTCTCGAGCAAGCGGCCCTCCCGCTGGGCGGTCTGGAGGTGCATGTTCGCGATCTCGACGCCATCGACAACACCGAGGAGCGTCGCTGCCGAGAGAGCTGCTCCGGGATCGTCCGTGTGCACGTGCACCTTGAGCGCCGACTCGTCCCCGACCACGAGCAGCGAGTCTCCCATCGTCTCGAGCGTGGTCTCGAGAGCCGCCTGGTCGAGATCCTCCCCCTCGACCACGAAGACCGTGCAGTACCGGTACTCGGAGAGCTCCAGGTGAATCGCGTCGATGCTCAGCGCCTCGGTCTCGACGAGCACCTCGGGAAGAGGCTCGCCCGAGGCGCCGTAGACGAGACCGCGCGCGATCTCGACCAGACCGGCCCCGCCCGCGTCGACGACCCCGGCGTTCCGAAGGACGTCGAGCATCTCGGGCGTGCGCGCGAGCGCGTCCTCGCCGCCCGCGAGTACGGCCGCGAGGAACTCGGGTGCCGGAAGACGACGATTCTCCTTCCGTTCGCCCTCCTCGGCCATCTCGCGGATCACCGTGAGCATGGTTCCCTCGACTGGGCGCTTGACTGCCGGTACGCGGCATCAC
>JAOUHF010000168.1 GCA_029865325.1 Thermoleophilia bacterium
GCTTGCCAAACCCCGTCCGGTGCAAGGTGAAGCAGGCTCCGCTGACGCGGCCCGCCGAGGAGCCGGGTACACCGCCAAGAGAGATGGTCACCCTCGACAGAATCCGGCTTACAGGCCTGCTACAGAAAAGCCCCGCTTTGCGGGGCTTTTCCATTCCATTCGGAAGGTGAATCGCTCAGCCACACGCAGAGCAGGTCGTCTCGCCGTGCGGGAGGTACGGCTCGAAGCCGATCCAGACCTGTCGGCTCGGGCCCGGGGCACCGAATCTGTAGTTCAGATGGAAAGCGCCGCCCTTCTTTGCTGCCCCCGCGTCGTCGAGAGCCTTGGCGAGCGAGCGTGCTCTCTTGGTCGTCACCGCGAAACAGCCGGGCTCGGCCCCTGTCGCATTCCAGTCTCTGTCGCGGAGGAGGTTCTGGGCTGCCTCCGGTAGCAGGGCTACGGTGCGAGCTGGATCCATCTGCCGGAGTCTGTCGCCCACGGTCAGCGAGGCGCAGACCGCGAACCTGGAAGGCACGTACGCCCTGATCTTCCGCTTTCGCGGCGGCCGGCTCGTCGTAGTCGACCGGCGGGACGATCCGGCGCGCGTCCGAACGTGCGGCGTTGAGCGCGATGCGCCAGACCCAGGCTTCGAGCGGGCCGTCGCCCCGGAACGAGCGGCGCTTGCGCACCGCGGTCGCAAAGGCCTCCTGCACCGCATCACGCGCTCTTTCCGGATCGCCGGTCACGGTGGCGGCGACGCGCGCGAAAACGTCGAAGCGGCTGCGGTACAGCACTTCGAGCTCGGTTAGGCTCGCTCCGCGGCGTCCGATCACATCTCTCTGACGCGGAGGATGAGGGATTTCTTTAGTCGCTGACGACCGGAGTCCGGGCGGCTCGGCGCGTTGGCAGCTCCCGTCGCCGTCGTTGGGCGCATACGATCGCGGGTGTGAAACGTGCCGTGCATGACCGCGGCGGCTGGCTGACCGACGCACGGATCGACCGGAGCGAGCATGAGCTGGCCGACTGGGAGGTGCTCATGGACTCGCTCGCCGGCGCACTAGGCCAGAAGGGCGTCATGAACGTCGACGAGTTGCGACGCGGTATCGAAGGTATGCGACCAAACGAGTACGAGACGGCGGCGTACTACGAACGCTGGCTCTACTCGGTCGAGGCGATCCTGACGGAGAAAGGCGTCCTGGCGCCCGGCGAGCTCGACGCGAGACTCGAGACGTGATGTATCAGCGAGGACAGGAGGTGCGTGTCGCCGCGCGTCAGCACGAGGGTCATCACCGCACACCTGCGTACCTCAAGGGCAAGCAAGGGACGGTCACCCGTGTGCACGCGAGCTTCCTGAACCCCGAGACGCACGCGTACGGCACGGACGGATTGCCCGAGCAGGCGCTCTACCTCGTCAGCTTCGCGCAGAGTGACGTCTGGCCGGAACACCACGGCGACGCTGCCGATCGACTGTACGTCGACGTCTTCGAGCACTGGCTGGAGGAGGCCTGATGAGCTTGCACGATCACGATCACGATGACCGCGACCACGATCACCCGCACGAGCCGCTCACCATTGTCGGCGAGCCCGTCGCTGCTGCACGGGTTCGCGCGCTCGTAGACCTGCTCGTCGAGAAAGGCGTCGTCGGACGCGACGATGTGCGCCAGCGGATCGACTGGCTGGTCTCGCGCTCGCCCTCCGACGGCGCCCGACTCGTCGCACGCTCCTGGGTCGACCCCGAGTTCAGACAACGGCTCCTCGCAGATACTCGAGCTGCGGCTTTCGAGCTCGACCTCGATCCCGGCCCGTCGCCCGTGGTCATCGCGCTCGAGAACACCGAGACCGTGCATCACATGGTCGTCTGCACGCTCTGCTCGTGCTACCCGAAGGCACTGCTCGGCCCGCCTCCCGACTGGTACAAGGACTTCCCCTATCGCTCGCGAGCAGTGTCCGAGCCCCGTGCCGTGCTCGAGGAGTTCGGCGTCCATCTCGACGCCGACGTCGAGCTCCGGGTCGTCGACTCGACCGCGGACATCCGCTATCTCGTGATCCCACAGCGCCCATCGGGCACCGAGGCCTTACGGGAGGACGAGCTGGCGGCACTCGTCACCCGCGATTCGATGATCGGTGTGGCAATTCCCGCAGTACCGTCACCTGCGGCGTCTTAGCTTGGGCGTCCGACCACTAGGCTCACGGTCGATGGTCCCGCCCACAGATCAGATCGATCGGCTACGCATTCTCGTCGAGGCTGGGATCTCGCTCAGCGCCGAGCTGTCGCTCGACGCACTCCTCCAGCGAATCGTCGAGACAGCGGCGCAACTCACGGGCGCTCGGTATGGGGCACTCGGCGTCGTCGATCAGTCCGGACGGATGCTCGAGCGCCTCCTGACCACCGGGATGGACGACGAAACCCGCGCGGGGATTGGAGACGAGCCCGTGGGTCGTGGCATTCTCGGAGTCCTCATTCGAGACCGGAAGCCGCTGAGGCTCCACGACATCGCGGACGACTCCCGGTCCGTGGGGTTCCCCCCCAACCACCCGCCCATGCAGACGTTCCTCGGGGTTCCGATTCTTCTCCGCGGAGTGGCGTACGGAAACCTGTACCTCACCGAGAAGGAGGACGGTGCCGACTTCACGGACGACGACGAGGAACTCACGCAGCTCGTTGCTGCACAGGCGGCGGTCGCGATCGAGAACGCGCGCCTGCACGAATCGTCGGAGCGCTGGCTTCGGCAGTTGGAGTCGCTGAACGAGATCGGGAGCGCACTCTCGTCGCAGCTCGAGCTCGAGCCGCTTCTCTCCATCGTCGCAGCTCGCTTGCGCGAGCTCGTTCGTGCAAGGCTGGTTCTCATCGCCCTGCCCGATACGGCAGACACACTTCGGGTCGCCGCGGCCGAGGGCGCAGGGGCAGCTGGAGCGATCGGAACACATCTCCGACTCGGCACGTCGAAGATCGGCAGGGTTTTGGAGCGGGCTCGAAGCGAGCGAGTCGACGCGATGTTGGAGGATCCTGAGGTCGACCAGCAGACGGCCCGCGACCTCAGCGTCACGACTGCGCTCTACGTCCCGCTCATCGTTCGCGGTCGCGCTGTCGGTGTCATCGCTGCGCACGACAAAGAGGGGAGCGACCTTCGGTTCGATGATGAGGACTCTC
>JAOUHF010000169.1 GCA_029865325.1 Thermoleophilia bacterium
CATCTGACATTCGCAATCGAAGCTGACGCCGGCCTGAACCGTCGACGTCGCCATCGCGAGGCGGTATGACAGGCGCGTCTCATCAGAACCCGCTCGCGGACGTCCGTAGCTAGCGTGCGCCGAGCGTGTCGCCGACGGAGATGGTTCCCGGATCGACCACGAGCGCGCCCACGGCGAGACAGGCATCACGCTCGCGCGCGATCGTTCGCAGCACGTCGAGATCGCGCTCGATGCCTCCCGCTTGCGCGCGCGTTGTCATCACGCACCGTTCGAGCCGCATGGTGACGTGGAGAGTCGCCTCGCCGAGGGTGATCCTCGATCCGACAAGAGAGTCTTCACCTTCGCCGTCGAGCAGCACATTCGCTCTGAAACGACGCTGATCCCACGATCCCAAGGTCGCCCTCGACACCAACGACACCCGTGCACGCGGGCTGTCGTGAAACGCCCCTTCTGCTCCGGTGAAGGGCTTCCAAGCACTCGTCGTCTCATGCTCGAAATCCGCCACGTTCTCGTAGCGGCGAGCCGCTTTCGTCGCAGCCGGCCGCAGCGCCACCGACCGACCGATCCACTCTGACAGCGCGTTGTCGTCGCTTGCGACTGAACCATCCGGCAACGTGATCTCCGCGGCACCGTCGGTGCGCAAGCGTGCCGAGGCAAACAGCAGATCAGGAACACGCCGAGCTGTCAGTCCCAATCCGGACTCCATGTCGTAGATCGCGAACTGACGATCACCTTCGAGGCCGTCCTCGGTCACCACCACTGAATCGAGCCACTCCCCTTGCAACGACTTCACGGGATACCGCCGCAGCTGAACGATCTTCATCGGCCGAGGCATACCAGCGAGCCGTTCCGCTCGCAAGGCAGCGAACCAACTGGGGGTCAGGGCGAAGAATGCCCCGCCTCTCTCGTCGCTGAGTCGATCGAGACCACGAATAGGCCTCTGAGCGGGTGGGAGCCAGGGTAGTCTCCGACGATCGCGATGGCGGGCGAACGACAATGACCGACGATTCTGGCGGGGTTGGGGCTCCGGCTCCCTCGGAGCGCGAATGGGTTGACATCGGGTCGACGGTGTTGCTCGCGCTCGCAACAGTCGCGATCGCGTGGAGCAGCTATCAGGCGAATCGGTGGGGTGGGGAACAGTCGATCGCGTTCAGCGCCGCGAGTGCTGCGCGCATCGAGTCGAGCCGGGCCTCGACGCGCGCCGGTCAGCAGATCCAGATCGACGTCACCCTCTTTTCGCAGTGGATCGACGCCTACGCCCGCAAGGAGACGAAACTCTACGAGTTCTACTTCGAGCGTTTCCGCCCGGAGTTCAAACCTGCCATCGAGGCATGGCTTGCGACCCAGCCGCAGACCAACCCTGATGCGCCGCCGTCCCCGTTTGCCATGCCCCAGTACAAGCTCGCCGAGCAGGAGAACGCCGATCGCCTCGCCGTGGCGGCTGAGGCCCAAACGGAACTCGCGAAGCGCAACAACCAGCGGTCAGACAACTACGTGCTCTGCGTTGTCCTCTTCGCTGCATCCCTCTTCTTTGCGGGTGTCTCGACCAAGATCGCCAGCACACGAAGCCGCATCGCCATCCTCGCGCTCGGCTATCTCGTCTTCCTCCTCACGGTGGTGTGGATTCTCACCTTCCCCGTGAGCTTCTCGGTCTAGAAGGCAGAGCGACCCGCGGGTCCTTGCCGTTGTCCGGGTCGATCTGCGAACTCCATCGACATCCCGAAGCGGTAGCCACTCTTCGGACTGACCTCGGCTAGGAGCTCGAACGCCTCAACGCCCGGAATAGTCGCGAGGCAGTAGGGCATCTGGCCGGCGCGAAAATGTTCCTCGCGTCGACCAGAAGCTGATACTCCAGTCGCTTACGCGGCGTCCCGGAATCGGTCGAACCGGACGGCGAGGCGCTCCAGGTCAGGTCGCCAGAGCTTCTTCGTAGGTGCCTCGATCGTCGTGCCGTGGGACCCCTTGAGCAGGTCGAGCATCGGGCCGTCCTCCTCGTCGAGGAGCCTTCGCGAGACGTGCACATAGAGGTCGGGCGCGATGCCGACCAGGTCTTGATCGAACGCCCGGTGATGGATTGAGCACGGGCTGAGGCCGTTGCGGATGACTGGCTCGCCTTCGTTCTCGGCGTCGCCGACGATGTGGGCCGCGTCAAGGAGTCGGATCTCCTTCAGTCGGCAGATGGCACAGCGGTCTCGATACGCGGCAGCACGGCGCCGCGGAACTGCGCTTGATGGATGCGCTGCTTGACCTCGCGAACGACGTACCGTCGCTCGATCTCGTCGGGAATGTGCACGGGTTCTCGCTCGTCGTATGGTCCCCGCATCTTCCCGAAAGCCAGAAGGACTCGGAGCTCGGCGGGGAAGTCCTGTTCGACGAAGGTCGGGTAGATCGGGCGGTACCAGTTCGGCCGCGTTCCGACGAAGTAGACGATTGGAACGTCAAGAAGGTGGGCGCTCCGCAGCCACCTGTTGAAGTGGTTGTCCGGGTCGTCGCCCTGATAGCGGTACAGCACGCCGTTCGGCGTCTGCTCGTCGCGGTACCGATCCTGCTTGTACGAGCTGTTGACGGACAGCGCCGCTGGGCCGCGCTGCGCATCGGCGGCTCGATAGATGCCGTAGGCTCTGTTGAGGAAGGGCACACGCCTCCCGCGGAAGTTGAACCCCGCGGCGAGCGCCGCATAGGGAACGTCGGGTCCCCACTTCGCTTGGAGCACGTCGAGCGCTGCGAAGCACGCGCTCCTGACATCGTCGTCCCGCACGCGTCAGATTCTCCCGGGCCGCGCGCCTTGGATCAAAGAGCCGCGTGGCGCCGAGGGTCCATCGGGAAAGACCTGACCCCTGTTGCAGGCACCGGTTGGTTCGGGGAACCGCACGCCGGTGCACCGCGGAGCGTTGTACCTCGCTCTGCAACTGCTGGTCGGCGCTCGAGGAGCTACCCGACCACCCATGACAGAGGAGGGGCCGCCAGGCGGCCCCTCCTCGTCGTCCCTCTCGATGTCGCCATCGCCTACCTGGCCAGGCGAACCTGCACGAGCCGGTAGCCCGCGATGCCGCCGAGCCCCGGATCGCCCTTGCGGAACGCCTTGATGAAGAACTGCACGT
>JAOUHF010000081.1 GCA_029865325.1 Thermoleophilia bacterium
GGAGAGCGTGTCGAACTCGCTTGCGGCGCGCGCCAGGTCATCGTCAAGTGGCGGCAAGACTTTCTCCTGAACCTCACGCACCGTGATCTCAACGGTCGAGGTACTGCCGTCGGCAAGCGGGAACGAAACCTCCTTCGTCTCGTCGGCGGTGGCTCCGAGGAGCGCCGACTCGAGCTCCCCGGCCATGCGGCCTGCGCCGAGCTCGACGACCGTGTCGCGCTGCGCGTCTCCCTTCGAGTCGACGAGATCGACGACGAGCGTGTCTCCCTCGCGAGCAGGACGACCGTCCGCAGGCACCAGCTCGGCCACGGACTCACGGAGAGCCTCGAGCTCAGCGTCCACCGACTCCTGCGGTACCTCGGCCTCTGCGCGTGGGACCTCGAGTCCCGTCCAGTCGACGATCTCGGGGAGCGCCTGGACTTCGACCGTCGCAGTGAAGCTCCACGCCTCGTCCGCCGTTCCAGGAAGCTCGAACTCGTACCGAGGCTCCGCGATCGGACGAACGCGACTGCGCGATGCCGCGCTCCAGAACCAGCCGCCGATGTGACTGTCGACCGCCTCGGCGTAGATCCGGTCCTTGCCCAGTCGTGACACGAGGACGGGTTGCGGGATCTTCCCCTTGCGGAAGCCTGGGATCTTGACGCTCTCCGAGAGGTCGGACATCGCGTGCTCCACCGCGTGCTGCACCTGGTCGGGCGAGACGTCCACGGTAAAGCGAACGCGGTTCTCGCCCAGTTCCTCGACGACAGTGGTGGACACGTGGCCATTCAACCAGCACGGGATAGGGTCACGCGGAATGGAGCGGTACGACGTCGTCGTGGTGGGAGTGGGCGGAATGGGCAGTGCAGCCCTCTACCACCTCGCCCGCAGAGGGAAGCGTGTGCTCGGGGTCGAGCGCTTCGACATTCCGAACGACATGGGCTCGTCACACGGAATCACTCGCATCATCCGGCTCGCCTACTTCGAGCACTCCGACTACGTCCCACTGCTTCGGCGGGCGTATGAACTTTGGCGCGAGCTCGAGCGCGAGGCCGGCGAGCAGCTCCTCCACATCACCGGGATCGTGGAGGCGGGCGAGCGGATCTACGAGGGCGCGCTTCGTTCCTGCTCCGATCACGGCCTCGCGCACGAGACGATCGACGGTCGCGAGATCGGTCGTCGCTTCCCCGGGTACCAGCTTCCGGCGGACCTTCCAGTCATCTTCCAGCGAGACGGAGGGTTCGTGCTCCCCGAGCGGTGCATCGTCGCCCACGTGAACGGAGCGATCGCGCGCGGTGCTGTCGTACGAGCACGTGAACGCGTGTTGGAGTGGAACGAGATCGAAAACGGCGTTCGCGTGCGAACCGAAAGAGGGGTCGTCGAGACCGAGCGCCTGGTGCTGACCGCGGGCGCGTGGTCGCAAGACGTGGCGAAGCTTCCCGCCGGCCTCGTGCGCGGCGTGCGGCAGGCGTTGGCATGGTTTCAGCCGAAACAACCGGAGTTGTTCGCACCCGAGCGCTTGCCGGTCTTCAATCTCGCCCTCGACGGGGAGCACTTCTACGGCTTCCCTGCCTTCGGAATCCCCGGCTTCAAGCTCGGCCGCTACGACCACTTCGGTGATGGCGGCGATCCTGACTCGATCTCCCGCGAGCCGTCGATGGCCGATGAGGTGCCGCTGCGTACGTTTGCCGAGCGCTATTTCCCGGAGGGAGCCGGACCGACCATCGCGCTCAAGACATGCGTCTTCGAGCCCTCGCCCGACGAGCACTTCCTCATCGACCGCCACCCCGACGCCGCGAGCGCGATCGTCGGAGCGGGCTTCTCCGGTCACGGCTTCAAGTTCTGCTCGGTCGTGGGAGAGATCCTGGCCGATCTCGTCGTAGACGGCAGAACGAGCTACGCGATCGACCTCTTCAGATTCGACCGCTTCGGGCCCTGAACTGCGAGCGGTCTCCCGGCGAACGTCGCCCGGTACGGCCCGAGGCCTATCCTTCGCTCCACGCGGGCGTGGCGGAACTGGCAGACGCGGCGGGTTTAGGTCCCGTTGGGCTTCGGCTCTTGGAGGTTCGAGTCCTCCCGCCCGCATAAGGTCACGGTGTGCGAGCAATCATCGATCGCGCGCGAGGCTATGTGAGCGGGATCCTGGCTTCGTACGGCCGCCACGCAGGCTCGCAGCTCTCGGCGGCGATCTCATACCGCGTGCTGTTCTCTCTCGTCCCGTTCGCAGCACTCCTCCTCACGATCATCGACGCACTCCTCCCCGCATCGAGACGGGAGGACTTCGTCGAGTGGCTGTTCGGGAGGTTCCCGGGCAGCGACCTGGAGCAGAGCATCGACAACGCCCTCGCCGCGTCCGGCGCTACTGCACCCGGGGTCGGGCTCATCGCCCTAGGGACGCTGCTCTGGGGCGCGAGCGGGATGATGGCGTCGATCCGGATCGCCTTTCGCGTCATATGGGAGCGCGAGTCTGGGCCGACCTACGTCCGCAGCAAGTTGTGGGACTTTGCGCTCGTCGGTCTGGCAGGCGTGCTCGTCGTCGGGGCGTTCGGGCTGTCGGTCATCGTTCGAATCGTCGTGCAAAACGGGTCCGATGTCTCGGATGCGCTCGGCTTCGCGAATGGCTCGTTCGCTGTGTCGACCGTCGTCGAGATCACCGCGTCAACCCTCGTGATCTTCGCCGCGTTGCTCGCCCTGTACCGGTTCGTGCCGCCCGTCACGACGCCGCTTGCCCGGCTGTGGCCGAGCGCGCTCGCCGCCGCGATCGCGTTCCACCTCGCCGTCTACGGCTACGCCGTATACACGACCAGATTTGCGAGTTTCAACACCATCTACGGACCGATTGGCGCCGTCCTGATGTTCCTGGTGCTCGTCTATCTGCTCGCTGCGATCGTGCTCTTCGGTGCCGAGACTGCCGCTGCCCGCTCACGGTCGAGCGTCTGATCCTGTCGCCAAGAAGTCGGCCACCGCCGAGCGCAGCGTCGGGAACAGCCGGAAGGGCTCGATAGCCCCCGTGCTTTCCGCTCGCTTCAGCACGTCGTGTACCGGGCCCTTGATCCGAGCGAGGACAAGCTCGACGCCGTGTCCCGCTAGCTCTCGCTGAAGCTCTCCGATCATGTCCAGCCCGGTGGTGTCGATGTACGTGATCGCACTCGAGTCGACGATCACCGTTCGGACGGGGGGCTCCGCGTCGATCGCGAGCTCGCGGATGTGATCCCTGAACATCGCGGCGTTCGCGAAGAAGATCTCCTGATCGAAGCGGAAGATCACCAGACCCGAGTAGGTCTCCCCGTCGGGATGACGCGAGATGTCACGGAAGCCGAAGTCCTCGTCACCCTCCTTACCGCCGCGCAAACGCCCGAGAACGGCGACGTGCGGCGTGAAGGTTCGATACACGAGCGCCACGAGCGACGCAATCACGGCGATGACGATGCCTCCGAGGACGCCGGCGAACAGCACACCAACGAGGCACAGCGCTGCGAGCGCGAAGTCGACGACGTCAAGTCGCCACAGGCGGCGGAGCGCGCCTGTTCGGAGCAGCGGTAGGACTGCGGCGATCACGATCGAGGCGAGCGTCGCTTTCGGGAGATCGGCGAACACGTCACCCAGAAGGAAGATCGCGACGACGACGAGGCCGGCGTTCAGTAGTCCGGCGAGCTGCGACAGCTGGCCCATGCGTGTGGCGACGGTCGTCCGCGAGACGCTCGCGTCGACCGGGAAGCCCTGGACGAGCCCGGCGCCGATGTTGGCTCCCCCCTGGGCGATGAGCTCCCGGTTCGCGTCGACCTCGTATCCCTGGCCCAGAGCGAACTGACGCGCTGCGGCGATCGACTCCGCGTACGCGAGCAATGCAACTGCCGCGCCACCGTAGAGCAAACGCTCGTAGTCCGAGAGCGGAATGTCAGGAAGTCCGAACTCCGGAAGGGACGTGGGAAGGGCGCCGATCAGCGCGACACCGTGCTGCTCGAGGTCGAGCACACGCGTGGCGAGAACACCGAAGATCACTGCGATCAGGGAACCTGGCGCGCGTTGCACGAACCGCTGCAACACGAGGATGAGAACGAGCGAGCAGAGGCCGACGACGGCAGTCGGCCAGCTCACGTCGACTGCGTCGAGGGCGATGTCGGAGAGCTTCTCGAAAAACGTGCCGGAGCCGCTGGGAATCCCAAGCAGCGCAGGCACCTGCCCAACGATGATGGTCAACGCAAGCCCGATGAAGTAGCCGGCGAGCACCGGGCGCGCCAGGAACTCGGCGACGAAGCCGAGCCTCGCAAGCCCTCCCGCCAAGAGGATGAGGCCGGTGACGAGAGCAAGCGCTCCAGAGAGCGCGACATACGCCTCGCCATCTCCGCCGGCGAGCGGCGCCACCGTCGCCGCAGCCATCACGGCCGGGCCCGAGCTCGGGCCTACGTTCAACACGCGACTCGTTCCCAGCAGTCCGTACAGGACGAGACCCGCTACGGCGGCGTAGAGCCCGTAGACGGGCGGAACGCCCGCGAGCGTCGCGTACGCCATCGACTGCGGCACGAGCACTGCCCATACAGCGAGCGCGGCGAGCACGTCTCGGCGGACGTACGACCGCCACCGAGGAAGCCACGCGGTCGCAGGGATCGCCCATGCAACTGCCCCACGCCATCCGGCCCTGCGGATCACGGTGCGACCTTAGAGCTTCGTCGCGGACTCGCACAGCCGAAGTCAACTCGCCAAGCGACGGCAGCTTCCTCTGCGCGCCCGGGACGCTTAGTAGCGGTCTACGAGGAGTGCGAACGTCTCGCGCATGCTCTCGGCGACGAGCCCCACGAGGACGACGATGGCGAGTACGGCTGCCGCCCCGAGCAGCTCACCCGTCGCCGCCAAGACAAGCAGAGCCGTGAAGCTTCCGAGGACGAGGAATGCGGTCGAAAGCGGCCGTCGCGTATACGTGCCGAGCCCGAGCCCGACAAGGAACGCGGCACCGAACACCACGATCCCGAGCGTCATGCCCGCGAGGGTAGGACCAGCGTCGGACGGACCGGACCCCGGGGTTGTTGCTGGATGAAGTCGCGGCTCGGCTTCTAGGGCGCCGTTGCTGTCTACGCCTCGGCAAAGGGGCATCCCGGCCTGCTCTGCGACGTCCATCGCGCCGCTCCGAGACGTCGCAGAGCACGGCGGATACGTCGAGCGCTCAAGAAGCAGTAGCCAGAAGCCGATTTCCGTATGGATATGCCACATCGTGGGTGGATCTACTTCACGCGGGTAGCTGCGACCGTGGGCCTGACCGCGTTCGCGATCTTCACGCTCGCTGCGCCGGACGACTCCAGATTCTTCGAGTTCTTCAACGTCTGGGTCTACAACGGCCTGCTGGTCCTTGCCTGCGTCATCGCAGGGTCACACGTCTACCTCGTGAAGCGCGAGCGCCCCGCGTGGATCGCGATCACTCTCGCTCTCGTCTACTGGACGTTCGGCGGGATCTGGTACGCGACCTTCACCCCAGACACGTACCCGTCGATTGCCGACGCCGGATTCATCGGCTTCTACCTGCTGCTCTACGTCGGGATCGTCCTCCTGCTCCGAGAGCGGGCGCGCTCGATCGCAGGCACGCTCTGGCTCGACGGCTTGACCGCTTCGCTCGCCGCTGCGGCCGTCGGTGCGGCCGTCCTTGTCGAGCTCGTCCTCGAGAGCACCGAAGGCCCGCTTTCAGCCGTCGTCACGAACCTCGCCTACCCACTCGGAGACGTCCTCTTGCTCTCCGCCGTGTTCGGCGTCTTCTCCCTGACGGCATGGAGGCCGGGTCATCGCTGGCTCCTGCTTGGGTTGGGCGCGCTCGCGACCGCCACCGCGGACAGCGCATATCTGTTCCAGTCCGCAAACGGGACCTACGTCGAAGGCACGTGGATCGACATCTGCTGGCCCCTTTCGATGCTGCTCGTCGCTTCGGCGGCGTGGGCGGAGGATCGAAGCAGGGGCGGGCTCGAGGTCGAAGGTCGTCCGCTGCTCGCCGTACCAACTTTGTGCGCGCTGACTGCGACGGGCATTCTCGTCTACGACCACTTCTACAAGATCAACCTGCTCGCGCTCTTGCTGGCCACGATCGTCCTGCTCCTCGTAATCGTGCGACTGGCGCTGACGTTCCGGGAGAACCGAAACCTGTTCGTGCTCACGCGCCACGAGGCCACTACGGACGCGCTTACCGGGCTCGGCAATCGCCGGAAGCTCCTCCTCGACCTCGAGCGTCGCCTCGCCGTAGAGAAGGTCGATCCAACTCTCCTCATGATCTTCGACCTCGACGGATTCAAGGGGTACAACGACACGTTCGGCCATCCCGCCGGAGACGCGCTTCTGGCACGCCTTGGCGAGAAGCTCGCGGCTGTTCCCGAATCGCAGGACGCTGCATACCGGCTCGGGGGCGATGAGTTCTGCCTGATCGTGTCGGTGAGTGAGGGTGAGGCCGAGCAGCTGATCGACCGCGCGTGCGAGGCTCTCACCGAGTACGGCGAGGGGTTCCAGATCGAAAGCTCGTTCGGCGCCGTCATGCTCCCCGACGAGGCGACCGACTCGACCCACGCGCTACAAGCGGCGGATGAACGTCTCTACGCACAGAAGCACTCGAGACGGGGAGGGATCGAACGGACGATGGCGGCGCTTCTCGAGGCGCTGGCACAACGCGAGCCCGAGCTGCAGGCGCATCTGGAGGGAGTCGGCTCGCTCGCGGTCGAGACCGGGCGCACACTGGGGCTCCGGCGCGACGAGCTCGACGAGCTGGCGCGCGTCGCACAGCTGCACGACGTGGGGATGCTCGCCGTCCCGGACGAGATCCTGCGCAAGGAAGGGCCGCTCGACGAACGCGAGTGGGCGTTCATCCGCCAGCACACCATCGTCGGCGAGCGCATCCTGCGAGCGTCGCCAGCCCTGCGAAGCGTCGCGGACGCTGTGCGCTCGTCTCACGAGGAGTGGGACGGAAGCGGCTATCCCGACGGCCTGTCCGGCGACGACATCCCACTCGCTGCAAGGATCATCGCTGCCTGCAATGCCTACGTTGCAATGACTTCGAAGCGACCTTACCGCGAGGCACTTCCTCCCGCCGAAGCTCTGAACGAGTTGATGCGACTCGCCGGGACGCAGTTCGACCCCACCGTCGTCCGGGTGCTCGTCGCCCAGGTGCGCGACTCGCAAGAAGCCGAGCGCGCTGCGTAGCAGCAAGACGCCGCGGGCATACTCTCTCCGAGATGATCGATGTCATGAGATCGCCGTATCCGGGGCGTGAGCTGGAGACTCGGCGCGCGAGATCGTGACGTCAAGCATCCAGGCCCCGTAGCTCAGCGGATAGAGCAGCAGACTTCGAATCTGCGGGCGGAGGTTCGACTCCTCCCGGGGCCATCGCCCAGACCGGTACACGTCAGCGGTTCCCTCCTCGGAACCGTATTCCGGCCCCAGCCGGAGGGCAAGCGCTGAAATCCGAAGCTCGGGAAGTTCTCGTGGCCGCGCTCGAAGCGAAGGCGACGGTTCGGCCGCTAGGCGCAGGCGGCGCCTGCCGTGTATCTGGCGCTCCCCCGATAGGGGCCGGCGATGCTCCACGTCTTTCCGTGCACGGTGTTCGTGAGGCAGTACGTGCTGCGCTTCGCGGAGGTAACGGCCACGGACGACGGGACGCGCGGGTTGATCTTGAACAAGTCGGCCATGTCCATCCCTGCATACGAGCCGTGGCTCGCTCGATAGGTCTCCGCCGTCGAGACGGCAGCGAGCAGGGTCGCCTTGGCGTCCTCGTCTGCGCTGCGACCCCGGAACCCCACATACGCCGGCATGGCCGCCGCGAGAAGGGCGCTGAAAGCGACGATCACGGTGATGACCGCCAAGAAGCCCTGTCCATCGCTCGTTTCAAGCCGTCGCACGATCCGCATTGGACGTCGTCTTTCCGCAGGTAGGTCGACGAACGTAACGCCAGGTTCTTGATCGGCAGCGCCCGCGAGGATCTCGACCTCCATCCGAGTGATACGTCATCGCCAGTGCGCTCGTGGGCCGTTCTCCAGTACGGCTGGCCGAACTCCGATCGGCGAGACCGCTACGTGCAGGCGACTCCTCCCCTCGCGCTCGAGTGAGCGGAATCGCGCCGGGAGCTACGCGGCGTCAGCGGCTGCTGCGCGATCGGCCGAAACGAGGAGCCGCTCGATCGTGCTCGCATCCGCAGGCTCCGCGAAGAGATACCCCTGAGCCGACGGGCATGCGAGCGCAGTGAGACGGCTGCGCTGAGATTGCTGCTCGACGCCCTCGGCAACCGTCGAGAGGCCGAACGTCGTGGCGATGCGCAGGAACGCCTCAACAAGGCTCGCAGACCGCTCATCCTTGTCCAGTCCTGCGACGAACGGCCGCGCGAGCTTCAGCACGTCGAGTGGGAAGGCCTCGAGTCTCGCGAGCGACGAATAGCCGGTGCCGAAATCGTCAAGGGCGAGACGAACGCCGAGGTCGTACAGGACTTGCATCCGCTCGAGAGCCTCGTCTCCGGACTCCATCGCGTATTCCTCCGTGATCTCGAGGGTGAGGCTCGAGGGGTCAAGCCCTGTCTGGTCGAGCACCTTCTTTACCCGTACAGCGAGGCCATTGTCTCGGAGCTCTTTCGGCGAGAGGTTCACGTTCACGCCCAGCCCGGAGAGGCTCGGGAATGCGGTGCGCCACGCCTTCAGCTGGCCGCAGGCCCTTGAGAGCATGCGCTCCCCAAGCACCTCTATCAGCCCTGCCTCCTCTGCGACAGGGATGAACTCAGACGGGGTGATGATCTCGTGGCGCGAGCGAGTCCAGCGCGCGAGCGCTTCGAGTGACTCAATGCGTCCCGTCGCGAGGGAGACGATGGGTTGGTAAGCGACCCAGATCTCGTCTTGTTCCACGGCGCGCTCGAGCGCGAGTGCGAGCTCGTGCCGCCGCCGCACCCGCGCGTGCATGACCGGTTCGTAGAACGTGAATCCATGCTGCCTCTCCGTCTTGGCCGAGTACATGGCGACGTCGGCGTTGCGAAGCAGCTCGTCCGCTGAGGAGCCGGCCCTGGAAAACGCCACGCCTGCACTCGCGCGCACCGAGAACTCGTTCCCGTCGACCTCGAACGGCCGCTTGAGACTGTTGATGACCCGCTCGGCGACGCCGCGGGCCGCGTCCTCCGTCGTGTCATCGAGCAAGATCGCAAACTCGTCACCGCCGAGACGTGCAGGCGTGTCCCCCGGACGGACGCACGTGCGGATACGAGCAGCGACCTGGATCAGCAGCTGGTCGCCAGCGGCATGGCCGCGGCTGTCGTTGATCGTCTTGAAGTCGTCGAGATCCATGTACACGAGCGCGGTCGTATGGTCTTCGTCGTGATCGCGGGCGAGCGCCCTGGTGACTCTCTCGGCGAGCAAAGCCCGATTGGGGAGGTCGGTCAGCGCGTCGTGGAATGCGCGATGCCGCAGCTCCTCCTTCAGGGTCGTCAACTCGGCGAGCGACTTCTCGAGCCGTCCGTTCTCGATGAGAACGCTCGCATGCCCGGCAAACGTATCCAAGAGCTCGCGATCGTCCGGCGTGAACGTCATCAGATCCCCTGAGCGATTCCCGGTAACAAGGACGCCGAAGCTCTCATTGTCCTCACGAAGCGCTGACACCAGCGCGTCCTCGAGTCCACGAGCCTCGAGGAAGTCGTCCAGGGGATGAGGAGGGCGCGAGCGCTGCAACAAGAGAGCCTTGCTTGCCGCGCCGGCCAGCTCGATCGCGAGGGCCGTATCGTTCTCGAGGGGTTCCTGTCGCATGAGGGTCTCACCGTCCCGACCACTCGTGCTGCGCAGCCCGGTCTCCCCGCCGTCTGCGAAGAGCACGATCTCGGCGAAGTCTGCTCGCACGAGCTCGCGAGCCGCAATCAACAGCTGTCCGATCGCAAGCCCGAACTCAGGCGCACTCTGGGTGGTTCGCATCGACTCGTAGAGGAACTCGAGGTGCTCGCCACGATTCCGCTGTCGCATGTACCCCCAGAACGCGAACGCCATGACCGCACCCGGCACGAGCAGAAGAACGATCCCGAGCGGGTCGGATTCGATCACGAGTATCGCGACGAGAGTCAGGCTCGTCGTGGCAAGTGTCGCGGCGAGCGAGACGGACCCGGTGTCGACAAGCCCTCGGATCGGGAGGTGTCCCTCGGCGATCCCGATGACGATCGTCACCAGGACGATGCCGCAGACAGAGGCAGCGACCGTTGCTGCCATGGCGGCGCCCCAGCCCGCAGGACCGTATTGACCTGCCTGCCCCAGCAGTGACCGAAACACGAGAGCAGCGACCAAGGTCACGAAGGTGGACGTCGCGAGGTTGAAGGCGAGCTTCGCCGATCGCTGGCGGCGATGGAAGTAGAGGGCGGCTCCACCTCCGAGCAGACGGGCGAGCAGGAGACCGCCGGGAGCGAGAACGAAGAGCCCGATGACGAGCCCGATCTCGTCGAGGGAGATCGTGTGTGCCTCGCGCCGGAACTGGACGTGCACGACGTAGGACTCCGTGAGAAAGAAGACGAGGGCGATTGCCCACCACGGGACCTCGACCGGAACGGGAAGCGCAGAAAGGCCGCGGAGCGATGTGGCCCACAGTGCAAGAGCGCCGACCGCGATGCAGGCGGTCAGGATCCACACGCCAACAGCGCCCCCGAGTTGGAGCCGCTGCGTCCGCGCGACAAGCGCGTCCGTGTGTTCGGTCACTTTCACAATGTCGGCTGTTCGAAAACGTCGCTTGAGCCGCGCCGCCGCCCTATTCCGCGATCGCTGCGGGAGGCCACGAACACGGCGATGGCGGAGCACCTCGGCCCCGCCATCGTCGGTGTCGTTGGGGAGAGGGGCTTCCGCTAGCTCCACGATCCGCCGGACCAGCTGTTGCCGAACCAGCTGTTTCCGCTCCAGGAGTTGCCGCTCCAGGAGTTCCCGCTCCAGCTGTTGCCGCTCCAGGAGTTGCCGGACCAGCTGTTTCCGCTCCAGGAGTTCCCGCTCCAGCTGTTGCCGTTCCAGGAGTTGCCGGACCAGCTGTTTCCGCTCCAGGAGTTGCCGGACCAGCTGTTGCCGTTCCAGGTGCCACCCGACCAGGAGTTCCCGGCGGCTTCGAGCGCCGCCATCGCCGATGA
>JAOUHF010000082.1 GCA_029865325.1 Thermoleophilia bacterium
CGCCGAGGACAGGAACACCACCTTGCCTGCGACCGCGTCGCCAACCGCCTCCGTCGACTCGGTCTCAGTTTCCGTCGTCTCCGTTCCTGTCGTCTCCGTCGGGGCCGACTCGGTGGCTGTCGTCTCGGTGGGCGTCGTCTCGGTGGGCGTCGCTTCCGCGTGCGCCGGTTCGTCTGCCTCACCGATCTCGGCCAGAACGAGGACCGCACCTATCTGGGCCACAAAGAGCGCGACGCAGATCGCCAGGAAGATCCCGAGACGGCGCCCGGGGAACTCGGGTCGCGAGCGTGGAACGACGAGCGCGACGATCAGCGCGAACGCGATGAATACTGCCGCGACGACGAGCAGAGCCGTCTCGTACCCGGTCAGCGCCAGCAGCACGCGCGAGACGCTACCACGGTGTCCGGCGCCGAGACACCACTACTGCTCGAGGGGCGCCATCGTCAATCCGAACGCTTCGAGCTCCGCCCAATAGAGCTCCGCCTGCTCCTTGTGGCCGGACCAGACGATCGCCTGGCCGGTGTCGTGAATCCGGTTCGCAAACTTCATCCCTTGGTCGTAGCTGACACCCGGGAGCACACTAGAGAGTGCGAACGCCACGCCCTCGAACGAGTTGTGATCGTCGTTCCGCACGATCACGCGCCAGGGCTTGCCGAGCCCGCTACCGGTGCCCTGCCGACGCAGAGTGCGCGGCGGCGTAAGTGTCGCGGGAGCCATGCGCGGAACGTACCAAGGGCTGCGGTAGCCTTACGCGCTCCGGGCGCATAGCTCAGCGGGAGAGCGCTCGCTTCACACGCGAGAGGTCCCTGGTTCGATCCCAGGTGCGCCCACTCTCCCCACCCCCTGAAAATGGCTTGTTCAAGCCGTTTCCCGGTCACCGGTGCCGGCCGTGTCAGATCTGTGTCAGGTCCGTGTCAGGTCCGGCTCTCAGGACGCCACCCTCGAAGGCGCCGCAAACGGCGTGGTTGTGCGGTTTCTGGGGCTCCACGCATCGCCCCGCTGTGTCAGGTCCCGTGTCAGGTCCGTGTCAGAAGCCGTGTCAAGAGCGTCGACCGTCTCGCGGTGATCGAAACCTGCACACGAATGGCCTGACACGCGGACCAGCTCGAATGGGACGCGCTCCACGACGTTGTCGCGGACGAGGTGCTGCTCGACTAGCGCCGCCTGGACGAGCGGCAACCATCCTTTCCGAAACGGAATGGGACTCCCGGCGAGCGCTGCGTCCCGCCTCGATTCGCGGCCATCGAACTCTCAAGATCTTTCAGCGAACACACCGATGGCTTCGCTCGCAGGCGGCGCGACAGGCGAAGAAAGGAGGGGGGTGGCCACTATGGGCTTACGCCTCGCGGGCCTCTGCGCGCGCGGGCGTGGGGCTGTCGGGGCTGAACCGGGCAAGCCACGCGATGTGCTTGGGGAGGTACCAGTTGCGGTCGCCGAGGAGCCGCATCGCCGCCGGCACGAGCACGGTGCGCACGAGTGTGGCGTCGATGAGTATGGCGACGGCGAGACCGAAGCCCATCTGCTGGAACATCACGAGCTGCCCCGAGGCAAAGCCGGCGAAGACCACAACCATGATCAGGGCGGCGCCGGTGATCAGCCGTGCGCTCGAGGAGATCCCTTCGACGATCGCGCTCGCGGTGTCGCCGGTGGCGATGAAGCGCTCGCGGATGCGCGAGAGCAGGAACACCTGGTAGTCCATCGAGAGGCCGAAGAGCACCGCAAACAGGAAGAGCGGGAGCCAGGCCTCGATAGTGGAGACGCGCTGGAAGCCGAGCAGCCCGGCGCCGTAGCCCTTCTGGCTCACGAGCGTCAAGAGCCCGTAGGCCGCGCCAACCGAGAGCAGGTTCATGGCGATCGCGAGTAGCGGGACGACGATCGAGCGGAAGGCGACGAGAAGCACCAGGAAGCTCAGCGCCAGCACGATGCCGACGACGATCGGCAGATAGCGGCTCGAGATGTCGAAGTAGTCGATGTTCTGCGAGGTCGTCCCGCCGACCGGGAGTGTCGTGTAGGTCCGCAGCTCCCGCACCGCGGCGGTCGCGGCCGGGCTGCTCGCGTCGGCGTTGATGGGAACATCGAGGACCGCGCCCCGCGCGGTGGCTCCGGGCTCGAGCACGGGCGTGCCGAAGATTGGCCGCTCTGCGACGCGCGAAGTGATCGTGGCGATCTGGCGCCGGTTCGCCGCCGAGGACGGGTCGCCGAGCAACGGGATCCGCGCCGGCGCGATGCCGCCGACCGAGAACTCCCGCTGCAGGAGCTCGAACCCCTGCCGCGACTGCAGCCCCGACGGCATGCTTTCGACGCCGGCGGCGCCCGGGCGCAGGTCGAGGTAGGGGACGGCCGCGAGACCGAGCGCCGCGACGACCACGACCACGCTCACGATCGGGCGGCGCATGACGCCGCGCACCGCGCGTGGCCAGAATCCGGTCGTGCGGCGGGGGCGCAGCCGCGCGGGCAGGAGCCTCGAGACGCGGCCCGCGTCGATGCGGTCGCCGAGCAGACTGAGGGTCGCCGGCAGCAAGGTGTGCGCGGCCGCGAGCGCGCACAGGACGACGAGGATCGCGCCCGTGGCCAGGCTGACGAAGATCGTGGTCGGGACGATCAGAAGCCCGACGAGCGCCACGACGACGGTGAGCCCGGAGAAGAGCACCGCACGGCTTGCGGTCTGCCCGGCCTGCTCGATCGCGTCGAGCTTCTCACGGCCGGCCGCGCGCTCCTCGCGGTAGCGAGAGACGATGAAGAGCACGTAGTCGATGCCGACGGCGAGGCCCATCATCGTGATCATGTTGGTCACGAAGAAGGAGAGCTCGAAGACCTGACCGACCAGGGCGGTAAGCGCGAGCGAGACGAGAATCGCCACGACAGCGAGCCCGATTGGAAGCAGCGCCGAGACGAGCGTCCCGAAGACGAGCAGGAGCACGAGCAACGCGACCGGGATGCCGATCGCCTCACCGGTCTTGAGGTCCTTCTCGGCGGCCGTGTTGACGTCTTCGGCGATCGAGGCCTGGCCGGTGACGCGCACGGTCGCTCCGCTCGAGCCCTCGGCCGAGCGGGCGAGCGCCAGGATCGGCCCGATGTGATCCTGCGCTTCGGCCGTGCTGCCGGCCATCCGCACCGAGATCAAGCCGGTCTGGCCGTTCCGCGAGAGCAGGCCTGCGTTTCCGCCGGCACTCCACGGCGTGGCCACGCCCTCGACGACCGAGGGGCCGAGTGCGCGGATCTGCCCAGCGAGCCGCTCGACCGTCGGGCGCAGCTGCGCCGCCGTGGCACCCGCTCGCGTGATCGCGACCGTCTCGGTCACAGCGTCGCGCACGCCGATCTGGGCTGTGATTGCCTGGTCGGCCCGCTTCGACTCCGGAGAGCCGATGAAGTTCATGCTGCTCGTCAGCGCCGAGCCGAGCAACGTCGCGACGATCGCGAGCGACGCGATCACGACGACGCCCCAGACGGCGATCACGCGCCGGGGGTGCGTCGCCGAGCGGCGCGCCCACGCGGCCGGGGATGTGATGGCGGAAAACATGAGCGGTTTCTCCTTTGATCAGCGAAACGGGGTCAGGGCGGTGGCGTATGGGTCGGGCTCTTCCTGAAGCTCGACCGCGAACGGGTGGTGGAACGCTTCGACTGCCGCGGCGCCCGAGGTCGGGAAGAGCACGAAGCTCATGTCGCCTCCCGGGCCAGCGACGTTGACGCGAAACTCGTGGTCGAGATCGCTCGGATCCCAGAAGAGGTCGACCGCAAGTCCGCTCGCTTCTCGGTGCGCAAAATGGGTGCGCTCGTTCCGCATCTCAAGCCTCCTCCTCCTCGCAGCGCTTGGGGCCGGGTCGCCCTGGGATCTCCTCGGCGAGACTCACGTTCTCGAGCTCGAGCCCGAGGTCGCGGATCCGGGTGAGCAGTCCGTGGAGCTGCGCCTGGTCGGCGATCTCGCCGACGAGCTCGGTGCAGCCCTCGCGGCGAACGAGCGCCATGCCCTCGAAGGCCGATGCGAAATGCTCGCTCAACCTCCCGCGCACCGTGATCCGCACCCGGCGTCCCGGCCCCATCGCGCTACGCCTTTCGCGTTGCTTGCATAACGGGCCGAGCATCCGCAGCGACTGGGTGACGCCGCATCACCCAGCTCGCACTTCACCCAGGGCGATCTTTTCCGCGGCTGGCCCGAACTAGTGGTCTGTCAGGCAACGTTGGTGGAGTTGCGGGACGCGAGAACCGAGTCAGGCTAGGACGCAGGGAGCGTCCATATCCGTAGATATGGGCGCGACTGAGGACGACGCATGGCGAAGCGTTATCGCGTCCCTCGCAGACCGGCGAACGTTGCCTGACAGACCACTAGCGTCTCTTCACCCTCGTCAGCGACTATCAGAGCGCGTGGTGACAAGGAGGGTGAGCGACCCGCGTGCGGCTGGCGGGCCCGTCGGTTCCGACCCGATCATCTTCAAGTCGAAGCTCGCCCGCATCGCTATTCGCCGCGGCGCCGTTCGAACATGGCGTTGACTTCGGCGTAGGAGAGGGTGTCCGCCGTCATGGTCGTATAGGTTCCGGTCTCGACCCCATTCCCGAGCCATCTTGCGGATCAGAGCAAGTGTCGCCCGCATGGGTCGCGGTCCGAAGGTGACTCGAGCGACGCCGATCTCCTCGAGCACTGGCAGCGCCGGCATGCGCTCGCCGGCGACCACGTTGATCGGCGAGCGAGGAGGAGATGCCGGCGCTTGTTGTGGCGACCGCCTTGAAGCCCTCGAGTTCGTAGAGTCGAGCGCTGGCGACGTCCCATGCGATGGGCAGGATCAGTAGCTTGGGCGCATCGTGGAGGGCCAAGAACTCTTCAGCTTTTCGTCGTTGGTCCTGCGTGATCATCGTCAACCTCACCTGTCGTCGTTCCGAATGAGATGTGCAGCCGTACCTCGAACACGACGCCCGGACTGCTCAATCAGCCTCCCGTGCACGGCGATCCGCGGCTGGTGGCCACGCCCATCGCGCTACGTTCTTCGCGTTGCTTGCATGACGGGCCGAGCATTCGCAACTCCTGGGTGGCGCCGCATCACCCAATTCGCACTTCACCCAGGGCGATCTTCTCTGTGGCGGCTCCGAGCTAGAGTCCTACTGAGATGCCAGTGACGGTGGCCGACAAGGATGCAGTTGGCCGCTCGGGCGCGTCCGGCCCGGTAATCCTCGAGACGAAGCTCGCCCGCCCGTCCGTCCGAGCCGAGCACGTTGCCCGTCGCGAGCTCCTCGAGCGTCTGCGCGAGGGCGCAGGCCGGAAGCTGACGCTGCTGACAGCCCCGCCCGGCTTCGGGAAGACGACGCTGCTGGCCGAGTGGGCCGCGGCCGAAGACGAGCGAGCGGTTGCGTGGCTCTCGCTCGACGAAGACGACAACGACCACGCACGCTTCTTCTCCTACGTGATCGAGGCTTTGCGCACCGTCGAGCCGGCCATTGGAGGGCGCGCGCTAGCGGCGCACGCTGCGCCTGGCGCAGAACTCATCGACGTCGTCCTCCCGCTCTTGCTTAACGATCTGGCGGCTCTGGAGACTGGGGTGGTCCTCGTTCTCGACGACTACCACGTACTCACGAACGCCGAGATCCACGAGGCGGTGGCCTACCTCGTCGAGCGCCTGCCCGAGTCGCTCCGGCTCGTCCTCGCGACCCGCGAGGATCCGCCCTTGCCGCTGGGTAGGCTGCGCGTCCGCGGTGAGCTGTGCGAGCTGCGCGCTGGCGCGCTTCGCTTCAGCGACGAGGAGGCGAGAAGCTTCCTGAACGACCTGCTCGACCTGGGCCTGTCGGCGGAGGATGTCGAGCGGCTGCAGGCGCGGACGGAGGGATGGCCGGCCGCGCTCTACCTCGCGGCGCTCTCCTTGCGCGGCCGCGACGACCCAAGCATGGTGATCGATGCGTTCGCGGGTGACGATCGGCACTTGGTCGACTACCTGACGGCGGAGGTACTGGCCCGTCAGCCTGCCGAGCTCCGCTCGTTTCTCCTCCGAACGTCGATCCTCATGCGGCTGTGCGGGCCGCTCTGTGACGCCGTCGCTGATGGCGACAACTCGGAGAAGATCCTCGAGGAGCTCGAGCGCTCGAACCTGCTCGTGATGCCGCTCGACACGAAGCGCGAGTGGTACCGCTACCACCCGCTCTTCGCCGAGCTCCTCCAGCATGAGCTCGCGCGGACGGACGCGGACATCCTCCCGATCCTCCATCGACGGGCGAGCGCCTGGTACCGCCAAGCCGGCCTGATCGTCGAAGCGGCCCGCCACGCAACCGCGGCTGGCGACGTCGATGCCGCGGTCGAGCTAGTCGGATGTTGCTGGCCCCTCTTCCTCGAGCAGGGACAGCTTGCGACGGTGGCGCGCTGGCTCGAGGCGCTGCCCGACACCGTCATCGCCGAGAACTGGCTGTTGTGCCTGGCGGGTGTGACCGTGGCCGCGCACACGGACAGGCTCGACGAGGCCGAGCGCTGGCTGGAAGCGGCGGAGCGCGCGCCGCCGCTCGTCCGGAACGGCCAGCAGCCGTACGGCCCTGTGGCGGCAACACGAGCCTTCCTTCGGCTATCCCGTGGCGACATCGCCGGTACGATCGCGGCAGCCCGTCACGCTCTCACGGTCGCTCCGTCGACGGAGCTCGCATGGGCCCTGGCGCCGCAACTCGTCTTGGGCGCCGCGCTCTGGTGGTCGGGAGAGGCGACGGAGGCGAAAGCGGTTCTCGAGCGGGCGGCCCGGACGGCGCAGGCGGCGGGGCTTGTCCCGGCGACGATCGAAACGCTCGGTTTCCGTGCCGCGATCGCGCTCGACCAGGGAGACGCCGCACAGTCGGATGCGCTCGCGCGCGAGGCGATCGAGCTCACCCGTGGGGCCGGCCTGGAGGAGCATCCCTTCACGGCGATGGCGCGCATCGCCTCGGGCAAGGCGCACGCTCGGCGCGGCGAGCTGACGGAGGCGCAGGACGAGATCGAGCGAGGAACCGAGCTCGCGGAGCGAGAGCGATCCTGGCTCGTCACTGCGTACGGCCTGCTCGCGCTCGCCGAGATCCGCCATCGTGATCATGAGCCGGCCGCAGCCCGCCGCCTCCTTGGACGCGTGCGCAGCATGCTCAAGGCGCTCCCCGACCCAGGCACAGGCCTCGCGCGCGTCGCGCAGACCGAGCAAACGCTCCGCCTGCGAGCCACGCGCGACGGCGGTAGCGCGAGCACACCCTTCTGGGAGCTATCCGAGCGCGAGCTGGCCGTGCTCCGCCTGCTCGCGGGCCGCCTCTCCCAGCGCGAGATAGCCGCCGAGCTCTACGTCTCCTTCAACACCGTGAAGAGCCACACACGCTCGATCTTCCGCAAGCTCGGCGCCGCGTCACGCGCCGAGGCCGTAGATCGCGCGCGCGAGCTCGGTCTCCTCTAGCACGCAGACGAGCCTGCCTTCCCCGGCAGCCGCCAGGGGAGGGACGGCGAAAGATCGCCCAGGATGAAACGGGGACTGGGTGATGACCGCTCACCCATGCCGCCCAGACCCTTGGCGGGTGATGAACCTGACACGCGCCACGATGAGCAGCAACGAAGCTGCAGCGACGATCAGCTCTGACTTGGCGACGCTGCCGATGCCGGCGAGCGAGAACCGAACCGCCGCTGGCACGAGGGCGCGCCGACAGGAGGGAGAAGCACTCCGCCGCTATCAGACCGCCATCGCCGCCGCCCGCGAATCGCTCCGCCGCGCCGAAGAGCGCTTCGATGAGTCTTCCAGCGCGATCGACGCGCACATTCAATGGGCTCTCGCGGCCGACGCCCGCCGCGGCAGCCGGTGCCCCCTTCAGCCCACAGCGAGCAGCGCGCCACCTCTGCCGTCCTCGCCGCCACGAGCCGCAGCAAGGACACCCACCAGCGCCGCGCGCTCGACCCCCTCACCCGTGCCGTCCCGATCCCTCGCGTGATGGACCGAGAAGCGAGTTCCGAAGGAGGAGAACGATGAAGACCAGCAGAGCAGACATAGAGCCCGCAAGAAACGCGGCGGGGATTGACGATGCGGCAGCCCGACGGCGCTGGCTCGCGCTGAGCGTGCTTGCCGTAGCGCAGTTCATGGTGTTCCTGGACGAGACGGTCGTGAACGTCGCCTTGCCCTCGATCAAGGCCGACCTCGGCTTCTCGCAGGCGTCACTCGCCTGGGTGGTCAACGCGTACATGCTGTCGTTTGGCGGGCTGCTGCTGCTGGGCGGCCGCGTCGCCGACCTCTTCGGGCGCCGACTCCTCTTCCTCGCGGGGATCGCGGTGTTCGGGGGGGCATCGCTACTCGACGGACTCGCTCAGTCCGCGGGCATGCTCGTCGGCGCCCGCGTGCTGCAAGGACTCGGGGCCGCACTCGCAACTCCCGCTGCGCTGGCGCTCGTGACGGTGCTCTTCCCCGCCGGTAAGGAGCGGGCGAAGGCGCTTGGCATCTGGGGCGCCTTGGCCGGGCTCGGCTTCGCGATCGGGATCCTCCTCGGCGGCGCGATCACCGACCTCGCCTCCTGGCGGTGGGTGTTCTTGATCAACGTCCCGATTGCGCTCGGCGCACTCTTGGTCGTGCCGCGTATCGCCGCGGAGAGCCGCGTCGCCGGCCGGCGCCGGTTCGACTTCGCCGGGGCAGCCACCGTAACCGCCGGCATGACGACGCTCGTCTACGCGCTGCTCAACACGTCCAACGCGGGCTGGCGCTCAGTCGAGACGTACGGTCTTCTCGCCGCCGCCGTGTTCCTGCTCGGCGCGTTCGCGCTGATCGAGTCCCGCAGCGAGACGCCGCTCGTCCCGGCCGGCCTCGTTCACCGGCGCGAGACGCTCGCGCCCAACGTGCTGCAGTTGCTGCTGGGCTCGTCGCTGATCTCGACGCTCTTCCTGCTCACGCTCTACATCCAACAGGTGCTCGGCTACACGCCGCTGCAGGCCGGCCTCGCCTACCTGCCGCTCGCGGGCGGCGTGGCCGCAGCCACGGCCGTGGCCAACCAGCTCGTGCCGCGACTCGGCCCACGTCCCTTCGCGGCCGCGGGCCTCGCGACAGCGGCGGCCGGCCTCGTCGTCCTCGGGCACGCCCCGGCCGCGGGCGACTACTTCGCCGATGTGCTGCCGGGGCTCATCCTCGTCGGGCTCGGCGCGGGCCTGTCCTTCGTCTCGATCACCACCGCCGCGCTTGCCCGCGTCGACGACTCGGCCTCCGGTCTCGCCTCCGGAATGCTCAGTACATCCGTAATGATTGGCGGCGCCCTCGGACTCGCCGTCCTCGCCAGCGTGGCCAGTACGCGTAGCAGCGATCTCCTCCGCTCCGGCTCGACCCCGCTCGCCGCCCAGGTCGGCGGTCTCCAACTCGCCTTCCTGCTCGCAGCCGCCGTCGCCGCCACCGCATCGCTTGCCGCAGTGGTCGCGCTCCCGCGAGGCAGCGTCAGCGACCAGCCCTTTGAGGTTGCAGAGATGTCGTCGTGACGTCGGCGCTGTATCCGCGAGGGTCGCTTCGCTCGCCGTGCTGGCGTCGTCAGCCGACAACGCGGACGTTCTCATGTGGTCTTCCCCGGCGGCTCTGCCGACGACTGCGGGAACGGCACCAACCGACGCTGGGGGCTCGAGTGAGCGCGGCCGGCGACGTCCGATCTCCGACTTCCTCGGCTACAAGCTCAACGCTGACACCGGTCGCGCGGTCTGGCAAGGCACTGGCTGCCCCTCTCGAGAAACCGCTCACGATGCCCCAGGCGTTCGTCCGCGATGGCCCAGGAGACGCGGCTCTATCTGGATCATGGGATGATCAGCCAAGCAGTAGTACCCAGTGCGCGGGAGGCGCTATCGTCTGACTCCGTGTGTGCTCGCTTGGCGGTCCTAACGGGGCCTAGGGCGCAAGAGAGCCATCGCACCGGACCTGCACTGGTTCACTCGCGAGCGGCGAGGAGGGAGCGAGATGGCAGCGATCAAGATGGTCGAAGAAGAGGAAGCCGCTGGCACGGTCAAGGACGTTTACGAGGAGATCAAAGAGACGTTCGGCATCGACTTCGTGCCGAATCTCTACAAGGTGATGGCTCCGAACCCGGCCTACCTGGAGGCGAACTGGAACAAGGTCAAGGCGGTCATGATCGAGTCGGAGCACCTCGATCGCTTGACCAAGGAGATCATCGCCGTCGCCGTATCCGCGGTCAACAGCTGCGACTACTGACTGCAAGTCCACACTTCTGCGGTGCAGAAGTTGGGGCTGGGCGATGAGGCCGTTCTCGAGTTGATGGCGGTGGTCGACCTCTTCAGCGGTTTCAACAAGCTCATGGACGGCTTGCGGGTCGAGCCGGACGAGAAACCCTGGTACGGCTGAGGCTCGGGAGCTTGAGTGCCGTGAGCATTCACTGAATCTCTGCAGCCAGCGATCAGCCACTGCAGCTGTCCATCATCGCCGCCGAACGACACGACTCGTCCCGCGCACATCCCGCGGGAGGCAGGCGGAAGCTCCAACAGGCGCCCGGCAATCACCGGAAGGTTGGCGGAAGAAGCCCTGCTCGCGCGTCGAATCCCCGCCTCGTGCGGATGAGCCCCGCAAGGCTCTATCCGGCCTGTCACTCCGGAGGTTGCGGGTTCGAGTCCCGTCGCTCCCGTCTCGGAAACCCGCTCGTGGAGCGGGTGTTCTCGTTTCGGAGGTCGGCGTCGAACCCGAAGGCCACGCGTTTTGGCGAGTGGATTGGCAAGTTGAGCGGCCCCAGGCAGCTTCAATAGCCGCTCGTCAGTGCCAACCCGACGCGTCAACGATGACGGTCGGAACGGAGACAAGCTGGCGCGGCGAAGGCGGGCCGGTGGCCAATGGGTAAAGCCGGGGGATTCAGGCCACCGCCCGGCCCCCCCGACGGCACCCCAGGCAACCGTCAGCCCTGGATCCGGCCGGTCTCGTAGGCCCACAT
>JAOUHF010000083.1 GCA_029865325.1 Thermoleophilia bacterium
AGCCCGGTGGCGAGGTCCAGCCCCATCTGCACCGCGGGCACAGCGACTCGTTCTAGATCCTCGAGGGGAAGCTCGAGTTCCGAACGGGAGACGAGATCGTCTGCGCCACGCCGGGGACGTTCGTGCTTTCCCCACCTGGCGTTGTCCACTCCTTCAGGAATGTGAGCGGCAGCCCGGCGAAGCTCCTGAACCTCCACGCTCCGGATGGCTTCGTCGAGTACCGCCACGAGCTCGTCGCGCTCCACGAGCAAGGCCCCGAGCCCGACAACGCGTTCTACGAGCGTCACGACGTCTTCGACCCGGACTGACTGCGTCAGGCGTTCTGAGTGAACCAGCACTGTGCTTCCCCGTCGCGGTAGACGCAGACGTTGCGCCCGCTTTCGAGGACGACCTCGAAGTACCGTCGATCCACCGGCTCCTCTGTCCACCAGCGGTCGACGACACGCCACTCCTCTCGCACGAGCGTGACCTGCTCACGGTTCACCACACGCGGCGTTCCACCCGGGCCCGTCTGGACGAGCGCCGGACGCGGCGCATTTAGTCGTCCCGCGGAACGACGAGTAGCGCGGGGGAAACGACGTTTCCCCCGCGAGCCCCCTTCCTCATCGCTCTCAACCTTCGACGCTTGGTGGGCCTGCGCGGGAATGAATCCCGCTCCGGCCATGTCGCGTCGCGCACTGACCGACGTCTTCCGCTTATTCGCTGCCGCACTTTCGTTGTCGGAGCTCACTCAGTCGTCCCGAGGGACAACCAAGGCGCGCGCTTCCGGAACCCGCGACCACGGCGCCACCTCCACCACAGCGCACACCGAACCTGTCCCCGTGCTGGCCCGCACCTGCCGCAGCCCCTCACGCAAGCGACCGGCCGCCTCCTCCCCCGCCGGTTCCACGAGCGCGAGTTGCTGTCCCGTGTGCTTCGCAAGCTCAACCGCTTCGAGACGCAGCTCGACGAGCGGTGCCGGAAGTTCCGAGAGCTTCGGCCCGAGTGCTGCGCGCAGGCGCGTCGCCTCGGCAGTCGCGTCGCGGAGCGTCGCCACGCGTCGCCACGACCCTCCGTCGACGAGCCGGGCGGACAGCGCGAGTTTTCGAAATGGCCGCCCGGCCCGTTCTGGACGCGCAAGCAAGCGCTCGAGGAGAGAGCCGAGCGCCCGGCGCAGCGTGATCTCGTTCGCAACGGCTTCCGGAAACACGAGCGCTTCAACGAGCTCTGCGGCGGGTCTGCGTCCACGCACCTTCGCCTTCCGGCCCCCTTGGGAGAGCCGCCACGCTTTCCGTCCTTCGACGCCCAGCCGCTCGGCAACCGCGTGACTTGGCAGCTGCGCGAGCTCTCCGAGCCGACGCAGTCCGAGTCCCTCCAGCTCCGCATAGCGATCGGCCGTCATGGGGAGCAACGAGAGCGGAAGCGGCTCGAGGAATGCCTGCTCGTCCTTCTCTGCCACGATCAGGATCTGGCCAGGACGCGCCACGCTCGCCGCGGCGAGCGCCGTGAAGCGCCGTCCGGCAGCGCCGATACGCGGGTCCCAGGCCGTGCCTACAGCGGCGAGAGCGCGCTCGAGCGCCGGCTGCACGCCTCCGTACAGCCGCTCGACTCCCCGCGTCTCAAAGACAACGGCGCCTTGCTCGACAGGGTCGACAGCGAAGCCCGCATCCTCGAGGCGGCGGAGCACGTCCTCCCACTCCTTCTCCACGGCTGCCGGGTCGCGGTCGACGAGAACAAGCGAAGGGCACGTGGCAAGCGCTTCCCCGAGGCGCATTCCCGGCTTCACGCCGGCAGCCTCGGCAGTGGCGGTCACCGGGCCGAGGAGCGGTTCCTCCCCTGCTTCCGGTGCGAGTGCGACGGGAACGAGTGCGAGCCGTGGGCGCGTGCGCAGTGCCGCTCTCAGCTCGAACCCGGGAATGAGGAGGCACGCGACCATTCGAACACATGTTCTATACGAACATACGTTCTTCTGTCAAGCTCGAGCCCCTTTTTGACTCCGAGCCATACGGCTCTTCCACCGACGGTCAGACGCGCTGCAGGTGCGTGTCCTTGAAGCCCGTCGGGTACTTGAGCCCGTAGCCGAAGAAGCGATCGACACCGATGTGGGCGAGCCAGATGAGGGCGATCTGCGTTGCCAGCTCAGAGTCGCCGAGCACGCCAACCAGGCCGAGTGCAATCGGAAGAACGGTCGTATGCGCTGCGTCATAGCTCGCCGCTCCGATAGTCGACCCACCCAGGTAGCCGAGCGCCGACAGGTCCGGCGCGAGGATGAGAAGGACGAGCAGCAGCCAGCCATAGCCCGCGTGGAAGTAGAGGGCAAGGGCTCCGACAACGACCGCGAGCCCCTCGAGACGCAAGAGACTGGAGGGAAGTCGCTCGAGCATCAGACGGCTCCTCTCTTCGAAGTGCGGAAGCACTCGGTGACGTATGCGAGCCTGACTCCCTCAGAACCCGCGGTTTGGTCGTACAGTCGCGCCACGGCGTCGAGAACCGGCTCGCGCTCGGCGAGCGGAAGCTTCGCGCAGTAGCTGCGCGAGAGGACGAGATCGAGAAGCCCGCCGCGATCGAGCAGTTGCTCGAACACGAACTCCGCGGTCTCCACGGTCTCGAAACGGCCGGTGCGGTCGATCGGCGTCGAGACGTCATCCTCCCCCACGGTCTCGTTCCCGATGAGCTCGCTCAGCTGCGCCATCCACGGGTCGCGATCGTCGCGCGAGTTCCAGACGAGCGCGAGTCGGCCGCCGGGTCGAAGGACACGCGCGATCTCTGGAAGCGCAGTGGCGTGATCGAACCAGTGGAAGGCCTGCGCACTCGTAACCACATCAGCCGATGCGTCGGGGAGCGGAATGACCTCGGCGCTCCCCGCGAGGGCGCGCACCCCGTGAAGCGCAGCAGCAAGCTCGGCGCGCATCTCGTCGAGCGGCTCGACCGCGGTCACGCGATGACCGAGCGCGACGAGCTCGCGCGTGAGCTTCCCTGTCCCCGCGCCCAGGTCGACGACATCCGCGGGGTCGTCGCCGGCAAGCCAGCGGACGGCCTGGGTGGGATAGCCGGGTCGCCCCCGCTCATACGCACCCGCGACCTCGGCGAAGGCCGTGTACGGCCCGCGCACCTTGGGGTCGCGGTTGACGATCACGGCGTGATCTCGGCGGCCCCAGCCCGCATACCCACAAGACGCGGGACGACGTCAAGAACGCTCTCACGAGCACAGAAGGGAATGTCCGCTTCGAGCTCCGGTGCGTTCTCCATGAGGTTGCGCCCGCTCTTCGAGGCGCGGAAAGCCTCCTCCGCGTCGGTCCACGTCGTTGTGAGCCGCGCCGCCGCATCTGCCGCGTCCGTTCGCTCGCAGCCGAGCAACTCGACGATCCGGCCGGCAACGAACGCGTCGTCGAGTGCCAGCGTGCCCTGCACGCCGGCGCAGACGACGAGGACGTCGTCTCCTGCGTCACGAGCGGCCTCCACGACCGCCGACAGGTTCAGGAGCGACGCTATGAGGACGCGCTCACATCTTCCGGCCGCTGCCACGACCGCCCGCGTTCCGTTCGTGGTGGAGAGGACGAGCGTCTCGGCGATCAGCTCGAGGTACTCACGCGGCGAGTTTCCGAGGTCGAAGCCGGGTATGCGGACGGCGTTCCGCTCCCCGCCAAGGACGCCTTCGCCGAGCGCATCACGCAAGGCACGCGCCTCGTCCACGTCAGCAGCGCAGAAGACCGTCTTGTATCCCGACACGAGCGCCTGGCAGATCGTCGAGGTCGCCCGGATGACGTCGATGACGATTCCGGTCGGGGCCGCGCCGGCCTCGTCCGGTGTGAACACGACGTCGACACGCACACGGGTACGCTAGCCGCGGTGGACGAGCCCCTCCGCTGCTACCGGCATCCAGAGCGGGAGACGTACGTCTCGTGCTCCGACTGCGGTCGCGGGATCTGCCCGGACTGCATGACGTTCGGCCCGGTGGGCATCCGCTGCCCGGACCACGCAAGCACGACTGGGAAGGCGGCCACGGCTCGCCAAGCCGCACGACGGCCGAGCTTCTCGCTCTCGAGCTCGGGCCCGATCGTCACATTTGCGCTGATCGGGATCAACGTCAGCGTCTACCTCCTGCAGCTGCTCATGGGCGGACAAGTCAACGGAACCGGGAGCTGGATCTACGAGCAGGGCGTGCTCGTCTCGACCGCGGTCGACTCGTCAGGACAGGTCATCGGCGTCGCAGAGGGCGAGTGGTGGCGTCTCATCACTGCTGCCTTCCTGCACTACGGGATCCTGCATCTCGGGATGAACATGCTCGTGCTCTGGATCATCGGTCCTCGGCTCGAGGAGTACTTCGGACATGGCCGGTACGCGCTCGTGTACCTCGTCTCCGGGCTCGCGGGCTCAGCGGGTGCGCTGATCTGGTCTCCGAACGCGCTCACCGTGGGCGCCTCGGGTGCGATCTGGGGGATCATGGGCGCCGCGCTCGTCCTCGAGGGACGCAAGATCTACGTGTTCGGCGGACAGGCGATGGGGCTCGTGGTCTTCAACCTCGCGATCACGTTTCTCATCCCGGGGATCTCGATCGGTGGGCACATCGGCGGGCTGATCGGCGGCGGTCTCTCCGCGTTCGCGTTTTCGAGCCTGAGGCGGACGCCTGCACTGGCGACGTTGTCCGTCGCAGCCGTGGGTGCCGTCAGCGTGGCCCTCGCCGTCTCGCAGGTCAGTCTCTAGCCACCGATTGCAACCGCGGTCACGCCGACATCGGCGAGTGCCGCCTGAGCTGCAGCCAGCCGCGCGAGCGGCACGCGGTACGGCGAGCAGGAGACGTAGTCGAGCCCGAGGCTATGGCAGAAAGCGACCGAGCGCGGCTCGCCACCGTGCTCTCCGCAGATGCCGAGCTTGATGTGAGGCTTCACGCCTCTCCCCCGCTCGACCGCGATCCGCATGAGATCGCCGACTCCTTCTTCGTCGAGCACCTCGAACGGGTTCTGCTCGAGAATGCCGTGTTCGAGGTAGTAGGTGAGGAACTTTCCTTCGGCGTCGTCGCGTGAGAAGCCGAGCGCCGTCTGTGTCAGGTCGTTCGTGCCGAAGGAGAAGAAGTCAGCCTCCGCGGCGATCTCGTCGGCACGGAGGCAGGCCCGCGGGAGCTCGATCATCGTCCCGCACAGATACTCCACCGACGGCTCCTCCGCCGCCACGCGCTCGGTGAGCTCGCGGAGTCGGGAGAGCTCCTCGCGGAAGCCCACGAGCGGATGCATGATCTCCACCAGCGGCGCCTCACCGGTTCGCTCGCGAACCGCCTTCGCAGCGCGCACGATCGCGCGAACCTGCATCTCGTAGATCTCCGGAAACTGCAGGCCGAGCCGACAGCCGCGAGTCCCGAGCATCGGATTGGCCTCGTGCAGCTGGCGGATCCGGTCTCGCATCTCGTCCGAGGTCGCCTCCTCGAGCGACGGTAGGAACTCGTGCAACGGCGGGTCGAGGAGCCGAATCGTGACCGGCAGCCCTGCCGTCGCCTCGAAGATCCCCTCGAAGTCGCCCTGCTGCATCGGCAGCAGCCGCTCGAGGGGGCTGCGGCGCTCCTCCTCGTCGCGAGCGAGGATCATCTCGCGAACGATTGGGAGTCGATCTTCCGCCATGAACATGTGCTCGGTACGACAGAGGCCGATGCCCTCGGCGCCGAACTCCCGCGCCTTGGCGGCATCCTCGGGCGTGTCGGCATTTGCTCGGACGCGCAAGCGGCGAAGGTCGTCCGCCCAGCTCAAGATCGTTCCGAAGTTCTCGTCGATCGCCGGTGGGACGAGTTGAACGGCGCCGATGATGACGCTGCCGGACCCGCCGTCGATCGTGATCACGTCTCCCACTCGGAGCTCGTGCTTGCCGATCGTAACTGCGCCGGTGGCATGGTCGATCGAGAGCCCCTCGCAGCCGGCGACGCACGGCTTGCCCATGCCCCGCGCGACGATGGCGGCGTGCGACGTCATCCCGCCGTGCGCGGTCAGCACACCTCGGGCCTGGATGAGTCCGTGGATGTCGTCGGGCGTCGTCTCCCAGCTGACGAGAATCACGTCGTCTCCGGCCCGCCCACGCTCCTCGGCGGTGTCCGCGTCGAGAACGATCGCGCCCGAGGCCGCTCCAGGCGATGCGCTCAGACCGCGCGCAGCGACGTCCACCTTCGCATCGGGGTCGATCATCGGATGCAGCAGCTGGTCGAGCTGCCCCGGGTCGATGCGCGCAACCGCCTCCTCGCGAGAGATCAGACCTTCGTCGACCATCTCGACGGCCGCACGGAGCGCTGCCGCGGCTGTCCGCTTTCCAGTCCGGGTCTGCAGCAGATAGAGCGTTCCCTCCTCGACCGTGAACTCGATGTCCTGCAGGTCGCGGTAGTGGGCCTCCAACCGATCGAGCGTGTCGACGAGCCGGTCGAAGGACTCGGGCATCCGCTCCCGCATGCGCTCGATGGGCTCGGGTGTGCGAATTCCCGCGACGACGTCTTCTCCCTGCGCGTTGGAGAGGAACTCGCCGAAGAGCCGCCTCTCGCCCGTGGCCGGATCACGCGTGAAGCAGACGCCTGTCCCCGAGGTCTCGCCGCGGTTCCCGAACACCATCTGGACGACGTTCACCGCCGTCCCGAGGTCGTCGGGAATGTCGTACGTTCGACGGTAGACCTGCGCCCGCGGCGCGTTCCACGAGTCGAACACGGCTCGATACGCGCGGCGCAGCTGCTCGCGGGCGTCCTGCGGGAAGCGCTCGCCCGTCTCCTCCTCGTAGATCGCGTTGAAGGTGTCCACGAGCTCGCCGAGGTCGTCAGCCGTCAGGTCAACGTCCTGCGAGACGCCTCGCGCCGACTTGAGGTCCGAAAGCGCCTGCTCGAACCTGTGTCCGTCGACGCCGTCCACGACCTCGCCGTACATCTGGATCAGGCGGCGGTACGAGTCGAATGCGAAACGCGAATTCCGCGTCGACGCACCGAGGCCGGCCGCGGCGACATCGTTGAGACCGAGGTTGAGAATCGTGTCCATCATCCCCGGCATCGAAATCGCCGCACCGGAGCGCACCGAGACGAGAAGCGGGTCGTTCTCGTCCCCAAACCGCTTGCCCGTGCGTCCCTCGAGCGCCGCGATGTGCCGTGCGACCTCTTCGTCCAGCCCTTCCGGAACCACGCCGCTCGTGGCCATGTAGGCGCGGCAGGCGTCGGTCGTGATGGTGAACCCGGCTGGCACGGGGATGCCGAGCTGCGTCATCTCGGCAAGCCCGATCCCCTTTCCGCCGAGGAGCTCACGACCGCCGCCGGAGTCCTCCTCGAAGTCGAAGACGTAGCGCATTAGCAGGGCAATCTACACTCGACGCGTGCTCGGCCAGGTCCTTGCCATGGGCGGCGGCGGCTTCATGATGGAGCGCGACTCTCCGCTGGACGACTTCCTGCTCTCGCTCTCACCGGCTGCTCGACCACGAGTGTGCTTCGTCCCCACGCCAACCGGCGACCGCGGCGAGGTGATCGCGGCCTTCTTCGAAGCCTTCGCGCGGCGCGACTGCGAGCCGACCTGCCTGCGCCTGTTCGGGACTCCCGAGCTCCCCGCCCAGCAACTCGCGCGTCAGGACGTGGTCTACGTCTCGGGCGGGAACACGGCAAACGCCCTCGCTCTCTGGCGTCTGCATGGCGTGGACCGTGTCCTACGCGAGGCTTGGGAGCGAGGCGCGGTCGTGGGCGGTGTCAGCGCCGGCGCCAACTGCTGGTTCGAGAGCAGTGTCACGGACTCGTTCGGCCCTGAGCTGGATCCGCTCCACGACGGGCTCGCGATCCTCTCCGGCAGCTTCTGCCCGCATTACGACGGGGAGGAGCTGCGACGACCCGTGTATCGCAGGCTCGTCGACGAAGGGTTCCCCTCGGGCTATGCGGCGGACGACGGCGCGGCTCTCCATTTCGTCGGGACCGAGCTGCGCGAGGTCGTCGCATCGCTACCGAACGCTCGGGCCTACCACGTCGAGCCAGGCTCGGAGACGCCGATCGATTCCCGGATGCTCTGAGGTCGTTTTCTTTCTAAGAGGTCTGTAAGGGTTTACGGCTTCCGGTCGAGGCACGCGTAGCCTTGAGCCGTCGTGCGGGCAGGCCCGGTCGTCTCGCTACTCACCGCTGGGTCGGCGGTGCTGCTGGCTGCCCTCCTGCCGGGATCCTCGACGGCCACGAGCACGGCGGCGCTAACGGTGCGGGTCGATGCGCGTGACTTCTCGTTCACGCTGTCACGGCTTTCGGTCCCCGTCGGCTCCTCGGTCCGATTCGTCGTCGCGAACCGCGGCAACACGACCCACGACTTCGTCGTAAAGGGGCGGCGAACCCGACTCCTGAAGCCGCGCCAGAGCCAGACGATGACCGTGAGGTTTCCGCGCACGGGCTCGTTCCGCTTTCTCTGCTCGGTGTCCGGACATGCGCGCCTCGGTATGAGAGGCACGTTCGCTGTCGGCACGCGGCCGTCGCCGCCCCCTTCACCTCCGCCTCCGGTCGATGCGTCGGATGTCGCCGCGCTCACCCGCGTGGGAACGTTCGACCGACCGGTCCTCGTAACCGCTCCGCCGGGTGACACGCAGAGTGTCTTCGTCGTCGAGCAGACCGGCACCGTTCGGGTCCTGCGTGGCGGAGAGCTTCTCGAACGTCCGTTTCTCGATCTTCGCGGCCGGGTAACGGCGACCGGGGAGTCAGGACTGCTTTCGATCGCCCTCGCGCCCGACTATCAAGAGAGTGGGCTCCTGTACGCGTTCTACAACCTCCGTGGTGGATACGGCGACCTCCGGATCGCCGAGTTTCGGCGTGATTCTTCCGATCCCGACGTCGTCGACTCGGCCACCGAGCGCGCGGTCCTGACGATTCCGAAGCCGTACGAGAACCACAACGGCGGCATGCTCCAGTTTGGGCCCGACGGGTATCTCTACGCCTCGGTAGGAGACGGCGACCCGGGCGTCCTGAACCCTGCCGGCCTCTTCGCTCAGCGCCTCGACGTCCTGCTCGGAACCATCTTGCGAATCGATCCGCGGCGTGACGTCCCGTACGCCGTGCCGCCCGACAACCCGTTCGTCAATGTGCCTGGAGCCCGCCCGGAGATCTGGGCGTACGGGCTACGCAACCCGTGGCGGTTCTGGATCGACGACGAGTCCCGCTCGCTGATCGTCGGTGATGTCGGAAGCACGTCGCGCGAGGAGGTCAACCTCATACCTGCGGGGGCATCCGGGCTGAATTTCGGGTGGCCATGTTTCGAAGGGACCCTCGTCTTCGACGCAGGAGCTACGTGCGAACGGGCGGTGCCGCCTATCGTCGAGGTTCCCCGCGAAAACGGCGTTTGCGCTCTGATCGGTGGCGTCGTCTCGCGCGATGATCGAATTCCCGCGCTGGTGGGGCGTTATCTGTACGGCGATCTCTGCACCGGGAAGATCACCGCAATCTCGACCGAGAGTGGGACCGTTACCGCATCAGGCGTGCTCGGGCTTGTCGTTCCTGCACTGACGAGCTTCGGACTGGACGGCGCCCGGCGCGTCTACGTGACGTCAGGAAGCGGCGAGGTCTACCGGCTCGACCCGAAGCCGGCCGACTGATTGTCTAGCGCCCCCAGCGCGAACGCAGCTCCGCCGCCCAGGCGGCCGCCCGCAGTCCGAGCCAAATCGGGGTCAAGAGGACGTAGAAGAGCAGGTCGGAGACCAGGAGCAGGAACCACCAAAGCGCGAACCGCGGCAGAGGCACCCAGCCCTTCTCACGAACGTCTCCGCGCCCTCCTGGAGGGGGACGGAACGGATGACGAAGAGGCGGCTCGCCGGGCGACCCGTAAGAACTCGGAGGCAGCTCTTCGTCCCTCACGACTTCCTCGCCCGCTTTCGGCGTTCGACCAGACGGATGATTCGCATCGCGGTCTCCTCCACCGAGAGCTCCGAGACGTCGATGATGGGACAGCGAAGCCGGCGGTGGAGCGCCGCTGCTTCCTCGAGCTCACCGTAGATCGACTCGAGCTCCGCGTAGCGCTTTCGAGGCGCGCCCATGCTCTTCACGCGCGCGGTGCGGATGTCGCCGAGCCGCTCAGCGTCGATCGTGAGGCCGACGATCTTGAGCGGATCGATCTCGAAAAGCTCCTCGGGAGGCTCGATACCGCGGACGACGGGGACATTCGCCGCCTTGTGTCCCAGGTAGCCGAGGTAGATCGAGAGCGGCGTCTTCGACGTCCTCGAGACACCGACGAGAACGACATCCGCCTCGTCGAGCCCGCGGCCGACGCCGTCGTCGTACTTGACCGCGAACTCGATCGCCTCGATGCGCTTGAAGTACGTTGCGTCAAGCGGCGCGCGTGCGCCCGGTTTCATCCTGGCGGCGACGCCCGCGACCCGGGAGATCGAATCGATGGGATGCCCCAACAGGTCGCAGTAGTGGACGCGCGCCCGCCTGCACAGCTGACGCATCGTGTCGCGGAGCCCGGGCTCGACGAGGGTGTAGACCATGACCGCCGGTCGTCCTCGCGCCTGCTGCACGGCGATGTGGAGATCCTCGGCGTTCTCGACGCGGGGATGGCGGATCTCCTCGAACGGCTGGTCCGGGAACTGGGCCTCGAGCGCGAGGACGAGCCGCGCTGCCGTCTCCCCGGTCGAGTCGGAGACGATGTGGAGCTCGACGGGCTGGCGATCGTCGTCCGGGCTCATCGGAGGGAGGCTATCGGCGCTCACCCGAAAGGTCTCGTGTGAATGAGAAGCGGCGCGGCCGCGAAGCGGCTGCCTTCAGGACTCTCGCCGACCGGACTCCGCACAAAGCGGATTCCGGTCTGGCGCACAAGCGAGTCGAGTAACGTCTCGCCGGTGTCCGATGCCGTGACCATGGACAAGATCGTCTCGCTGGCGCGCCGCCGCGGCTTCGTCTTTCCGTCCTCGGAGA
>JAOUHF010000170.1 GCA_029865325.1 Thermoleophilia bacterium
GATCATGGTCCGCGCGCTCGCCGACAGGCTCGCCGAGGCGTTTGCCGAACGACTCCACGAGATCGCGCGGCGCGAGTGGTACGCGCCGGAGGAGTCGCGCTCGGAGGACGAGCTGATCGGCGAGCAATTCCGTGGCATTCGTCCTGCGTACGGCTATCCGGCGTGCCCCGACCACTCCGAGAAGCTGACGCTGCTCACGCTCCTCGGCGCCGAGCGCGCGGGCGTCGGGATGACCGAGAGCTTCGCGACCACCCCGGCGGCAAGCGTCAGCGGACTTTACTTCGGCCATCCGCAGGCCCGCTACTTCTCGGTCGGTCGGGTCGGGAAGGATCAGGTCGTCGATTACGCCCAGCGCAAGGGCTTCGACGTTGCGGAGGTGGAGCGCTGGCTCCGCGTCAATCTCTCGTACGAGCCGTAGCGGCCCGTACTCTTTGGTCGTGCGCCGTCTCCTCGCTGTGGCACTGCTCCTCGCCCTCGCCGGTGCCGGTGCGGCGGTCGCTGGGCGTGGTGACCCACAGACGAGGTTCACCGCTGCAGACCAGGCCCGCGCGAAGGCGATGCTCCTCCGGAAGGGGGACTTCGGTCTCGGATTCCGAGCCACGCCAACGAGCACTGCCGGCGCCGACTTCTACTGCAAGGCCCTCGACGAGTCCGACCTCACGATCACCGGCGAAGGAGAGTCGCCGACGTTTGTAGGCGGGGTCGAGTTCGTGACGTCTCTCTCCCAGGTCTACAAGACGCTTTCTCACTCCAAGACGGCCTGGCGGCGCGGTACGAGCGCCGCGGGCGAGAAGTGCGCGCGGGACGAGTTCCGCCGGCAGTTCAAGAAGGAGGGTGCCCGGCTCGAGGCCTTCCGGCGCGTGACGTTCCCGCGTCTCGCCGAGCAGTCGGTCGCCTACCGCCTCGTGATCTCGTCTCAGGGGATTCGCGTGTTCATCGATGTCATCGCCCTCAGGCAGTCCCGAATCCAGGCGGGCCTCTTCCTCGGCTCTGCGCTCACGCCGATGCAGGAGAGCGAGGTGCTGAGGCTGTCCCGTCTCGTCGCAAGGCGAATGGCGCAGGCGAAGAGAGGGTCGTAAGGGCAGGCGGCCCGGCTCGGGCGCCGAACTTTCGCCCATGGCCGCCAAAGACACGGCCGAAAGCGCCGTAGTCGAAAGCGAGATCAGGTGGTAGCGTCATCACCGGTCGTGGAGAGTTCTAGCCGTCTCGGCCTCTTTCGCCGGTCGCCGCCGTTCGGGTTCCTCTTCCTCGCGACAGCGGGGTCGAGCGTCGGGACCTATCTGGCTGCGATTGCGCTCACGGTCGACGTCTACGACCGCACCGAATCAGGAGTCTGGGTCGCGGCGCTACTCATCGCCGATTTTCTTCCGATCGTGCTCATCGGGCTCCTGCTGGGCCCGCTCGTCGACCGGCTGTCGCGTCGGCGGCTGATGATCGTCTCGGATCTCGTTCGCTTCGGCGTGTTCGCCGCGCTCCCGTTCGTCGACAGCGCTGCGAGTGTCGTGGGTTTGGCCGCGATCTCGGGAATCGCCACGGGCTTCTTTGTTCCGGCCGTTTACGCCGGTCTTCCGAACCTCGTGCCCGAGGACGAGCTTACGAACGCCAACTCGCTGCTTGCAACCGTCGAGACGCTCGCATGGATGGTCGGACCTGTCCTCGGCGGCTTGCTGCTGACGGTGTGGGGGACAACCGTGCCCTACACAGTGAATGCGATCACGTTCCTCGTTTCCGCGGCATTCGTGTCTCGCATCTCGGAGGGCCTGCTCCGTTCGGAGGAGCCGCTGACCCGAGGCCACTGGCGGGACGTCGCCGACGGGTTCAAGCTCGTCGTTACCGCTCACCCGCTGCGCACCGTGCTCGTCGTGTGGACCGTCGTGCTGGTCGGCGCCGGCGCCATAAATGTCGCTGAAGTGTTTTTCGCGAAGGAGACTCTCGACGCAGGAAACCTGGGCTTTGGCCTGATCATCGCCGCGAGCGGCGTCGGGCTCGCAACCGGGAGTTTCCTGGCTGCCCCCGCGCTCGGCAGGGTCGGTCTCCGCCGTCACTATGTGGGCTCCATTGCGCTCATGGGCTTCGGCTGGGGAGGAGCTGCCCTCAGCGGGACGATTTGGCTCGTCGTGCCGTTCGTGATCGCGGGTGCTGTGGGCAACGGTTCGGCGGTCGTCTGCAACCAACTGCTGATCCAACGAGGCGCGCCCGACCAGTACCGCGGACGCGCGGTCGCCACGCTCATGAGCGCGACCTACGCCGTGCTCGGCCTCGCGATGGCTACAGCGGGCCTCCTCACCGATATCTACGGCGCGCGGGCGATCTGGATCGCCGCGGGAGGGATCTATCTCGTCGGCTCGGTCGTCGCGCTGGTGATGACGCGCTGGCTTCCTGTCGCCACGGCGGACGAGCAGCGGGCGTTCGAGGTCAGCTCAGAGTCCGCGGTGGCGGCTCTCACGAATGGCGGTACTCCTGCGGCCGAGCTCGAACCGGTGGCGAACGGGGCACATTCCAGCGGACTCGAGCGCATCGCGACGCTGCTCGAGGAGATCGAAACGCGGCGCGATGTCGAGTCGCGGCGCACATCTCGCTGACGGACGAACGACCACGCGGCGGACGCGCGTAGAGTCACGCCGTGACGCGCAAGGAGTGGACGCTCGAGGAGCTCGTCGTGGGCGTGCGCGGCGCGGATCGCCGCGCGCTCGCGCGCGCGATCTCGCTCGTCGAGGACGGCGACCCGCTCGCGTACCCTCTCGTTCGCGAGCTCTATGCCGAGACCGGCAACGCCGCCGTGATCGGCGTCACCGGCCCCCCCGGTGTCGGCAAGTCGAGTCTCATAGCCGCGCTCGTCTCACACGTGCGCGACCAGGGTCGGACGGTGGGCGTCGTTTCCGTCGATCCGTCGAGCCCTTTCTCCCGCGGCGCCTTTCTCGGCGACCGGATCCGGCTCTCCGACCACTTCCTCGACCCAGACGTCTATATCCGATCCATGGGAACGCGCGGGCACCTCGGGGGGCTCGCGGAGGCAACCCTTCAG
>JAOUHF010000084.1 GCA_029865325.1 Thermoleophilia bacterium
GCGTCGTCGTCCGCGTCACCGCTCCCGGTGTAGAGCTTGCCTCGACGGCTCCAGCCTCCACACGCCACGATCCCACGGTCGGCTTCGAGCACGTAATAGGTGCCGTCCTCGAGCAACATCGGATCGACCGCTGCGATGTAGCGGATAGCGCTCGAGCACTCCGGCTCGTTGTAGAAGCGCGGGAAGTGAGCTGCCGCAGACTCCGCCATCAGCGCGTCGATAGCAGATCGATCTTCGGGCATCGCGATACGAAGGACAGGCTCGCCTTCCACGGGGGGGAACCCTAATGAGCCATACGAGGTCTTGTCGGCGGCTCGCGATCGACGGCGGTACGCTCGGCGACTGGCATGACCGAGATGCGCCTCTACGACCTCCGAATCACCGTCGAGCGGATCGAAGGTCGCTCGGTGTGTGGTCTCGAGGTCGGCGACTTCTTCGAGGTCACCGAGTCGAGCCGCGTGCGAATCCCGGAAGGCCGGCACTTCTGTCTCTTCGCCATGCAGTCCGTTCTGCCGCTGCTGCCCGCGAAGATGCGCCGACTACCCGACGAGGACTGGCTCGAGCAGGACTCACTCGTCTGCTGCCCCGATCCGGAGGAGCGACTCGTCATGCGGATCGAGCGGATCGGTGAGAGAACGCTCGTAACCGAGGAGCTCACCTAATCCGCGAGCTCGGCCTCGGGATCCGCACGAACCAGGAGCCCGCGGCGTACGAGGCGATCGCACGGCGCGCGGAGGAGGCAGGCGTCGACGTCCTCTCCGTCTACCACGACCTGCTCGACCAGCCTGCGATCGGCCCGCTGCTCCTGATGGCGCGCGTGACCGAGCGGATCCGGCTCGGGCCTGCCGCGCTCAACCCCTTCACGCTTCATCCCTACGAGATCGCCGGCCAGATCGCGATGCTCGACGCAGTTTCGAGCGGGCGCGCGTTCCTGGGCCTCGCGAAAGGAGCTTGGCTCGACCGCCTGGGCATAGTGGAAGACCGCCCTCTCGCTGCGCTGAAGGAAGCCGTCGCGATCATCCGTGGGCTGCTCGCCGGCGATGAGCGCGGTGTTGCGGGCGAGCGCTTCACGCTCGCGCCCGAGACGAAGCTCTCGTATCGGAGGGCGCGCGAGTCGGTGCCGCTCCTCATCGGGACGTGGGGGCCGGCCACCGCGCGCTGGGCGGGTACGGTCGCTGACGAGGTGAAGCTCGGCGGCAGCGCCAACCCGGACTTCGTACCCCTCGCGTGCGAGTGGATCGGCAATCCCGCGGTGAAGGTTGTCGTCGGCTCGGTCAGCGTGGTCGACGAGGACGGCGACTGGGCACGGGAGCGCGCGCGAGCTGCGGTCGTTCCCTACCTGGACGTTGTCGCCCACCTCGACCCGACGCTCGAGCTGCGCGAGGGTCAGGCACCGCCGCTCGAGCGGTTCTGCATCGCAGGCACGCCCGAAGAGGTCGCTGCTCGGGTAATCGAGCTCTGGGATTCGGGAGCCGGGCGCGTCGAGCTCGGCACGCCGCAAGGACGTACGCCGACGGCCGGCGTCGACCTGATCTGCGAACGCGTCCTCCCGATCGTCCGGCGATGACCCGCGGCGTTGGTTGATCGACGCGCAGGCACGTGCGTTTCAGGTAGGTAAGTAGCCTCGAAAATCAAGTCTCGGGACGACTGGGGGGCACGCAGGTGGCTGATCACGACAGCGAGCTGGACGACACCGCTACGGCAGGGGGCGACGTGGGACGCCTGGCCGCGCACGAGAGGCTCTCGACAGGAGCACTTTCGAACTGGATGCGCATGTGCGCATCGCACCCGTGGCGTGTCATCATCGCCTGGCTCGGAATCATCGCCGGGCTCGTCCTTCTCGTCGCTACGGTCGGTGGCAGCCTGAAGGATCAGTTCGAGATCCCTGGCTCAGATACGCAGAGGGCGACCGACCTCATCGAAGCCGAGTTCGCGTCCGAGCAGGGCGGCGTCCTCAATCTCGTCTTCGCCGCACCCGAAGGTGAGCGGCTCGACACGCCCGAGCGCAAGACTGCCGTCGCAGCCGCCATAGCGAAGGTCAAGGCGGCCGAGTTCGCCGCGACCGAGGACAAGGCCGGGATCACGAGTGTCGCCGACCCCTTCGACGACATGACGTTCTCCGACGACGGCCGCATCGCCTACGCCGAGGCGCAGTTCGATCGCGTCATCTACGACAAGGATCGCGACGAGGTCCTCGCGGTGCAGGACGCCGTCCGCAAGGCGGTCGAGCCCGCCGGCGTGGTGGTCGAGTTCAACGGCGACGCAGAGTTCCCGCCGATCGAGCAGGGGACGCAGGAGCTGCTCGGGCTGTTCATGGCTCTGATCGTCCTTCTCATCGTGTTCCGGACGCTCGTCGCGACTTCGATCCCGCTCGCGCTCGCGATCGTTGCGCTCATGACGGCGTTTCTGCTCCTGTTCATCCTGGCGGGCCTCACCGACATCAACACGATCACGCCGCTGCTGGTCTCGATGATCGGGCTCGGTGTCGGCATCGACTACTCGCTCTTCATCGTCACGCGCTTTCGGCAACTGCTGCACGAAGGGCTGTCACCCCCCGACGCGGCGGCGGAGGCGGGGGCTTCTGCGGGACGCGCGACGCTCTTCGCCGGCATGACCGTCGCCATCTCCGTGACCGGGCTTGCGTTCTTCGGGATGGACTTCATCACGAAGCTCGGGATCGGCTCGGCGCTCGGCGTTCTGACGACAGTGCTTATCGCCAACTCCCTGCTCATCGCGGTGCTGGCGAAGCTCGGGCACAAGATCGACCGCCTGAAGGTTCCGTTCCTCAAGGCGATCGACGACTCGGAGGCAGCGCGTGAGACGACGCTCGTCGCTCGCTGGGGCCGGTTCGTGACCGCACATGCGAAGGCGGTGTTCGTGATCTTGCTCGCGGCGGGACTGCTCCTGGCGGCGACGTCGGCGCTCGTGAGGCTCGGTGCCTCGGATCAGGGCACGCAACCGACCGAGCAGACGGCACGCCGCGCCTACGACCTCCTGGCCGAGGGCTTCGGTCCGGGCTTCAACGGCCCGATCCCGATCGTCGTGGACGTCAACAGCGATCAGGGGGCCGCGAACCGGGTCTACGAAAGCGTCAAGGGGCTCGAGGGCGTGGCATCCGCCGGCGAACCGCAGTTCAACGACGCCAAGACCGTCGCGATCGTCTTTGTGACTCCGACGTCGGCGCCGCAGGATGAGGCCACGAGCGACCTCGTGCACACGCTGCGAAGCGATGTCGTGCCAGCAGCGACGGAGGGCGGCGACTCGGTCGTGTACGTCGCCGGCCTCACGGCCGCGTTCGCGGACATCGCGGATCGGATCATGGAGCGACTGCCCCTCTTCCTCCTCTACATCATCGGCGTGACGTTCATCGTGCTGGCGATGGCGTTCCGATCGATCGTCATCTCGCTTACGGCGGCCGTGACGACGATCCTGTCGGCGTTCATCGGCTTCGGCGTGCTCACGCTCGTGGTGCAGGAGGGCTACCTCCTCGGGCTTACAGGGCTCGACCGTACGGGACCGATCGAGACGTTCGTGCCGCCGATTGCGTTCGCGATCCTCTTCGGGCTCTCGATGGACTACATGGTCTTCCTCATGAGCCGAATCCGCGAAGAGCACGTGCACGGCCTCTCCACGCGTGACGCCGTCGAGCACGGCATCGCTGCGATCGGTCGCGTCGTCGTGGCCGCCGCGATCATCATGGGCACGGTCTTCGCGGCGTTCATCTTGACGTCCGACCGCATCTCCAAGGAGTTCGGCCTCCTGCTCGCCGTCGCGATCCTCACGGACGCGCTCGTCGTGCGGATGACGCTCGTACCCGCGTTCTTCACGTTGCTCGGAGAGAAGACCTGGTACATGCCGCGTTGGCTCGATCGAGTCCTTCCCAACATCACCATTGAGCCGCCGCACGACGGCGAAGCGGCCCCCCGGCGCGCCGGGCAAGAGCTGGAGCCGGAACCCAGCGAGGCCTGACGACGAAACGGCCTGCGCGCCCCGAGCTCGTAGAACGCGAATCACATGCGCGCGACTTCAATCTGGCAAGAGCGGCATCACGACGCCGGGATTGCGATCAAGCAGGACCGCCCGTGTCACGGCGACGGACCCGAACCGATCGCGCACCTCGTCCAGAGCGGCATCGAGCGCGGCGTCCTGCCGGCGGTCCAAGGGCAAGACGAGCTGGATCGCATGACTGTCTTCGAGATTCGTGAGCGCGAGTCCGATGAGCGTTAGTCCTTGCGTCTCGATCAACGGGGTAGCAGCAGCGAGCAGGCTTCGCGCGGAGTCGAGGATCGCCTCCGTCTCCGTCGTGGCCTGACGCAGCGTGTACGAGCGTGTCGCTCGCGAGAAGTCGGCGCAGCGCAGACGGAGCACGACCGTGCGGCACGCGCGGCGCGCACTTCGCAGGCGACGAGCAAGCCGGTCGACGAGGCCGACGACGATCGCGTCGATCTCCTCCATCGATCGCGGTCGCCGCCCGAGCGCGCGCTGAGCGCCGATCGAACGTCGGCGGCAGCCCGTTCGTACGGGACGCGGGTCGCGATTGTGCGCCAACGCGTGCAGGTGCCGGCCCGACGCGCGCCCGAGCATGGCGACGAGTGTCTCCTCCTCGAGCCGGGCTACCTGACCCACGGTCGTGATTCCGCAGCCGTGGAGCTTGGCGGCCGTCACCCGGCCGACGCCCCAGAGCCTCTGGACCGGGAGCGGATGGAGGAACTCGAGCTCTTCGCCCGGGGGCACCACGAGCAGGCCATCAGGCTTCGCGACGGCGCTTGCCGCCTTCGCCAGGAACTTCGTCCTCGCGATTCCGACCGTGATGGGGAGGCCGACTTGCGAGAGGACCCTCCGGCGCAGCCGCGAGGCGATCTCGCTGGGCGTTCCGGCGAGCCGCCTCATCCCGCGAACGTCGAGGAACGCCTCGTCGATCGACAGACCCTCGACGAGCGGCGTCGTATCGTCGAACACCTGGAACACAGCCTTGCTCGCTTCGGAATAGGCGCCCATCCGAGGAGGAACAACGATTGCGTCCGGGCATAGCCGCCGAGCCCGCGCCCCGCCCATCGCCGTGCGGACGCCGTACGCCTTGGCCTCGTAACTCGCCGCGAGCACGACTCCTCCGCCGACGATTACCGGGCGCCCGCGGAGTCGAGGATCGTCTCGCTGCTCGACCGACGCGAAGAACGCGTCGAGGTCGGCGTGCAGGATCGTCGCCTCCACGAGCACGAACATATGTTCTCACTAACGGTGCCTGCGTAGCAACTCCGGATACGGTCCCGTCGATGGACAAGCTCGAGCGTGAGATCGACGCGATCGCTGCGGAAGCCGCGTTCTCCGGAGTCGTGCGCGTGGACCGCGGGGATCGTGTCCTCGTGGCCAAGGCCTACGGCTTGGCGCACCGCGGGTGTGACATCCCGAACGAAGTAGACACCCGGTTCGCGATTGCGAGTGGAACGAAAGGCCTGACGGCGCTCACGGTGGCGAGCCTCATCGAGGATGGCCTGCTCGAGCTCTCGACGACCGCTCGCTCGCTACTCGGGAAGGATCTTCCGCTCATCGGCGACGATGTGACCGTCGAGCAGCTACTCGATCATCGGTCGGGGATCGGCGACTACCTCGACGAGGACAGCGATGTCGACATCGACGACTACCTCATGCCCGTCCCGGTGCACGAGCTCGCGGCGACCGAGGACTATCTCGTCGCTCTCGCCGGTCACCCCCCGAAGTTCGCACCCGGTGAGCGTTTCTCGTACTGCAACAGCGGCTACGTCGTGCTGGCGCTCATCGCCGAGCGAGTGAGCGGCGTCCCGTTCCACGAGCTCGTGGTCCAGCGTGTGTGTGATCCGGCTGGCATGCGAGACACGGAGTTCCTGCGCTCGGACGAGCTGCCGGGGCGAACTGCGCTCGGCTACCTCGGCACCGATCCTGCGTCGAAGACGAACGTATTCCACCTTCCGGTGCGGGGTAGCGGCGACGGCGGGATCTACTCCACCGCGGCGGACTTCCGGTCGCTGTGGACGGCGTTCTTCGCGGGTCGGATCGTGCCGCTGAACCGGGTTAGCCAGATGGTGCGACCACGAAGCGACGCGCCGTCTCAAGGGAAGCGCTATGGCCTCGGCTTCTGGCTGCACGACTCGACGGACGCCGTGATGCTCGAAGGTATGGACGCCGGAGTCTCCTTCCGCTCGGTCCACGACCCACGGTCAGACATGACGCACACGGTCATCTCGAACACGACCGACGGAGCGTGGCCGGTCACGCGCTTCCTAGCCGAACAACTCGAGACCTGAACCGACGGAACCACTTCAAGCGAGACCACACTCGCCCAGCGGACGCTCCGCTTGCTGGAACAATCACTGGCCGTGAGCGACGTCATCGACCACGTCGGCATCCGGGTCAGCGATCTGGCTGCCAGCTGTCAGATGTACGAGGCGGCACTGGCTGAGCTTGGCTTCTCGGTGTTGGGCGAGGGCGAGTTCGAGGGGGACGCGTACGTCCTGTTCGGCCGTGGCGAGAGTGACGACTTCAGCCTGCACACGGTCGGCAGTCAACCGGGTCGAGATCGAGTGACTACCGGCGCTCACGTCGCATTCCGCGCGGAGACCGAGGCGGCAGTGGCGCGTTGGCACCGTGCCGCCGTTGGTCACGGCGGTACCGACAACGGCCAGCCCGGGCTGCGGCCGGAGTACAGCGGTCACTACTTCGCGGCGTTCGTCATCGATCCCGACGGCAACAACGTCGAGGCCGTCTTCCACAAGCCGCTCGAAGACGCCAGCTAAGTCGAGGCGCGGCCAAACCGGCCGAAGGCGGCTCAGGGGACATTCCCCTACACGCGGGCACCCAGGCGGCGACGGCCTCGGTCGGTTGTCGTGGACAGAGGAGCGACGTACGATCGATCTTCGAGTCGGCGAAGGAGGCACGATGAGACTTGATCGCGGGGACGAAGAGGCTGTTCTGGCAACACTCGACCGCTACGCCGAGCGCTACGGTGCGAAGGACGTCGACGGCGTCACAGAGTCGTTCGCCGACGATCCTGAGGTGGTCCTGATCGGCACGGGCGCTGACGAGCGCTGGGTCGGAAGGAGCGAGATTCGGCGCCAGTTCGCTCGCAACTTCGCGGAAGCCGAGCGCACGCGCTTCGAGTGGGTCTCCCGGCACGTGGCCGCGGCAGGCAATGCTGCATGGGTTTCATCGGACGCGATTGTCCACGTTACGGTCGACGGGACCGAGCGGTCGATTCCGATCCGCTTCAGCGTCGTCCTCGAGCAACGCGATGGTGCCTGGGTCTGGCTACATCGGCACGCGTCGGTTGCCGCCGGAGGCCAGTCTTCCGGCACGGCTTACCCGGTGACGACCGAGAGCGGCTGACCAATCTGCCAGCGCCATGGTCCGGCGCGTGCCGGGGGCAGGCACGCCCGAATTGTCAAGGGACATTCCCGCTCACTCGCACAAGCGAGGTCATCCCCGCAGCGAGGTTGAGTTGGGACTTTCCGATGCCGATGTACAGTGGCAATGGTCGTGATCAGCTTTCGGGGCGCGGGACCGTCTCACACACCGAATGAGATTCCGGAAGCCCAGCCAGCCAGAGTCGACTGTCATCGAGTCGATCGCTCCCCTAAACGACGCTGAGCAGGAATGGGTTGCGACGCACGTGTCGACAGCGAAAAAAATGCTCGCAGGCAACCTGACTCCTGACGGTCTTGATTGTCTCTGGTCTGATCTCCTGAGTGAGGATCCTGCCGATCCGAACCCTGCGATCAACGTGGTCGGGCTTGGCCTCGGCCAACTGCTCGCCGACCAAACTCGGTCTTTCATGGGTCGCAGTCACGGACGAACACAGTACTGAGATCGCCGTGCGTGGACGCGCCAACTTCACCGTGTTTCCCACTAACTTCATCGCTAAGCGCTATCCAGCACGCGAGACCAACTTCATCGCCTCAGCGTTCGACGAGATGGTGCAGACGGCAAGGGCGTTGCCCTAGCCGCCAATGTTCCTCATGTGACATTCCGCAACGCTGGCGCATGCCAGCGGCCCGTCACTCGGAGCGAGAAACAAGCGGTTACGTCTTCTGACGGGCGTGACGCTGTCGCCGGGCCACGAAGAGCAGCGCCGTGGCCGCGGCCACAGCACCGATCGCGCTGTTGATCCGTCGTTCCTCGGCGTGGTGTGCGGCGCGCGGGTCCGCCGTGATTTGCACCCAGTCATCGAGGAACGGCCGAACGGGTAAGGAGTTCGTCACTGAGATGACAGCGCTGGCGCCAACGAGCGCCGCGAAGGCGTACGCAGCCGCCAGCCCGGCGCGGTGTCTCGCCACAACCAGTGCTGCCGCGACGAGACCGACGAGAGCAGTGGGGAGCGTGAGCGCGAGCGCACCGATCCAGGAGCTGCTGTCGCCACGCTGCACCTCAAGGAAGACCTCGTGGTTCCCGAACGCGCCACCAACGACGCCCACGACGACACCAGCCGCGACCAAGGGCGCCACGAGACCATGCGCACTCACCCACACCATGCCGAGCAGCCACGACAGGCGCGACGCGCCTCGTGTCTCCTCCATCTCGCGGCGCATCGCCGTGAGCCAGTCGCGCCGCTTCATGCGAGCGCCTCCTTCCCGGACACCGACAGAGAAGGCGCGGCGTGTGCGGCATGCGCCGCGGCCAACCCATCACTCGTGAGGCGATACACGTGCCGTGGTCGGCGCTCGGTGAACTCCCAGCGTGCCTCGAGGAGACCGCGCTCCTCGAGCCGCATCAAGATTGGATAGAGCGTTCCGCTCGCGAGTCTGGTCGCCCTAGCCAGTTCGTACCCGTAGCGTCCGACCGACGGCTCGGCCGCGAGCTCGCAGAGCACGGTGCGCGTCTGCTCCGAATGTCTGCGTCCGCGGGACACGATCAGAAGTCTACATATATAGAGATGCTGCGGGAAGCGCAATGCTCTCAGGGCTCGCCGAGCGACATTCCTGATCACTCGGGCACCGGAGTGCCCTGTTCTGACAAGTGAGGCGCGCACACCACTGATAAACGCGGCGGTGTTTCCGACCATCGCCTGGGTTGACACATTCCGCACATAGGACGAGAATCGCCTCGGCTCATTCCGTCGAAGAGGAGGTCCTCGTGTCCTGGAATCTCAAGGGCAGCTACGTCGAGACGTGTTCCTGCGATCTCATGTGCCCGTGCAATTTTTCGTTCGACCACGGTGCGACGTACGACTACTGCCGCGTGACCCTCGTCTTCGACATCAGCGAAGGTGAGATCGAGGACACCGACGTGAGTGGGCTCAAGGTCGCGGCGATCGCGGACACCCCGAAGGTCATGACCGAAGGCAACTGGCGGCTCGGCATGTTCGTCGACGAGCGAGCGACAGACGAGCAGGTCGAGAAGCTCACGGCGGTCTTCGGAGGGCAGAAGGGCGGCCCGATGGAGGGGCTGGCGCCGCTCATCGGCGAGATGCTCGGGGTCGAGCGCGCGTCGATCGAAGTCGTCAACGACGGACTCCGTCATAGCGTTCGCATCGGCGACGCTATCGACTTCGAGATCGAGGACATCGTGCCGTTCGGCATCGAGACCGGGCGGCCAGTGCGCTTCGACGGCATGTTCCATCCGGTTGCTTCGAACCTCACGGCTGCCGAGGCGACGCGGTCGCGGATCAGTGCTTTCGGCATCGAGTACGAGGGGAAGTCGGGGCTGTCGACCTCCGAGTTCTCGTGGGCCGCCTGAGCGCTTGATCGCGTCGGCGCACGAACGCGCTCCGGGCGCTGGTGGTCTTCCTCCCGCCTTCGCCGCGGCGCGTACGCGGCTTGGGTTGATCGTTCTTCTCTTCACCTTCGCAGTAGTCGGCTGGTGGTGGACGATGAACGAAATGGAGGGGATGGACGGTGGGCCGTGGACAGACCTGGGGACGCTTGCATGGTTCGCCGGCGTCTGGGTCGTGATGATGGCCGCGATGATGTTTCCCTCGGTGGCGCCAACGGTTGCGCTCTACTCGAGCATGACCAAGAGCCGGTCTCCGGTCGCGCCGCTGCTGTTCACGTCCGGCTACCTCGTGGCGTGGACGAGCGTCGGTGTGTTCGCATTCGCCGTTGCGACCGCGGGTGGACGCATCTCCGGTGATCTGCTCGCATGGGATCGTGCCGGTCGCTGGGTGGCGGCGGCGACCCTGCTCGTTGCGGCCGTGTACGAGCTAACGCCGCTCAAGGACGTCTGTCTCGGCAAGTGCCGGAGTCCGCTCGGGTTCTTGCTCGGCTCCTGGCGCAGCGGACGCTCCGGTGCGCTCCGGATGGGTGCAAGGCACGGGGCTTGGTGTATCGGCTGTTGCTGGGCGCTGATGGCGTCGCTCTTCGCGCTCGGGGTGATGAGCGTCGTGTGGATGGCAGTCGTCGCCGGGCTCATCGCATTCGAGAAGTTGATTCCGTCCCATCGCGCTGCGACCTATGTGACGGCGGCGATCCTACTCGTGCTCGGCGTGCTCTTGATCGCGTCTCCCGACAGCATTCCTGCGCTTACCGTCCCCGGGAGCAGCTCGATGCCTGAAATGGATCAGATGAGCCCGTAGCGGCAGGAGTACTCGATTTCTCCGGCGCCCTCGTCGAGACGATCGGTGAGGCCTCGCTCAAGCGACATTCCTGAACACTCGGGCAGGCGAGCGTCCTCTCGGCCGTGAATGACGCTTCTTCGAGATTCGCCCCGTACTAATCCTGCAACACTCGAAAAGCGCAAAATATGGCGCGTATTGG
>JAOUHF010000171.1 GCA_029865325.1 Thermoleophilia bacterium
TGACAGGAGCCGTCGCCTCCGTTCGGGAGCCACACGACGTGACCACCGTTCGTAAAGACGGCGTGCTCGGACTTCACCGCATCGTGTCGCACGACGTAGAGGAGTCCGTTCTGGATCCAGGCATTGACCTGCACTTCACTCGCTTCCCTTCTCAGGTAGCTCCTTCGGGGACAGCGGATCGCCCGGCAGCGAGGTGTTCGCATCCGGGCCGGGCAGGTAGATGTCCTGGTGCTCGTTGGCCTGCTTCTGGTTGCTCCCGATCTGAGGAGCACCGTAGGGGAGGCCCCCCTCGGGGTCGATCTTGACGGAAGGCATCAGACCCTCCGCCATCCCGAACGGACTGTCTTGTGGGTGTCCGTGTCGAGGATGGTCTTGACGATCTCCTTACGGAGAGCCGGTGAGATCGACGCCGGAAGCGCAGCACCGTTGTTCGTGACGGCACCGGCGATGGCCTGCGCGTCGGTCAGGGTCTGGGCGACGGCCACGCTGTTCGCGGGGACGTTGACGGCAGAGCCGCCCCAGCCGGTGACGGCTGCACCTGGGTTGACGAGATCATGCGTAGCGGCCATGACTCACGCTCCGATCTGTGCCAGGATGTCGTACAGCTCCTGGAGTCCGCGCTTGAGACGCATCGCCTCACGCTTCACCGGGGTCGAGAGATCGACGCTGGTGATGATGGAATCAAGCAGCATCCCGGCAACCTGTGCGCGAGACGCAGAGGTGGACGAAGGCATCATCACAGCCGCGTTGGCGACCTGCGCTCCGAGGAGCTGCTGCGCTTCGGTGGCCGTCTGAGCAACGCCGATGCTTCGCTTGGGAACGTTGACGGCGGAACCACCCCAGCCCGTGATGTCGGCGTCGGTGGCGTTGATGAGGTCTGCGGTTGCAGCCATGTTGTTTCTCCTTGCACGTTGTGTCCGGCTCTATGGCCGGGGGCGGTGCCAGCCCATCGCTCAGCTCTGAGCGGAAGTGCTCAGTAGCCCTTGCTCGACCAGGCGTCTCGTCCGCCCGAACCAGCGAGAACTCCCGCTGTCCCGAGATTGCGAACTGTGCCTGCGTCCTTGCTCGTGTTGTCCGACACCTTGCCGGAACCCGAAGCGGTGCTCCGCCCGCTGACCGTTGTGCGGTCGTCGGTCGTCGGAGCTGTTGCCTTCTGTGCCATCACTCTCTCCTTCCGAAGAACGCCCTGATGGCGTCCTCGCCTGCTTGCTGGACATTCTGGACGAACTGCTCTTGCGAGTCTACCGGGTCGTCCAAGGGAATCCCAGCAGCGGCGAGCGCCCGGCGCTCCTTCTGGCGGTGGCGGTACGCCTTCTGCTTCTCGGCGTTGTCCTTCCACTTGCGGGCCTGTGGCATCAGCGACTCCCTACCTGCTTCATGACCATGTCGAGGTACTTCTTTCCCCACTTGGAGTCAATCGGCACGCCGAAGTACCGCTGGAGCATGTCGGGGATGAGTCGCCACCCGAGATCGTTGGGAGCAGTCTCTTCATCGAACCGCAAGTCCTGTGTGTTCTTACGATTGTGCAGGGATTCGTGAATCAGAGTCGAGAGTCCGAGCGCCCCGAGCACCATGCCCTGCTGCGAACGCGGGCCGTACTTGGAGAAGGCGTCGAGCGACTCCTTCACCTTCGGGTTCAACTTGATCTGTCCAGATCCAGCCATCCCCGTCGTACCCATGCTGTTCGTCCAGTCGTAGGTGATCGGCCCCTTCTGGTTGCCGCCCGAGTAGAAGGCGGCGATCTGTTCCCAGGTGGCCTTCGGTGTCTGCTTGCGGGCCATGCCCACCTCCGGGATGAGTAATGCCGCGCAAAGCGCGACCAGGATCAGGCGGAACACGCCGGGGCCTCCGGCCAGTTCCACTCGAACCCGTCGTAGTCGAGCGGTACGACCTTCGCCAGAGGCGGTGTGGCTGTGAGAGAGATCCCCTCATGAAGATGAGGAACGTGCCAGGTGCCGCCGCCTCGGTAGACGGCGACACCCATGCGCGGAGACTGGTAGCCGAGGAGCAGAAGCGGCTCGGTCATGAGAGCTGGATCAAGTCTCCGTTCAGTGTCAGCGTCAGGATCAGGTTGGTGCCCGCGAGCGCCTGGATGATCTCGGCAGCTTCGAGGACGTGGTAGCAGTAGAAGTCCTTGACGGACTCCCTCTCACCCGCCGCAGCCGCTGGAATCGAGAAGGCGTCGTAGAGGCGCGTGCCAGCCGCGTCCGCGCCGATAGACAGCGTGAACGTGACCGGCGATCCCGAGGGGTTCTGGACGTGGATATGACGCAGGATGAATCTGCTCGACGCCGGGACTGTGTACTTCGTGGTCGCGGCGTTCGACACCTGCGCGGGGCCGTGAACTCGTTTTGCGATGCCGGGCATGTATCTCTCCTTGTGTCGGTTAGAACGCAGTCAACTCTTGCCACTTGACCAAGACAGATGCGATCCAGGTTCCAGTAGCGGGGACGGTTGCACGAACGACTAGGCCCTCGTTCTGCGAAAGCACGAGCGGGTGTTCTCCTGCCCCTACATCCGGGTTCATGAGGTCTACACCTCCACCACCCGTGCCGGATGTACCTCCGCCCTTCGGGATGAAGAACTCAGCGATAGCCGGTGTCGAGCCGACGTTGCCGTAAGCGGCACCCATCGGGTTCGTGTCAAGGGTCTTGGTGCCCGCGCCGAGAGCGGCGGTAGTAGCGAAGCGGAAGCCGGTGCTGAACAGGGAGTTGCCCATCGTGGGCGGACGCACCTGCAACTGCGGGTCAGCAACGGCGATGGCTGTGCCGCCCGTACCGTCCACTGTCCAGGCCGTCGCGCGAATGGCCTCGAAGTTGTAGACGCCTGCGGCGAAGGCGGTCGTGATATTGCGAAACTGGAGGATCTTCACGTCGGTGATCACACAGAAACGAGTCGCGTCTACCCAACGCATCTGGAGTAGCTCTCCGTTCGCGGCCATTCCC
>JAOUHF010000007.1 GCA_029865325.1 Thermoleophilia bacterium
GGCCGGGAGGCCGACGCAATGCAGATCGTGCGGATCTGCCGGTAGCGTCCCCGAGCGCCCGTGACTCCGGCAACTCGCTTCGGAAAGCCGCTTCCCGACGGTGGGACAATCGGCGTCGCAGCCGCGGCCAGCCCCTATGACAGCCGCTCGGACGTTCTCCGAGGCGCGGAATGGTGGGAGGCGCGGGGGTACCACGTGAAGTTGGGGTCGGGGGTCTGGGAGCGCGACGACTACGTAGCCGGCAGCGCCGAACAGCGTGCCGCGGACCTGAACGCGCTCTTCGCTGATCCGGAGGTGGACGTCGTACAAGCGCTTCAGGGCGGCTTCGGCTCGGCGCAGGCGATCCCGTATCTCGACCTCGACCTCATCGCCGCGAATCCGAAGCCGCTCGTCGGCTTCTCTGACCTCACCGCGCTTCACGTGGCGTTTCGGCAGAAAGCCGGACTCGCGACGATCTACGCCAACGGGCTCATGGGCGTCGGCAGTGCAGAGACGTCCACGTTCACGCAGGATCGTCTCCTCGAGGTGCTACGAACCGGCGGGGCGGGCGCGGTTCCTCGCGATCCCGACGACCCGTGGGTGCGGATGATCCACGGCGGACGTGTGACCGCCCCTCTCGTCGGCGGCTGTCTCTGGCTGCTCATGCAGACGATGGGGACGCCCTGGGAGATCGAGCTCGACGGCGCGATCCTCTTCTTCGAGGACACCCACGTTCCGCCCTATTACGTCGACGGACAGCTCGTCCAGCTTGCGCATGCGGGCAAGCTCGACAACGTCGCCGGGGTCGTCGTCGGCCAGATGGAGAAGTGTGACTACGGCGATCTCCGGCCGGTCTCCGACTGGGCGCGCTCGCGTTCGATTGAGGATGTTCTCGAGGAGCGACTCGAGCCGCTCGGCGTCCCCGTGATCTACGGCCTCCCGCTCGGGCACGGAAAGCACCTCGCGGCTCTCCCGCTCGGCGTCACGTGCACCCTCGACGCCGATGCTCGCACGCTCACGGTCGACGAGCCGGCGCTTCGCTGATCATGGCCTCCTCTTCGTCGTGGTGGACGAAGAGGCCCCGGAAGAAGCCCCAGAGCCGCGCGCGCACAGGGGGTCCGGGTGGCCCCGGGGGTTGTGACCACGCGTATGCGAACTCCGCGCCGAGGAGCAGGATCAGCGCGACCACGTAGACGAAGAACAGGAACGTCATGACGCCGGCCAGCGAGCCGTAGATGAGGTTGTAGCGAGAGAAGTCAGCGAAGACGATCGACAGGATCTTCGCCGCCCCCCACGTTCCAACCGCCGTGAGCACCGCTCCCGCCATCGCGCCGCGCGCGCGTAGCCTCCGTGCAGGGACGAAGCGGTAGAGCAGCAAGGCCATCACCGCGATCGCCAAGAGCTGGATTCCGTCGCGGAGCAGAAAGCCGAACAGGCTCGACCCGACGCCGCTCTCCTCCACGACCCGGTCGGCAAGCCGGCTGAAAAAGGCGGCAAACGCGGAGAGCCCGACAACGACGAGCACGAGAAGCCCCGTCGCTGCGACGACGACGAAGTCGACCAGCTTCGCACGCGCAGCCGGTCTTCCTCGTCGTACCTTGAGAGCCGCCTCGAGCCCGATTCGGATCGATGCCATCATCCCGGAGGCACCCCAGATCAACGCGATCAGCGAGATGAAGCCGATCGCCGAAAACGGCGTTGCGATCCCCTCGATCGAGCGTTGGACGTCGTTCTGGCCCGCCTCCGAGACGGGCAGAATGCTGAGGAGCTCGTCGATGACGTTCTGTCGCAGCTCGTCGTTCTGGAGCACCAGCCCGAACACCGACACGAGTACGATCGTCAGCGGAAAGAGCGAGAAGAGGACGCGGTAGGCGATCGCCGCTGCGTACTGCGGGCAACGGTCGCGGAAGAGATTCTCGATCGCGCTGGGAAGCGCTCGCGCAACCCCACCGCCCATCGCGCCGAGCCGCTCGACCGGCCAGCGGATGGCGCGGGCTAGGCGTCCAGCCTCTACCGCACGACTCTCGCTCATCGTTCTGAGTCTACGGAGACAGCCCGGCTATCTATCCTCCGCGAGATGAAGGTCGTCCTCCCCGACTCCTCCGAGCTCGAGCTCCCCGACGGCGCCACGGGGATCGAGGCCGCGCGCGCGATCGGCCCGAAGCTCGCCGAGCAGGCCGTGCTCGTTCGTGTCGACGATATGACGCGCGACGTTCGCCTGCCGCTCATGGACGGTGAGCGGATCCAGTTCCTCACCACTCGCGACACGGAAGACCCGGACGCGCTCCACGTGCTCCGCCACTCGACCGCCCACTTGCTCGCCGAGGCGGTCATGCGACTGTACCCCGGGGTCAAGATCGCCATCGGCCCGCCGATCGCGGACGGCTTCTACTACGACTTCGAGTTCCCGGAGCCGATCTCGGAGGACGACCTGCAGGCCATCGAGGACGAGATTCGTCGTGAGATCGAAGAGGGTCGCGCCTGGACGCGCGAGGAGCTCTCCCTGGACGAAGCCGTCAGTCGCTTCGAGGCAGAGTCTCAGCCCTACAAGGTCGAGCTCGCGCACGACGCCGAGGGCGCAATCTCCCTCTATACCCAAGGCGCGTTCACGGATCTCTGCCGTGGGCCGCACTTGCAAGATGCCTCACCTATCAAGGCCCTCAAGCTGATGAGCCTCGCGGGCGCCTACTGGCGTGGCGACGAGCGCAACACGCAGCTGACCCGGATCTACGGCACGGCCTTCTACTCGCAGGCCGACCTCGACGCGCATCTCGAGCGGCTCGAGCAGGCCAAGGCCCGCGATCACCGTCGCATCGGCCGTCAGCTCGACCTCTTCCACTTCGACGAGCACTCACCGGGATCGCCTCTCTGGCACCCCAAGGGGATGGTGATCTACAGCCAGCTCGAAGCGGTGCGCCGCCGCGAGAACAAGCGACGCGGCTATCTCGAAGTCAAGACCCCGTTGATCTACGACAAGGCGCTCTGGATCACGTCGGGGCACTGGGAGAAGTTCCGGGACAACATGTTCCTCATCCCGGGCGACACGGACGAGCAGACGTACGGGATCAAGCCGATGAACTGCCCGGGTCACATGCTGCTCTACGGGAGCCAGCTCCGCAGCTACCGCGATCTCCCCCTTCGGTACGCAGAGGCCGCCCCGCTCCACCGCAACGAGCTCGCAGGGACGCTCCACGGCCTCACCCGCGTTCGCTACGTGACCCAGGACGATGCTCACATCTTCTGCACCGAAGAGCAGGTGCCGGCCGAGGTCGATGCTGTCATCGACTACGTCCGGTATCTCTACGGCCTCTTCGGCATGGACCCGCATGCCGAGCTCTCGACTCGGCCCGAGAACAGGCTCGGTACCGACGAGCAGTGGGACAAGGCCGAAGGAGCGCTCCGAAACGCTCTCGACCGGCACGGGATGCGCTACGTCATCGCCGAGGGCGAGGGCACGTTCTACGGACCGAAGATCGACCTGCACATGACGGACGTTCTCGGCCGTTCCTGGCAGATGGGGACGATTCAGTACGACATGCAGATGACGGCTCGGTTCGGGCTGACGTACATGGGCACCGACAACGCCGAGCACATGCCGATCGTCATCCACCGCGCCCTCTTCGGCTCGTTCGAGCGTTTCATCGGGATCCTCGTCGAGCACTACGCGGGCGACTTCCCCTTCTGGCTCGCGCCGATTCAAGCACGGGTGCTCCCGGTAGGACTCGGGCACCAGGAGGCTGCGCGAGCGCTCGGGGATCGCCTCGACGCGGAAGGCTTTCGCGTTGACGTCGACGACCGCGACGAGACGCTCGGAAGGCGGATTCGCGACGCCGAGCTGGAGAAGATCCCGTTCGTGGTCGTCTACGGCGACCGAGAGTCGGAGGACTCGCTCGCCGTGCGGGAGCGGGGCGCCGGTCAGTCCGCGCTGTCGCTCGACGAGCTGCTCGCTGCGCTCGGCGCTCTCGCTGCCGAAGCGGATCCCCGCTAGGTGGTACGATCCCCGGCCTGCAAGCAGGAGCTCATCGCTTCCTCACCTCCCGGGCACGACTCGCGGGGGTTCAACCGAGCCGGTGTCGTCGTGCCGGGGTTGGATGGGAATCCGAGCCGCTGCTTGCAGCGGTTTTGTCGTTTACAAGGAGGAAGCTGAGAGCTTGATGAAGGGCCTTTGAGACCACGCCGCCGCCGGCCCTCGATGGACCGGGTCGTTCCGCGCAAGCGGGACGAGCGAATCAACGAGGAGATCCGTGTGCCAAACGTCCGCCTGGTAGACGAGAACGGCGGGCAGGTGGGGATCACCCCGACGAAGGAAGCGCTGGAGTTCGCGTACGGGAAGGGCCTCGACCTCGTCGAGGTCGCTGCCGGCGCAGATCCGCCCGTTGCACGGGTCATGGACTACTCGAAGTACCGCTACGAGCAGGAGCAGCGCGCGAAGCAGGCCCGCAAGCATCAGCTCCAGATCCACGTCAAGGAGATCAAGCTCAGACCAAAGATCGGAATCCACGACTACGAGACCAAGAAAGGGCACGTCGTGCGCTTTCTCGGGCAGCGAGCCAAGGTCAAGGTCACGATCATGTTCCGGGGACGCGAGACGTTGCACCCGGAGCGGGGTCGAGATCTGCTCATGCGGCTCGCTGAGGACGTCAAGGAACTCGGTTGGATCGAGCAGCAGCCAATCCTCGACGGTCGCAACATGGTCATGGTTCTCGGCCCGAACAAGAACGTAGGAGCGAAGACAGATGCCAAAGATGAAGACGTCGAAGGGCGCGAAGAAGCGCTTCAAGCTGACGGGGACAGGGAAGCTCCTGCGCAGGCACGGGATGAGGAGCCACAACCTCGAGAAGAAGTCGTCGAAGCGTAGACGCGGCTTTCGCAAGATGGAAGGCGTCGCTGCGAGCGACGCGAAGTCCGTGAAGAAGCTCCTCAGAGGGGGCTGAGCGGTATGCCTCGAGTGAAACGAGCGGTCCATGCCCGCAAGAAGCGAGCCAAGGTTCTCAAGCAGGCGAAGGGCTACTACGGTCGCAAGAAGTCGAGCTATCGCTTCGCGAAGGAGCAGGTCGAGCACTCGCTCGTCTATGCGTACCGAGATCGCAAGGCGCGCAAGCGGACGTTCCGCTCGCTCTGGATCGTGCGCATCAACGCTGCTGCGCGGGTGAACGGCCTTTCCTACAACCGGTTCATGGACGGTGTGAAGAAGGCGGGGATCGAACTCGACCGTAAGTCGCTCGCGGACATTGCGGTTTCCGATCCGCAGGCGTTCGCCGCGGTTGCCGAGCGCGCGAAAGCTGCGCTCGACGCCGATGCCGACCCCGGCTCGCAAGCCGCCTGATCGAGTCGCGTCAGAACGAGAAGCTCCGGCTCGTCCGGAAGCTTCTTGCTGCCCGAAAGCATCGGCTCGAGACAGGGCTGTTCGCCGCCGAGGGTGAGGATCTCATCGAGGCTGCGGTCAGTGCGGGCGTGGAGCCGGTCGAGCTCTTGGTCGCGGGCGAGAACGTCCTTCCTGAGCTGCTCGGGGAGGTGTCGACGCTGGGACATGCCCCGCGGGCGATCGGGGTCTTTCGTCGAGACGACCTACCGGTGGGCACCCGTGATGTCGTTCTCGGCCTCTGGCAGGTGGCCGATCCTGGAAACGTCGGGACGCTTATCCGCTCGGCCGATGCGTTCGACGCCGGTATCGCGTTGTCGGAGGCCTGTGCCGATCCGCTGGGGCCGAGAGCGCTACGCGCGTCGGCAGGCGCGATCTTCCGTGTGCCGCTCGTTGGCTGGGACGCTCTGCCGAGCCCGCGGGTCGCGCTTGTCGCGCATGGCGGTACCCCTCTCGCGGACGTCCCGCTCGAGCCTCCGCTGACCTTTCTCCTCGGGTCCGAACGGGGAAGCCTGCCGGACGACCTCGTAACAGGCGATTACAAAGCGACGATTCCTCTTCCCGGGAAAGCCGAGTCGCTGAACGTCGCCGCGGCAGGTGCGATCGCGCTCTACGAGCTCTCGCGCCGCTCTTCTCTCTGAGTCCGATCCCGCGCTCCCGCGCGTGGCTGGTCGCACTCGATCCGTTCTCGCAGGCGTTGCCGCAAGGTATCCGCAAGGTATCCGCAAGGTGGCGGCCTCGGACTAGCCGAATCCACCGCCGCCTCCGCCACCGCCGCCACCGCCCCCACCGGAGAACCCACCGCCACCTCCGCCCCCGCCCGAGTTCGGCGGCGCGAGCGCCGAGCCGAAGCCTGATGCAAGGTCTCCGATAGAGAGGCTGGTCGCACCCGAGCCGAGGTCACCGGCAGACGAGATCCAGTAGACAGAGCTCGCTTGATGCATCGCCTGGGGCATATGTAGCTGTGCTCCCTGGAGAACGCGCTCGGCGATCCCGAACGCGATCCCATAGACGAGGTACCGCTCCCACAGCGCGAGCGTCGCGGGAGGTGCTTCGTGGAGTCGCGGGAAGTCCGTGAGATACCGGCGGAAGGCCTCCCAGCGCTCGGCCTCCTCCTGGCCACGCTTCGTTCGGCGGCGCCAGGCTCGCCGGTTGAACACGAGCGTCGCGACGCAGAGCACGCCGTTCGCGATCAGGCAGGCTCCGACTCCGACCAGCACAACGTCCAGGTACCTCGGATACACAGGGCGCCAGCCGTTGCTCGCGAGGACGATCAAGAGCGCGCCCGCGAGCCCGAAGAGAGCTGCTCCGAGTACGAGCGGAATCGCCCCGCGCGAGCGGAACCACGAACGCCGACTGACCTCTTCGCTGATCCTCTCCTTGAACGACGTGAATCGAGGGTGCATCGACTCGCGCTCGTCCTCGATGCGTTCGCGGAACCGCGACAGCCGCTCCGTCGACCCGTCGAGAACCGCGTCGATCACATCGGCGACCTCCGCCTCCCACGACGTGAGGTCCTGCGGAGTGCCGGCGGAAAGCTCGAGATCGGACACTTGCTCCGACCGCAGGCCGCCCCAGATCGGCCGCTCGGTCGTGGTCGGCTCGCTCCTGTAGACGCCGCGTCGGATCAGGTCGAAAAGCGTCGCCGTGAACTCATACGAGCCGGCTTGGCCGCCTTGGCGGAGCAGCGTCGGTACGAGGGCGGGCTGCGTGTCGGTCGGAGGCTCCTGCTCGTACTCCCGGTCGTAGCCCGTTCGTCGCTCCCGGCCCAGGAACCAGAACACCGCTGCAACGACCAGTAGCGCGGGGATCGTCGCAAGCCCGAGGACGAGCAACCCGGTGCGGATCGGGTGATCCTTGAGCGCCTGGATGCGCTCGCTGTCACGCCCGTAGCGCTCGGCATCGGCGCGCTCCTCTTCGAGGATCCGATCGAAAGCGTTTCCTCGAGCGATCTTCATGCCGAGCGTCGACGAGAACGCCGAGCGCGGGATGAGCGAGCGCAACTCGACGAACTGGTGGGCTGGAACGCCAACGGCGCGGAGCGTCACGCGGCGACCGGCGAGGTCGACGTCGCCGCGCACCCACACGGGCTTGCCCCAGGCCCTGAGGATTCCCTCGGGCGCGCTCTCGATCGCGACGAGACGCGAGAGCGGTTCGGCCCACTGGTCTCCCCAGACCTTGAGGTTGACGTCGACGACGTCGTCGTACGCGACCGCGACGCCGCGGAGCGTGTACGAGACCGTGAAAGCTCGCGTCTGGTCGCGAGCATCGAAGTACCAGACGATGCGCATGCCATCCCCGTGCCGCACGACGCCGAACGTCCGCGCTGGGCCGGGACCGAGGTCTGTCGTAGTCCCTTGTCTGTATGCGACGCCGCGCTCGGCGACGGACGGGAGGAAGAGCGTCTCACCGGGTCGAAGCGGAATATCGCGGTACCCGAAGTGAAAGTCGCCCGAGAAAGCGACCTCGATCCGCTCGCTGATCCCGAGAGCGCCGTCGGGCTGGACGTCGACAGCGACATCAGCCGTGAGGAGCGAGAAGCCGTCGGCGCGAGCGACGCTGGGGAGCACGAGCGCGGCCGCCGTGCCCAGTACCACGCAGCCGATGATCAGCCGTAGCGGCAGCGGCCGCGAAGCGGACGCCTTCAGAGATCTTCGCGCGACCGGAAAGTCCGCGCGAGCGGATTTCCGGTCTTGCGCACTCAAAAGTCGACCTTCGGTGCCTCCCGCTGTGTGTCGTCCTCGACCTCGAAGAACTCGCGGATCGAGAATCCGAACGGTCCGGCGATCATGAGCCCCGGGAACGTCTGGACGGTGTTGTTGTAGGTCAGTACGGAGTCGTTGTAGACCTGCCGGCTCACGGCGACCCGGTTCTCCGTCTCCGCAAGCTCCGTCTGGAGCTGCCGGAAGTTCTCGTCTGCCTGAAGCTCGGGATACGCCTCGGCCAACGCAAAGAGCCTGCCGAGGGCCGCACCGAGTATTCCTTCCGCAGCTGCGGTGTCCGCGGGGGTCTTCGCGTTCTGGGCCGCCGTGCGTGCCTCGGTCACGGCCTCGAACGTCCCGCGCTCGTGCGCTGCGTAGCCCTTCACGGACTCGACCAGGTTCGGAATGAGATCCCAGCGGCGCTTGAGCTGGACCTCGACCTGTGCCCACGCGTTGTCGACCCGGTTCCGCCGCTGAACGAGGCGGTTGTACAGCGCGACGAGCATCAGCCCGACGAGGAGGACGAGCCCAACGATGACGAGCAGCCAGATCATGACGCCTCCGACTCTAGGCGATAGGTCGCGTCGCTGGCAACCTTGTGCTCAGCGGGCTTTGCAGACGAAGATCATGTCTTCCTCGCCGTTGAACGGCCGGAGGTCGAACCAGCCGTAGACCACGTCCACGTCGAACCCCGCCTCATCGAGGACATGGAGCCACTCGGGGGCGGACAGCCAGTGCAGACCGAAGGTCGTGACGTCGTCTCCAGAGCGGATGGAGAGCGAGAGCGTTCGCGTTCCCTCGTCCCAGTCCGCACGCTCGAAGATCTCCGGCTCGCGCTCGAGCCAACGGCCGTCCGTCTCCTCGATGTCCTCGGGGCTGGGCGAGAAGACATCGAAGACGAAGTGCCCGTCGGCTTCGAGCAGGCTGCGCGCGGCTCGGAGCGCACGCAGCTTCTCGTCCTCGGTCTCCATGTGGAGCAGCGAGCGAAAGGGGCAGATGACGAGCGGAACGCGCTCGGGCACGGGTGGGTCGCGGAGATCTCCGAGGCGCAGGTCGAGGAGCTCCGCGACGCCGGCCGACTCCGCGGCTCTTCGAGCGAAGCCGAGCATTTCCGGCGAGGCGTCCACTCCGATCACGCTGATCCCCGCCCGCGCGATAGGCACGGCGATACGACCCGTCCCCACCGCGAGCTCCACGACGGGGCCACCTGACGCGAGTGCCTGCTCGACGTAGAAGCCGACATCCTCCGTGACGGAGCGGCTCCACGGGTCGTAGATGGAGGCGATGCGATCGTAGAGCGCCAGAAGCGGCAAGTTACAAGTTGTCACTAACCGCGCGTCCGTTGGTGCAGCGCGAGGTTCGAGAGTTTGTTGCGACTTGTCACTTGGCGAAAGGGGCGTTGGTAACCTCGCTCACTCTCATGGACCCTCAGGCTCTCGAGAACGACGCACGCGCAGCGGTTGCAGACGCTTCGTCGACCGACGACGTCGAGCGCATTCGCGTCGAGTACCTCGGGCGCAAGAGCCAGCTCAAACTGGCGCTCCGGGAGGTTCGCGATCGCGAGACCGGAATGGCGTTGAACGCGCTCCGAGAGCGGCTCGCGGCGGCGATCGACGGCCGCGAGGGCGAGCTCGCTCGGGCCGAGATCGACCGGCGGCTGACGGAGGAGCGCGTCGACGTGACGATGCCGGGGTCGCCCGTCCGCCGAGGCCACCTTCACCTCATCACGCAGATCCGTCGAGAGGTCGAGGACATCTTCCTCGGCCTCGGGTACACGGTCGTCGACGGCCGGGAGGTCGAGACCACCCGCTACAACTTCGATGCACTCAACTTCCCGGACGGTCACCCGTCCCGATCACCGCTCCAGACTCTCTTTCTCGATGACGACACCGTGCTCCGCACAGAAACCTCGCCGGCGCAGATCCGGACCATGGAGGCGCAGGGGCCCCCCGTCTACATCGTCTCGCTGGGCCGCGTGTACCGGCGAGACACTCCGGATGCGACGCATACGCCGACGTTTCATCAGGTCGAGGGACTCGTAGTCGACGAAGGCATCACGCTTGCCGATCTGATGGGGACGCTGGACTACCTCTTGAAAGCGCTCTTCGGCGAGGCGCGCAGGACGGAGTTTCGGACGCACCACTTCCCGTTCACGGAGCCGTCCATCGAGGCGCACGTCTCGTGTCACATGTGCGACGGCTCGGGCTGCCCGGTTTGCCGACACTCGGGCTGGATCGAGATCGGCGGCGCGGGCATGGTCGACCCGAAGCTCTTCGAGTTCGTCGGCTATGACTCGGATCGGTACACGGGGTTCGCGTTCGGCTGGGGCCTCGAGCGCATCGCAGTGTTGAGGCACGGGATTCCCGACTTGCGCGAGCTCTGGCGCAACGATCCTCGGCTTCTGAGTCAGTTCTGATGCGCGCTCCGCTCTCCTGGTTGCGTGAGTACGTCACGGTCGACGCGCCCGCTGACGAGATCGCGCGCCGCCTCTCGATCTCGTCTCTGGAGGTCGAGCGCGTGATCTACGTGGGAGTCGCGGACGTGGACGGCAATCTCGGGCGCTTCCTCGTCGGACGTGTCATCGCAGTCGAGCCCCACCCGAACGCCGACCGGCTGCGCGTCTGCCACGTGGACGTGGGGGAGGGCGAGGCACGCCAGATCGTCTGCGGTGCATGGAACTTCGAGGCGGGGGCGACCGTGGCCGTGGCGCTGCCGGGAGCGCGCCTGCCGATCCTCGACGTCCCGCTCGACGAGCGGGAGCTGCGCGGGCAGCACTCGCGCGGAATGATCCTGGCCGAGGACGAGATTGGCCTCGGTGACGACCACGCTGGGATCATGGTGCTTGCCGAAGGACCTGAGCCCGGAACGCCCCTCGTCGACGTCCTGCCGATTCACGATCGGGTGCTCGACGTCACTCCGACCATCAACCGCGTCGATCTTCTCTCGATGGTCGGGCTGGCTCGGGAAGTCTCTGCGCTGTTCGACGGTGATTTCCACCCGCCCGCTGCCGACGATCCGGCGATCGTGGATCGCGAGGATGTCGACGTAACAGTCGAGGATTTCGGCGGGTGCCCTCGCTATATCGGCCGAGTCTTCCGCGATGTCTCGATCGGCCCGTCGCCCCAGTGGCTTCGGTCACGCCTCTTTCTGGCTGAGATGCGGTCGATCTCGAACGTCGTCGACGTTACGAACTACGCCATGCACGTGTGGGGCAGCCCCCTTCACGCTTTCGATAGGACGAGGCTCGCCGGCGCCCGCGTCGTCGTGCGCCGGGCCCGTCCCGGCGAGGAGCTCCGCACGCTCGACGGCACGCTGCGCCGATTGACGACGGACGACCTCATGATCACCGACGGCGAGCGCTCGGTCGCTCTCGCCGCGATCATGGGCGGAGAGGAGAGCGAGGTCACCGCTGAGACGAACGAGGTGCTCCTCGAGGCCGCCAACTTCGAGCCCCTGGGGATTCTCCGCTCGTCGGAGCGCCTCGCCCTCAGAACGGCCGGCTCGAACCGTTGGGAGAAGGGTGTGGATCCATACCTCGCCGAGCCCGCGGCAGTGCTTGCGAGCCGGATGATCGTCGACCTCGCCGGCGCGCGGATGACAGGTCACGTGGATGTCCAATCGGGCCTCCCGGAGCGGCCGGTCGTGCGGCTGCGCACGGATCGCGCGAGTCGGCTGATCGGGCTCGTTGTCGCCCCCGACGAGCAGCGCTCGCTTCTCGAACGGCTCGAGTTCGAGGTCTCGCCCGAGTGGGACGTCACGGTGCCGACCTGGCGCGCTCGCGACGTCACACGCGAGGTCGACGTGATCGAGGAGGTCGCGCGCGTCGTTCTCGACCGTGTGCCGCACACGATGCCGCTCCGCCGACATGTTCGCGGACGACTCTCGAAGGATCAGCGGCTGCGACGGCTCGTCGAGGACGTGCTCGTAGGGGCCGGGCTCTCCGAGGCGTACACGTGGAGCCTCGCGGCGTCCGACCCGGACTCGCGCGCGATTCGCTTGCCCGATCCGATGACGTCGGACCAGGCGATCCTCCGAACGACGCTCTTCCCGGGGCTCATCGAAGCTGCCCGCACAGGCCTCGACGCAGGCGCCGTCGACATCGCGCTCTTCGAGATCGCACGCGTGTATCTGCCCTCGGACGAGCAGCTCCCGGATGAGCACTGGCGCGTGGCCGGCGTCGTTGCCGGAGGCTACGAGGCCGTCAAAGGAGTGCTCGAGGTGCTCTACGCGGCGCTGCAGCTCGATCTTCGGGTGGAGCGCGGGCAGCACTCGCTGCTTCATCCGGGCAAGTCGGCTACAACCGAGGCGGGCTGGCTCGGCGAGCTTCACCCAACCTTGCTCGACGGCGTCTGGGGCGCGTTCGAGCTCGACCTCACGACCCTCTTTGCACCGGTACCCGAGCGCGTCGTCTACGAGGACGTGCTCACGTTCCCTGCCGTCCTCCAGGACATCGCGGTGACCGTGGACGAGGATGTCGAGGCCGGTGCGCTCGTCGATGCCGCCCGTGAAGCTGCTGGACCGCTACTACGAGAGGCACGCGTCTTCGACGTCTATCGCGGAGAGCAGGTCGGCCACGGACGCAAGTCGGTCGCCATTCACCTCGCATTCCAGTCGCCGGAGCGTACGTTGACCGAGGAGGAGGCGACCGCGTTTCGAGACGAGATCGTCGCTCTGCTCGTGGAGCGATTCGGCGCCGAGCTCCGCGCGTAGCATCAAACCGATCCCGGACTCTTGGCGTAGAGTCTGGCAATGACGAGGATCCTCACAGTCGCCGCCGCGCTCGTCGCGGCCGCTTTGCTCCCCGCTGCGGTTGGGCAGGCAGCTCTGGGCGAGAACGCGAAGCTCCACGCCAGAGTGGGACCCGGCTTCACGATCAACCTGACCGACGCCTCCGGCGCGCGCGTGACCAAGCTCGACCCCGGGACGTACGACATCGAGGTCGAGGACGAGGCCGACGTGCACAACTTCCATCTCCGCGGGCCCGGCGTCGACCGGTCGACGAGCGTCGCCGGAGAGGGCAAGGAGCTCTGGACGGTCGAGTTCACAGACGGTACGTACACGTACGTCTGCGACCCTCATGCGAGCCAGATGAAGGGATCGTTCGTCGTCGGGAACCCGCCCAAGCAGCCTCCGTCCTCGGGTTCGGGTGGCGGCGGCGTGGTGACCTCGAAGACCAAGCTCGTGCTGACCTCGGGACCCGGCTTCGTGATCACCCTCAAGGCAGGGGGTGGAAAGACCGTGAAGAAGATGAAGCGGGGCACGTACACGATCGTCGTGCGAGACCGTTCCCCGATTCACAACGCGCACGTCGTGGCTCCCGGATTCAATCGGAAGACGACGCTCAGGTTCGTCGGGTCGCAGACTTGGAAGGTGAAGCTCGCGCGAACGGGGACGCTGCGATTCCTCTGCGATCCGCATGCCGCTGCCGGCATGAAGGGGTCGGCAAAGGTCGTTCGGTAGGGGCTCAGACCGAACGGCCCGCGAGCCGCCAAACCGGACCCTGGGTGAGCGCGTTCTCGGTGTCCGAGAGCCCGTGGAGCGCGGAGACTCTTCCCGTGACCCCGTCGGCATCCATTCGCTCGAAGCACCGTCGCGCCATCCCGGGCGAGACCCCGTAGCCCTGCTTGCCCGAGACGCGGAACCGCAGGGCGACTGCCTGCGGGTTGCGCGTCGGATTGAGAGGGGCGCCCAGAAGCGCTGCACGTGGCAAGTGATCGCTCGAGTCGAGATCGAGCTGGCAGAGCAGGTCGCTCCATCCCGGGGCAAGGGCCGCGACGACGTCGTCCCAGGCTTGTGCGAGGAGCGTTGGCGCGCGCTCCTCGGCCGCAAGCGCTCGCGCTGACGCGGCCTGCTGGTCGTGAGTCGTGTCGAGCAGAGAGAGCGTGCCCCAGACCCGTCTTTGGTCGAGTCGTTCGAGGAGGTTGCGAAGCCGCTCGGGGCCGCTCCCGGTCCGCGTGACGTGGAATCTGAGCTCCCCCTCGACGCGCCCCGGTCCGAGCGGCGCCAGGATGACTGCGGCATCGGTCGTCGAACCCTCGGGAGCGAACGAGAGCCGAGCCTCGGTCCAATTGGATCCGAGATCCGTCTCGAGAAGTGCCCACTGGTCGGCGGCTCGCATCGGCCGATCAGCATAATGCCCGCTCGATGGCGACCGTCGAGGAGAAAGCCGGAACCGGAAAGAAACGCGTCTCCAACGACGCCCTGCGAGGGTTCTTCAGAGAGATGCTTCTCATCCGGCGCTTCGAAGAGAAGGTCGAGGAGCGATTCCGCGCCGGCGAGCTCCCCGGGTTCCTGCACGTTGCGATAGGGCAGGAAGCCGTCGCGACCGGAGTGTGCTCCGCGCTGACGCGCGAGGATGTCTTCGCCTCGACGCACCGCGCGCACGGGCACGCCATCGCCAAGGGGACGCCGGTGGACAAGATCATGGCCGAGCTCTACGGGAAGATGGAGGGCTGCAGCGGCGGCTACGGCGGATCGATGCATCTCTACGACCTCGAGGTTGGGAACCTGGGTGCCAACGCCGTCGTCGCCGGCGGCTTGCCTGCGATCGTCGGCGCTGCGCTTGCGTTTCAGATGCGCGACGAGAAGCGCGTTGCGGTCGCGTTCTTCGGGGACGGTGCAACGAACACGGGCACGTTCCACGAGTCGCTCAATCTCGCACAGCTATGGAAGGTTCCGGCGATCTTCGTCCTCGAGAACAACGGCTGGGCGGAGTCGACGCCCGCCGAGCAGCAGCTCCCGCTCCCCGTCGACCAGCTCGGAAAGCGCGCCGCCGCGTTCGGAATGAAGCTGATCGAGGCCGACGGGCAGGACGTCGAAGCCGTCTACCTCGCGGCTCTTGCCGCCCGCGATCACGCGCTCGCGGGAAAAGGGCCCGTGCTTCTCCACGTCCGCACCTTCCGCCTCACCGGCCACTTCGTCGGTGATCCGCAGGTCTACCGCGACCGCGAGGCGCTCAAGCAAGAGCGCGAGACGAAGGACCCCATCCGGCTCCTCGGCGCGCGACTCGAGCTCACGGACGAAGACCTCGCCGCGATCGATGCTGAGGTCACGGCCAAGGTCGAGGCCTCCGTCGAGTTCGCCAAGGCGGGCACGGACCCGCAGCCCGAGGACGCACTCAAGTACGTCTATGCCTGAATTGACCTATAGAGAGGCGGTTCGTGACGCGCTCGCGCACGCGCTTCGTAAGGACGACAGCGTCTTTCTCATGGGTGAGGACATCGCCGAGATGGGTGGGTCCATGGCGGTAACACAGGGCCTCCTCGAGGAGTTCGGGCCCAAGCGCATCCGCAACACCCCGATCTCCGAGATGGCCATTGTCGGGAGTGGGATCGGGGCAGCGATCCAGGGGATGCGGCCCGTCGTCGAGATCATGTACGAGGACTTCCTGACGCTCTCGATGGAGCAGCTCGTGAACCAGGCCGCCAAGCATCGGACGATGTCGGGCGGTCAGGTGAAGGTTCCGCTCACGATTCGTACGCAGGGTGGCGCCGGCTGGTCGCCGGGTGCGCAGCACGCCCAGCAGCTCGAGGCTTGGTTCGTCCACGTCCCCGGACTGAAGGTCGTCTTCCCGTCGACGCCCGAGGACGTCCGTGGCCTCCTCTGGTCCTCGATCTACGACGACAACCCCGTCGTCTTCTTCGAGCACCGCACGCTCTACCCGCTGAAGGGCGAGGTACCGACCGAGCTCGAGCCGATCCCGCTTGGGAAAGCCCGAATCCATCGAGAGGGCGAAGACGTCACGGTCGTCGCGACCGGACGCCTCGTTCATGAGGCGCTCCAGGCAGCGGAAGCTGCAGAGAGCGAAGGTATCTCGGTGGAGGTCGTCGACCCGCGGACGCTGCTTCCCCTCGACGAAGAGACCATCATCGGCTCCGTGTGCAAGACCACGCGCTGCGTCACCGCGCACGAGGCCGTGGTTCGAGGTGGCTTCGGGGCCGAGCTCGCTGCGATCATCCAGCAAGGTGCCTTCGACTGGCTCGATGCGCCGATCGAGCGAGTCGGTGCGAGGTTCGGCCCGCTTCCCTTCGCGCCGGCGATGGAGCAGTGGGTCGTCCCGCAGGCGGCGGACGTTCTCGAGGCGATTCGGCGCACGGTCGCCCGGAGCTAGACGTGGCGTCCGAGGTCAAGCTGCCGCGTCTCGGCCAGGGAATGGAGTCGGGGACGATCGTGCGCTGGCTGAAAACCGAAGGCGAGACGGTCGCCAAGGGCGAACCGCTCTACGAGATCGATACCGACAAGGTGACGCAGGAGGTGGAGGCCGAGGCTACGGGAGTCCTGCTCAAGATCGTCGTCGCGGACGGGGAGGTCGATGTCGGCACGACCGTTGGCGTGATCGGTGCGCAGGATGAGGACGTCTCGGAGCTGCTCGCTGCGTCGCGCGGCGGAAACGGCAGCGCGCCGGCAGCTGCCCCGGTACCCGATGCCCGGGCGCTCGAGGCAGAAGAGCCAAGCAACAGACTGTTACAAGGCAAGCCGTCGGACGCAGAGACCGCTGCACCACGCTCTTCTCTCACGCCGCCGGTGGCTGCCGAGAGCCGCGTGAAGGCCAGCCCGCTCGCGCGGCGCATGGCGCGCGAGAGTGGGGTGGATCTCGCAGGGCTCACCGGTACGGGACCCGAGGGGCGGATCGTCGCAGAAGACGTCGAGGACGCTGCGACGCGCGGCGCAGCAAGGGTAGCGCTCGAGTCTCCCGCTGCACCGCCGGCGGGCGAGGTCGAGATTGTCGAGCTCACGTCGACCCGCCGCACGATCGCGCGGCGCCTCACCGAGGCCTGGCAGGCTCCGGTTTTCCAGCTTTCCGTCACGGCGGACGCCTCGGAGCTCGTTGCAACCCGAGAGCGCCTCGTAGAGCTCGTGCGCGAGGGTGAGACGAGACCGACGGTGAATGACCTCCTCACACGCGTCGTTGCGTCCGCGCTCGCGCGACACCGACCGGTGAATGCCCACTTCGTCGACGGGAAGATCGTTCGTTTTCCGGGCGCGAGTGTCGGCATTGCCGTGGCCGCCCCGAGCGGGCTCGTCGTTCCGGTGATTCGTGATGCCGACCGGAAGACCGTCCAGCAGATCGCCGGTGCACGAGCGGATCTCGTCTCGCGCGCTCGCGGCGGGAAGCTCAAGCTCACCGATCTCGAGGGCGGGACCTTCACCATCTCGAACCTCGGGATGTACGGAATGGAGCAGTTCGTCGCAGTCCTCAATCCGCCGCAGGTCGCCATTCTCGCGGTCGGCTCGATCCAAGACCGACCGACGGCCCGTGACGGCGAGCTGGTCGTCGCGCCCGCGATGACGATGACCTTGAGCTGCGACCACCGGGCGATCGACGGCTCGGAGGGCGCTGAGTTCCTGCGCACGGTCAAGGCGTTCGTCGAGACACCTGCGCTCGCTCTCTAAGCTCTCGACATGGTCATTCGCCGAGGCGGCCGCCAGGACGTTCGGTTCCTGCGCGACATGCTCCACCATGCTTACTACTGGCGCGAGCGCAATCCGGGCGAGGAGCCGGGACCCGTTTCGCGCTACGTGAAGGGCTGGGGACGTCCGGGCGACACGGCTCTCATCGCGGTCGAGGGAGCTTTTCCCGTCGGAGCCGGCTGGTACAGGCTCTTCCGACGCGACCAGCCGGGGTACGGCTTTGTAGACGAGGAGACCCCTGAGCTCGCGATCGCGGTTGTGCCCAGCCGCCGCGGCCGCGGCCTTGGAGAGGCGCTTTTGAACGCGCTTTGCGACCGGGCTCGATCGGAGGGGTATCGCGCTCTCAGCCTGAGCGTCGAGCGCGACAACAATGCACTGGTCTCGTACTACACGGGGCACGGGTTCGAGCGTGTCGCCGAGGACGGCAGCGACAGCGTCACGATGCGCCGAGAGCTGTAGGGGGTCGGGTCTTGCATCCCGACACGGACATCTTGTGTCGGGATGCAAGACCCGACCCCAGCTAGGATCGCGGCCATGGAATTCGACGTTGCCGTTCTCGGCGGAGGGCCGGCCGGTTACACGGCCGCAATCCGCGCAGCCCAGCTCGGCGCCCGTGTCGCCTGCATCGAGAAGGACGCGGACCTCGGTGGAACATGCTTGAAGGTCGGCTGCATTCCGACGAAAGCATGGGTACAGACGGCACACGCTCTGCACGCCGCGCGCGAGATTGACCCGAAGCTCGGCGTTGTCACCGGAGAGCCCTCGCTCGACTTTACGCAGGCGAACGCCTGGAAAGCGGCAGTCGTAAAGCAGATGACTGGTGGCGTCGCTTCGCTGTTCAAAGCCAACGACGTCACCTGGTTCCAGGGCGCTGGGAAGTTCGACGACGCGCGCTCGATCGCGTTCGACAAAGGTGATGTGGGACTGAGCTTCTCGAGCGCGATCATCGCCACGGGCTCGTATCCCGTGCGGCCGCCCATTCCGGGACTCGAGTCGCCGCGCTGCGTCGACTCGACCGGTCTCCTCGCGCAAACCGAGCTTCCACAGCGACTGGTCGTTCTCGGCGGCGGGATCATCGGCTGTGAGTTCGCCTCGATCTTCGAGCGATTCGGCACCGAAGTCACGATCGTCGAGATGCTCGATTCCCTCATCCCGCAGGAGGACGCGGACGCGACGAGCGAGCTTCGCAAGTCGTTCGCACGCCGCGGGATCGTCATCCACCTCGGCAAGCAGTGCACGAAGGTGGAGGACACGGCCTCGGGGCTCGTCGTCCATTTCGGCGAAGGAGAGACCACCGAGTGCGATCTGATGCTCGTCGCGGTCGGCCGGGCACCGCTCGTCGAGGGCATCGGGCTCGAAGCAGCGGGTGTCGCGTTCGACCCCGGCACCGGGATCGGGACCGACGTGTACCGGCGAACGTCCGTGCCGAACATCTACGCAGCCGGTGACGTCGCCGGGTACTGGCAGCTCGCGCACACATCGTTCCGGGAAGGCGAGATCGCAGCGGAAAACGCTATGGGCCACGAGGTTGCCATGCCGGACACGGCTGTTCCTAGGCCCATCTACACCGATCCAGAGATCGCCGGCGTCGGGCTGACCGAGGCCGAGGCTCGCGAGCGCTACGGCGACGAGAACATCGCCGTTGGCAGGTTCCCGTGGGCGGCGAATGCGCGGGCGGTCATGTCGGGTGAGACGGCCGGCTGGGTGAAATCGATCCACGAGACGACCTACGGTGAGCTCGTCGGCGTCGTGATCGTCGGCGCACATGCGACCGATCTGATCGAGGCCGCTGTCGTCGCGCTCGATGCGGAGGCCACCGTCGAGATCGTCGCCGATGGCATGGCGGCTCATCCGACGCTCTCCGAAGCGATCAAAGAGGCGGGTCTCGTCGCTCTCGGTCGCGCGATCCACCTGCCTCCGCGGCGGAAGTAGTCCCAGCCAGCGCGCCCGCGGTTCGCTAGTCTCAGGCGGTGAGCATCTTCACGAAGAGAAACGCCGCGGTTGGCTATGTCACTCTCAAGGCGCTCGATCGTCGCCGCAACAGGCGAAGCGGTATGAAGCTCGGGCTGTACCTCGCGCTGGGGCTCATCTCGTTCGGCATTCTCGCCGGGTTCGTGGCTGTTGCCTTGCGGCGTCGAGGCGGGACGGTCATCGTTGAAACAGAGGAAGAGCCCGCAGCGACGGATGAGGCGAAGAGCGGCGACGCCGAGAGTGAGATCGTCGGCGAGTACGTGACCGGGACGCCGGAGCCGATCCCCGCGACGTGAGTCAAAGGGCGGCCGACGGCGATCGGTCGTGATTCGTCCCGCGCTCTCAGGTCTCGTTCCGTACGAGCCCGGCAAACCCGTCGAGGAGGTTCAGCGCGAGCTCGGGCTCGACCGGGTCGTCAAGCTCGCCTCGAACGAAGGCCCATATGGGCCGTTCCCTGCCGCACAGGAAGCGATCACCCGTGCAACGCCCGAGCTCAACCGGTATCCGGACGGAGGCGCGTGGCGACTCAGGCATGCGCTTGCAGAACGGCACGGCGTCGGCTTCGAGAACGTGACCGTGTGTGCAGGTGCCGATGCCGTCATCGGGTTCACCTGTTTGGCGACGCTCGATCCCGGCGACGAGGCGATCACCGGCTGGCCGTCTTTTCCCAGTTACGTCCTCGACCCCCTCAAGCTCGGCGGCGTGCCTGTGCGTGTGCCGCTGCGGGATGATCGATTCGACCTCGAGGCCATCTTGGCGGCCGTCACGCCACGCACGAAGCTCGTGTTCATCGCCGCACCGAACAACCCGACCGGGACGACGAGCACGCGCACCGAGTTCGAGGCGTACTTTGCGCGCGTCCCGGCGCATGTGCTGACGGTCGTCGACCAGGCGTACTTCGAGTACGTCGACGAGCTGGACTATCCCGATGCGATAGAGGAGTTCTTGAAGGCGGGCCACAACGTCCTGGTGCTTCGAACGTTTTCGAAAATCTTCGGGCTGGCCGGATTGCGTGTCGGCTACGGCGTCGGCTCGGAGGAGGTCGTCACGGCGATCGGCAAGGTTCGGCGCGCGTTCGATGTCGGCTCCGCGGGTCAGGAGGCGGCACTAGCGAGTCTTGGCGAGACCGATGAAATCATCCGTCGCCGAGAAGCGAACCGCACCGCCATGGTGAGTCTCGATCACGTTCTTCGCGATCACGGGCTCAACCCCGTCGGTCCCGCCGTCGCAAACTTCGTCTTCGTTCGGGTCGGCACTGCGCTCGCGCTCAATGACGCCCTGCTGGGCCAAGGGGTCGTCGTCCGCCCAATGGGGCCGTTCGGAGCGGCGGATGCGCTGCGAATCACGGCAGGGGCTCCGGACGAGATCGCCTTTCTGAAGAGAGCGCTCGACGCTGTCTCCGTTCTGGACACCATCGCGTCCACCTAGCGGTTCGTTAAGGCTCGAAAACGATTGGTGGGAACCATCGCGCGAAGCGCGAAGCACCTCCTGTAGCTGAGCTATCCTCCGACGATGGGCGCCCGTCGAGGCGCTCGTTCCGTGTTATGCGAACCACCTTGAAGAGAGGCCTGGGGCGCGGGGCCGCGCCAAATGGAAACGGGATACCCGTTCTTCCGCCTGGCGCCCTGTCCCCCGTCAGCGTCTACACGCAGCCTCCGAGGTCACGGCGTTCGCGCGCCGCGCTTGTCGGTCGCGTCGCCATGTGGCTCGGCGTCGCCTCGCTGGTGCTCGTAAGTGGCGCCGCTGGAGGCGCATATCTCTACTTCCACGAATCGGTCGCTTCGGTCGCCGCAGACACACCCGAGGTGAAGCGCGCAGCGAGGCAGTTGTCCGTCGCGCTCCCCGGGCAGCCCGCCATCGCTCTCGTCATTGGCTACGACCACCGCGCCGAGGACGGGAACAACACGAGCGGGCGCTCGGACACGCTGATGCTGGTCCGCGCCGATCCGGCTACCGACTCGCTCTCGCTGCTCTCGTTTCCGCGCGACATGCGCGTCGAGATCAACTGTCCCGGGCGAACGCCGTTCTTCGACAAGATCGCGCACGCCTACTCGTACTGCGGCCCACAGGGCTCGTTGAACACGGTGAAGGCGCTGACCGGCGTCCCGATCAACTATCTGATCACCGTCAACTTCCGCGGCTTCCGTCAGATCATCGACAGGCTCGGCGGGGCCTGGGTCGACATCGACCGCCGCTACTTCAACGACCGTGGCGGGCCGTTCGGTTACGCGAAGATCAATCTGTTTCCGGGCTATCAGCAGCTCTCCGGGAGGCAGGCGCTCGACTACGTTCGTTATCGCCACACGGACTCCGACCTCTACCGGGTCGCGCGCCAGCAGCAGTTCGTAAAGGCCTTCAAGGGCCAGGTGCAGGAGAGCTTCGCTCCGCTCGCCTTGCCGAAGGTCGTCAACGCCGTCACGAACAATGTGGAGGTCGCTCAGGGAGGCGGCTCGAGCGTTGACGGGAGCACGGTTCTGTCGTACGCGCTGTTCGCGTACGACCTGCCGCGAGGCCGGGTCTTCCAGACACGGATCGAGGGCCTCGAGGGCTTCGCCGAACTGACGACGGACTCGGAGAACATCTCGCGCGCCGTGCAGACCTTCGCACACCCCGACATCGAGTCCTCGGAAAAGGCGACGGCCGTTGCGCTCGGCGAGAAACTCGAGCAGCGGGTGTTGGCCCCACGGGACACGAGCATCACGGTCCTCAACGGGAATGGCGTAACCGGTTCGGCGTCGACAGCTGGGTTCCAGCTCGGCGAGCGCGGTTATCAGGTGATCACTCCGCCCAACGGACTCCCCGCGAACGCCCCACGGTTCGACTACTTCCGCACTCAGGTCTACTTCGATCCGCGTCAGCGGGGATCGCGCGACGCCGCGCAAAAGGTGGCGAATGTCTTCGCATCCGCCGAGGTCAAGCCGCTCGCGAAGGAGATAACTACCCTCGCGAGCGGTGCGATGTTGACCGTCGTCGTCGGGCAGACCTTCCACGGCAGCCTTGCATCGGCCCCCGTCGACCGGACACCGAAGCGAGAGCGCCCGAACGTCGTCTACGGCCCCAACGCGGCGCGCGACCTGCTTCGCGAGCGCCGTTCTCGCGTGTCGTTCCCGTTGATGGTTCCGACGGTGATCGAGCGGAGCTCGTATACCGATTCGACGATGCCGATCCGCCTGTACTGGATCGACCCGGATGAAGAGCACAAGGCCGTCCGGCTCGTCTACAGCATGGGGTCGAACGAGTACTGGGGCGTTCAGATGACGGATTGGGACGACGCGCCGGTTCTCGCAGACAAGAGCCTGACGCGGCGCATCAAGGGCCGGATCTACGACCTCTACTACGACGGCCCGAAGCTGCACATGGTCGTCCTGCGCACCCCGAAAGGCAACTACTGGGTGATCAACACGCTGCTCGACCGCCTGTCGAACGAGACGATGCTCGCGATCGCGAAGGGCCTCAAGCCGCTCGCGGGAGTCAAGTAGGACAGTGCGGGTCGCTGTCTTCGGCGCCGGGTACGTCGGACTCGTCACGGGGGTCTGCCTTGCCGAGCTCGGTCACGACGTCGTCGTCCGCGACATCGTCGCGGACAAGATCGACACGCTCCGGCGCGGCGACGTGCCGATTCACGAGGAGGGTCTCGCCGAGCTCCTCGCGCGAAACCGGGAGCGGCTGACCTTCACGACCGAGGTCGACGAGGCGGTGGACGGCGCCGATGTCGTCTATGTCGCGGTCGGCACACCCCCGATGTACTCGGGCGATGCGGACCTCTCGGCGGTCTGGACGGTCGTCGACGAGCTGCCGCGGATCGACCGGCGGATCGTGATCGCGATGAAGAGCACGGTGCCGGTAGGCACGGGACGGGCGGTGCGACACCGACTCGACGATCGCGGCCTCGCGAACGTCGGGTACGTCTCGAATCCTGAGTTCACCGCCGAGGGAACGGCTGTCCACGACTTCATGCATCCGGATCGGGTCGTCATCGGCGCGTTCGACGACGCGGACGGTGACCTGATCGAGCGACTCCACGATGGTATCGACGCACCGGTTGTTCGCTGTGACGTGTCCTCGGCCGAGATGATCAAGCTCGCGGCGAACGCCGCCCTCGTGACGCGAATCTCGTTCATCAACGAGATCGCGAACGTGTGTGAGGCGACGGGCGCCGACGTCCTCACCGTCTCGGAGGGGATCGGGCTGGACCGTCGGATCGGTCCCGCGTTCCTGCGTGCCGGGATCGGCTACGGCGGCTCATGCTTCCCGAAGGACTCGCTTGCGCTCAAGCAGCTCGCCGCGAACTCGGGCTACAGCTTCCAGCTCCTGAACGCCGTGATCGAGGTGAACGAGCTCCAGAAGCGGCGTGTCATCGGCAAGCTCGAGCGGCGGCTCGGCTCACTTCGCGACAAGAGGATTGCGCTCCTGGGCCTCGCGTTCAAGCCGGGAACCGACGACATGCGCGAGGCGCCGAGTCTCGTGCTCGCCGGGCGGCTGCTCTCGGAGGGTGCCGAGGTGCGCGCGTGGGATCCGGTCGCCGATGGCGCTGTCCATCTGCACGGCGTCGACATTGCAGAGTCGGCGCTCGACGCGCTCGACGGCGCAGATGCCGCGGTCATCGTGACCGAATGGCCGGAATTTCGCGAGCTCGATTGGGAAGAAGCAGGGGCCCGGATGCGCAACCGGCTCGTCGTGGATGGGCGCAACCTGCTCGATCCTGATGAGCTGCGAGCGCTCGGATTCGAATACGAGGGCATCGGGCGCCCGATCCTATGAGCCTGCGGGCCGTCATCCTCGTGGGCGGCCAGGGCACGCGGTTGCGTCCGCTCACCGATACGACGCGGAAGGACATGCTCCCGCTCGTCGATCGACCACTCCTCTCGTACACCCTCGAGCATCTCGCGCGCCACGGCGTCGAGGAAGCGGTTATCTCCTGTGGTTACTTACCCGACCAGATCGAGGAGGCCTTCGGCGGGGGACACTCGGGCGTCACGCTCGAGTACGCAGTCGAGGAGACTCCGCTCGGTACGGGTGGAGCGATCGGATTCGCGGCCCGCGGGCTCGACCGAAGCTTCTTCGCGTTGAACGGCGACTCTCTGCGCGAAGCCGATCTCGACCAGCTCGTCGCCTTCCATCGCACGACCGGCGCCAAGGCGACCATTCTCCTCACGCCCGTTGCCGACCCGAGTCGGTACGGGCTCGTCCGCACTGCAGCGGACGGTCGGGTTGAGACCTTTCTCGAGAAGCCGCGGCCGGAGGAGATCGACACCGATCTGATCAACGCCGGCCTCTACGTCCTCGAGCCCGAAGTCCTGGAGCTGATACCGCCCGATCGCGCGGTGTCGATCGAACGCGAGGTGTTCCCTCGGCTCGCGGCGGACGGAGCGGTCTACGGGATTGCGCTTCCGGGGTACTGGCTCGATGTCGGTACGCCCGAGTCGTATCTGCAAGCTCATCGCGACGTCCTCGAGCGGGTTTTCGCAACCGAGGTCGGCGACGCGCTCGGTGCCGACTTCACGCTGGTCGACCCGACCGCCGAAGTCGATCCGGGCGCGCGCCTCGTCCCTCCCGTCTATGTCGGCCCGCGCGCCGTGGTCGAGCCGGGGGCACGCCTGGGAAGCCTCGCCGTGCTCGGGGCAGGCTCGCGGTTGGCAGCGGGCAGCGTGGTCGAAAATGCCGTCGTGGGCTCCGGCGCGACCGTTGGCCGCGGGTGTTCCGTCATCGGTTCGATTGTGGGCGACGACGCCCAGATCGGAAGCGAGTGCGCGCTTCACAACCTCGCTGTCGTCGGCCCGGGTGCGTCTATCGGCGCCGGCAATTTCATCGACCACGGGCTCAGGATCGGCGCGGGCCAGAGCATCCCCGACAGGGCGCTCCGCTTCTCGTGAACGACGACGCCCGCAGTCGCTACGGCGTTTCGCCGCGGAAGGTCGAGAAGCCCTGGGGTTGGGAGCTCGTCTGGGCCGAGGCCGACACGTATGTCGGCAAGCTCCTGTTCGTTCGCGCGGGCGAGTCGTTGAGCCTCCAGTACCACGAGACCAAGGACGAGTCTTGGCTTGTGCAGGAGGGCCGTGCGCGACTCGAACTCGGAGACGTCGGAGGTAATCTCGAGGCGATCGAGATCTCACCGGGGAGCGCGTTCCGCTTCCGCCCGGGAACCGTGCACCGGGTGACGGCGCTCGAAGACACGCTCGTGCTCGAGGTCTCCACGCCACATCTCGATGACGTCGTTCGCATCGAGGACCGGTACGGACGCACGTGACGTTCGGGCGCCGTGGCGGCGTATCTTGACGATGCGGTGCGTTGTGCCTCTATTCGTGCTTCTGACTGCGATCGCGGCGACATCCCCAGCGGGTGGATCGCCTGCGCACGTTCCCTCGCTCGTCACGCTCGACGGTGTCGGCGGGGTTCGGCCAGGAATGACCGTGGGGCAGGTCGAGCGTCGCTTCGGCGTCAAGCTACGCCTCGACGATCTCGGCACCGAGTGCGCGCCCGGGTTCTTCCGCTCGGGAGCCGCGGAGGGCTACGGGCTCTTCATTCGCGCGAAGCTCGGCTCGGTCTGGTTCGAACGTGGCGCACGAACGGACAGAGGCATCCGCATCGGCTCGACGTTCGCGGAGCTGCAGCGGGCGTATTCTCGAGTCAGTATCCGCAAGGACAAGTACGTTCCCAGGGCTCGGAACGTCTTCGTGCGGCGTGAGCGGGCTCCGCACTGGCGTATCCGGTTCGACGTCTCCCCGCAAAATCGCGTGACTCGAATCGCCTTCGGCAACTGGACCGTCTTCCTCGTCGAGGGCTGTGCCTGAGCACACGGCTACACTCGGGCCGTCCACGACCTTGGAGACAATCTGATGGCAACGACTATGCGCTATGACGTGAAGGACCTTGCGCTCGCCGCAGAAGGCGTGCGCCGGATCGAGTGGGCCGATCGGCAGATGCCGGTGCTCGCAGCGATCCGGGAACGATTCGAGAGAGAGCAGCCGTTGGCGGGGCATCGCATCTCGGCGTGCTTGCACGTGACCACGGAGACGGCGAACCTCGCCCGGACGCTCAAAGCGGGTGGCGCGGACGTCGTTCTGTGCGCGTCGAACCCGCTCTCCACCCAGGACGACGTAGCGGCGGCGCTCGTCGACGAGTTCGGGGTCGGTGTCTTCGCGATCAAGGGCGAGGACAACGACACCTACTACCGTCACATCGAGGCGGCTGTCGACCACCGTCCGCACCTGACGATGGACGACGGCGCCGACGTCATCGGCGTCCTGCACTCCCATCGGCGCGAACAGCTCGGCGACGTGATTGCGGGCACGGAGGAGACGACCACGGGCGTGATCCGGCTGAAGGCTCTCGAGCGCGACGGCAAGCTCGGCTTCCCCGTGATCGCGGTGAACGAGGCCCAGACGAAGCACATGTTCGACAACCGTTACGGCACGGGCCAGTCGACGATCGACGGGATCATTCGCGCCACGAACGTGCTCTTTGCCGGCAAGCGCTTCGTTGTCGCGGGCTATGGCTGGACGGGACGCGGAGTCGCGATGCGCGCCCGCGGCATGGGCGCGCACGTGATCGTGACCGAAGTCGATCCGCTTCGGGCTCTCGAGGCCGCAATGGACGGCTTCGAGGTGCTCTCGATGGATCGGGCTGCAGAGGTCGGCGACCTCTTCTGCACTGCGACCGGGGACAAGAACGTCATCACGGGGGCGCACATGGAGCGCATGAAGGACGGCGCGATCCTCTCCAACACCGGGCACTTCAACGTCGAGATCGAGGTCGGGGCATTGCGCGATCTCGCGGTCGAGACCCGTGAGGCTCGCGCGCTGGTGGACGAGTTCACGCTTGCGGATGGGCGGCGTATCTACCTGATTGCCGAAGGCAGGCTCGTCAACCTTGCCGCAGCCGAGGGGCACCCGGCGCTCGTGATGGACATGTCCTTCGCGAACCAAGCGCTTGCTTCGGAATGGGTCATCGCAAACGCCGCAACGCTCGAGCGGCGCGTGTACGACGTCCCCAAGGACATCGACGACGAGATCGCCCGGCTCAAGCTCGCCACGATGGGCATCGAGATCGACCAGCTCACGGAGGAGCAGTCCAAGTACCTCGCAAGCTGGGACGAGGGAACGTAGGGAACGCAGAGGGGGTCAGGTCTTCCATGTTCCACGGAACGGCATCTGGAACATGGAAGACCTGACCCCGTCTCGCATCGTGCGGCTCGAGGATGACGCGGTCGTTCTGCTCGACCAGCGCCGGCTGCCCGAGGAAGTGGTCGAGCTCAGATGCGCATCGGCGGCCGCGGTCGCTGATGCCATCAGGGACATGGCGATCCGCGGCGCGCCGGCGATCGGCATTGCCGCCGCGTACGGGTATGCGCTGGCAGTGGCACGAGGCGAAGATCTCGACCAGGCGTTCGAAACTCTCGCAGCGGCGCGCCCGACGGCCGTGAACCTGCGTTGGGCCCTCGAGGAGATGCGCTCCGAGCCGACGCGCGAGCGCGCCCGAGAGATTCACGAGGACGAGGTGGAGAGGTGCCGTCGGATGGCGAGTCACGCGAGCGAGCTCGTGGCTCCGGGCTCTCGAGTGCTTACGCACTGCAATGCCGGAGGGCTCGCCACGGGTGGCTACGGCACGGCACTCGGGGCTATCCGATCAGCGTGGGAGCAAGATCTCGTCGCGCACGTCTGGGTGGGCGAGACGCGGCCGCGGCTCCAGGGAGCACGCCTCACCGCCTGGGAGCTCGAGGCGCTCGGCATCCCGTTTGCCGTCATAGCGGACGGCGCCGCCGCGTCGCTCATGGCGGCGGGTGAGGTCGACTGCGTGCTGACGGGTGCCGACCGCATCGCAGCCAACGGCGACACGGCGAACAAGATCGGCACCTATGCGCTGGCACTGGCCGCGACCTACCACCGACTCCCGTTTATTGTCGTCGCGCCCACGTCCACACTCGACCTCGACGCGGAGACCGGCGCGGACATTCCGATCGAAGAACGTGACGCGACCGAGGTCTCGGCACGCTTTCCGGCGCGAAACCCCGCGTTCGACGTGACGCCTGCGGCGCTGATCACTGCGATCGTCACCGAGGAGGGCGTTCATCATGCGCCGTACGCCACCTCGCTCCCGATGCCCACTCGGAGCGCGCGGCTGTGATCGACGGCCTCGATCGCCAGACCGCCGAGACACTCGAGCGCTTCGGGTTTGAGCCGGATCTCTTCGAGACGCTTCGCACCCGGGTCGCAACCGGCGATCTCTCGCCAGAGTCGAATGTCGTCCAAGGAGTGATCGAGCCTCCTCGCGCCGAGGATCTGACCCGTCTTCCCGCCTCGGGTGAAAGTGGGTACAAGGACGCATACGCCGCCGGAGTCGACGCCCTTCGGCGAAACGAGGTTGCACAGGTCGTGCTCGCCGGCGGGATGGCGACACGCTTCGGCGGGGTCGTCAAGGCAGCGCTTCCAGCGGTCGCTGGCAAGAGCTTCCTCGAGATCAAGCTTTCGCTGACGCGGGCGCTCGAGAGCAGCCTTGCGGCGGAGATCTCCGTCGCGCTCATGACGAGCTTTGCCACGGACGACGTGATTCGCGCACACGTGGCGGAGCGCGGCCTCGGGGACCCGTTGATCTTTCACCAATTCGTCTCGCTGCGACTCCAGACCGACGGAGAGCTCTTTCACGATGGCGGCGGCGGAGCGTCCCTCTATGCGCCAGGGCACGGCGACCTCTTTCAGGCACTCCGCGGCTCCGGTGTGCTCGCCGCACTCCGCGCGCGTGGCGTTCGCGTCGTCACGGTTTCGAACGTAGACAACCTCGGCGCACGAGTCGAGCCTGCGGTGATCGGGATGCACCTGAGGTCGGGGAGACCGGTCACCTGTGAGGTCGCGCGCAAAGACGGAGACATGGGGGGCGCTCCGGTTCGAGTCGACGGACGGCTTCAGCTGCTCGAAGGACCGCGCTTTCCGAAAGAGTTCGACCAGGGGCTCGTACCCGTGTTCAACACGAACACCGCGCTCTTCGACTTGGACGCGCTCGACCGCGACTACGACCTCACGTGGCTGTACGTGCAGAAGGATGCGGGCGGGAGGACGGCGGTGCAAGTCGAGCGCGTGTATCACGAGGTGTCGGCGTTTCTGCCAACCACGTATCTCGAGGTGCCTCGCCGGGGGCCGCGTGGGCGCTTCTTCCCGATCAAGACGCCGGACGACCTGGAGCGAGCACAGGACGATCTGCGCGAGTTGCTCGCGGCGTCTCCGATCTGACACGGAATCGGCGCGAAGGTGTTATTTCGCGCCGCGTACGCTCGTCGTGTGCGTGCGCTCGAGCTGCTCTTCCCGGAGCGTTGCGCCGTCTGCGCATCTCCGGGGCGTGCACTGTGTGAGACCTGCCGACCGTCGCTCACGCGTCTTGCTCCGCCGGTTTGTGAACGATGTGGCTCTCCGGGAGCGTGGCCCGTGCGTCGGTGCGGCGAGTGCTCGGGCAGGAGACTTGCATTCGCTCGTGCCCGGGCGGCGATCGTCTACGACCAACGGGCGCGACTCCTTGTCCGAGAGTGGAAGGAACGGGGCCGACGCGGGCTTGCGCAAGAGGCGGCGGCTCTCGTCGCAGAGGTGATCCCACAGCCGGATGTCGAAGCATTCACTCACGTTCCGGGCGACCCGGAGCGAGCATGGAAGCGCGGCGATGTCGCGCCTCGTGCTCTCGCGCGCGCGCTCGAAGACATCTGGGGAGCGCCGTCTGTCGAGCTCCTGCGGCGCACACATGCGCTTCCGCGCCAGCGAGGCCTCGCACTCGCCGACCGGCGCCGCAACGTTCGCCGCAGCGTTGCAGCAATTGGTCCGGCACCTCGCACGGTGTGCCTGGTGGACGACGTCTACACGTCAGGGGCAACAGCCGACGCATGTGCCGCTGCGTTGCGCCGGGCGGGGGCGCGACGCGTCGAGGTCGTCACCCTTGCGCGAGCAGTTCGTTAGGGTGAGAGAGGTTCTCTTCCGCCGCAGATCCGGAAAGGAGCGTTCCATGCGGGTTCACGTCAAGGCTCATCGAGGCCACGTTTCGGATCAGGTCCGGGCATACGCCGAGAAGCGGCTCGGCAAGCTTGAACGTCGTCTCTACGCCGACACTGTCGTCGAGGTGACGATGTCTCGAGAGAACAACCCCTCGATTCGGAACGATCACATGGCTGAGGCAGTTGTGCACGCGAAGGGGCGCAACATCGTCGCTCGCGAGTCCGCGGAGTCCTACGAGGCGGCGATCGACCGCCTGGTCGACAAGCTGGAACGCCAGATCGAGCGCTACCGCGACAAGCGAACCCAGGAGCCGCGGCGCGCGCGCCAGCGCACCGAGCCGACCGTCGAGCCAGTCGAGCCCGAGGTCGAGGTGGCCGGCGGGCACGGGGAAGAGGCCGCCTAGTGGTTCATCCCGTCGATCCGGGGAGTCATTGGCTCGCGGCCGGCATCACAGGGATTCCGCGACAGAAGGAGTGGGACGCAGTCGTTACGGCCGACGCGCCTGGAACGGCCGGAGACGAGGCCGAGTTCGTCGCCCTGTCCGACGGCCGCGTCCTGGTGGGCGCTGGGCCCGACGGCTTCGACCCGGAACCGCTCGCGGCGGCGCTCGAGGGCGCGATCGAGCGGCCCTACCGTGCGCTCGCCATGCGCCGTCCTGAGCTGTGGAGTGTCGGTGCGAGCGCGATCGAGACCGCACGGCTGGATCCCGATCCGCGCGGCGACGACCTCGAGCTCACCTGGGACGGCTCCACGTTGGCTCTGAGTGTGGACGGGATGCCCGCTGAACCGTCCGGCGCGTCCGCGCTCGAGCGGCTCGCTGCATCGCGCGAGAGCGGCGCGTATGCGGCTCACGCAGGACGGCTCGACGGCGATCTCTGGGAGATTCTCGTCCTGCCCTTGTAGCGGCCGTACTCGCCTCGCATTGAGCGAGTGCACGCAGGGCGAGCCGGTACCCTAGGCGCGATGGCCACGCAGTTCGGCAAGTTCGAGCGCGTCCTTCGCATGGGCGAGGGTCGCCGCCTCAAGCGCCTCCAGGAGCAGGCGGCGTACATCGGCACTCTCGAGCCCGACTTTGAGCCGCTCTCCGACGGCGAGCTCGTCGCCAAGACCGCTGAGTTCAAGCAGCGTCTCGAGAACGGCGAGTCGCTCGAAGACCTGATCTTCGAGGCCTACGCCGCTGTTCGCGAGGCCTTCAAGCGGACGATCGGCGTCCGGCTCTTCGACGTTCAGCTCATGGCCGGCATCGCCCTTCACGAGGGCGACATCGCGGAGGCGAAGACGGGCGAAGGCAAGACGTTCGTGGCCGTGCAAGCCCTTTATCTGAACGGCCTCACCGGCCGCGGCGTCCATCTCGTCACCGTCAACGACTATCTGGCCAAGCGCGACGCCGAATGGACGCGGCCCGTGTACGAGCTGCTCGGCAGTTCCGTCGGTGCGATACAGAACCTGATGCCGTTCGCGCAGCGCCGCGAGGCGTACGCGTGCGACGTCACCTATGGGACGAACTCCGAGTTCGGCTTCGACTATCTGCGCGACAACATGGCCGTCTCGCTGGACGGCGTCGTCCAGCGGAGCCATGCCTTTGCGATCGTCGACGAGGTCGACTCGATTCTCATCGACGAGGCGCGAACCCCGCTGATCATCTCGGGCGAGCCGGAGACGGCAGCGGCGACCTATTACCAGTTCGCGCGCGTGGTCAAGGAGCTCGAGGGCGCGCCGGCCACCCGCAAGTCAGCAAAGGGCGAGGACGAGACCGAGCTGTCAGGCGTGGACTACCTCTACGACGAGAAGTTCAAGACCGTGTCACCCGCGCAGTCCGCGATCGCGAAGGTCGAGCATGCACTCGGGATCGAGAATCTCTACGACCCGACCCACGTGATCCTCGTCAACCACCTGATGCAGGCGCTCAAAGCGCAGTCGCTGTACAAGCGCGACGTCGACTACGTCGTCCAAGAGAGCGAAGTCAAGATCGTCGACGAGTTCACGGGCCGGATCATGGAGGGCCGCCGCTGGAGCGAGGGGCTCCACCAGGCGATCGAGGCGAAGGAGGGTGTCCGGATCCGCGAGGAGAACGTCACGCTCGCGACGATCACGCTCCAGAACTACTTCCGCCTCTACGAGAAGCTCGCAGGCATGACGGGTACGGCGAAGACGGAGGAAAAGGAGTTCGTCGAGATCTACGACCTTCACGTCATCGAGATCCCGACGAACCAGCCGGTCGCGCGGCTCGACGAGAACGACTACATCTTCAAGACGCCCGAGGCGAAGTTCGCGGCCGTACTCGACGACATCGTGGAGCGCCACGAAAAGGGGCAGCCGGTCCTCGTCGGCACTATCGCGGTGGAGACGTCCGAGTACCTCGCTGAGCTCTTGAAGCGGAAGGGCATTCCCCACAACGTCCTCAACGCGAAGGAGCACGAACGCGAGGGGGAGATCATCAAAGACGCCGGACAGTCCGGCGCGGTCACCATTGCAACGAACATGGCCGGCCGCGGCGTCGACATCAAGCTCGGCGAGGGCGTCGTCGAGCTCGGTGGGTTGTACGTCCTCGGCACCGAGCGGCACGAATCGCGCCGGATCGACAACCAGCTCCGCGGTCGCTCCGGGCGTCAGGGTGACCCCGGCGAGACGCGCTTCTACCTGTCGGGCCAGGACGATCTCGTACGTCTCTTCGCGGGCGACCGGATCTACAACATCATGAACCGCTTCAAGATCCCGGACGACCAGCCCATGGAGGCGAAGATCCTCTCGAATCAGATCGAGAACGCCCAGAAGAAGGTCGAGGAACAGAACTTCGTCGCGCGCAAGAACGTCCTCAAGTACGACGACGTCATGAACACGCAGCGCATGGTCATCTACGAGCAGCGTCGGCGCGTGCTCGAGGGCGAAGACCTCTCCGACGAGGTCCGCGAGTGGATCAGGGAGACCGTCGAGGGGGCGGTTGCACAGTTCACCGACTCCGAGTTCACCGAGGACTGGGATCTCGACGGGCTCGTGACGAGCATGCAGTCGCTCTACGGGACGGATATCACCGCCGACGAGCTGCGCGAAGAGGTCGACGCCACCGATCGCGAGGCCTTGAGCGAGGAGTTCGTCGACGACGCCCTCGAGGCCTACGACGAGCGCGAGCAGGCGCTCGGAGTCGAGCTTGCCCGCGAGGTCGAGCGCTACATGATTCTCCAGACCGTCGACCAGCGCTGGCGCGAGCACCTGGAGGCGATGGACTACCTGCGCGAGGGCGTCCACCTCCGTGCGTTCGCCCAGAAGGACCCGCTCGTCGAGTACCGCGGTGAGGGGCACGTGATGTTCGAGGAGCTGTCGCAGGCGATCCGACAGGAGGTCGTCTTCACGCTCTTCCACATCGCGGTCACGATCGAGGAGCCCGCGCTGGAACCGATGCAGGCGCGCGAGAGCTCGCTCTCCTACGAGCACGAGACGTCGGCAGGCGCAGAGGTCATCGCCGCGGCCGGCGGTGCAGCGACAGCGCTGGCAGCGCCTCCCTCACCTTCGGACGGGCTTGCGCCGCAGCGCCAGGTCGTCAACGAGCACCGTGACGTCGGCCGCAACGATCCCTGCTGGTGCGGCTCGGGCAAGAAGTTCAAACGCTGCCACGGCGCGTAGCCCCGTGGGGTCGGACCCCGCGAGCCTGACGCCGCTCGCCCGACGTGCGCTGTGGGCGCTCCTGCTCGGAGGCCTCGTCGGCTTCATCCTGCTCGCCTTGGCGTATGAGCACGACCCGTTTGCGGCGATCGACCGCGAGACCGCCGAGTGGGTGTCCGCGGGCATGCCCACCTGGGCCGAGTCGCTGGCGCGACCTCCGTCATGGATCGGCGGCTGGATCGGGATCACGGCGATCGGGATTGCTCTCGGCGTCGCGCTCGTGCGCGAGCGCGCCTGGCTCGACCTCGGATTTCTCCTTGCCACGTTCGCCGGATCGCAGATCGTCGTCGCGCTGCTCAAGGACTGGTTCGATCGGCCACGCCCCGACTTCGGGAGCGCGGTCGGCTTGCCTTCGTCGGCGTCGTTCCCGAGCGGTCATGCGACCGCCGGAGCGGCGAGCCTCGGAGCAGTGGCGGTTCTCGTCGCCGAGAGGCTCCCTTCCCAGAGGGCACGGCTGTGGCTCTGGGCGCTGGTCGTCACCGGTGGCCTGGCGATCGGGGTAAGCCGGGTCGTGCTCAACGTCCATTACGTGTCGGACGTGCTCGCCGGCTGGTGTCTTGGCGTGGCGTGGCTCGCTGCGTGCCTGTTGGCGCGCGAAGGTCTCAGGGATCGGATCCACGAGGTCTGACTCCGTGTCCGGCTACCCTCTGGTCGTGATCGACGAATCCAGCAAGCCGCTCGACCAGCGCCTTGAGGAGATCGGGGCCCAGCTCGCCTGGGTCCGTGATTACCTTTGACCCAGACCGCTTAGCGCGCCGCCGCGTCGAGCTCGAGGGCGCGATGGGCGCGCCCGGCTTCTGGGACGACCAGCTCGGAGCTGCGCGCATCTCGACGGACCATGCGCGCATTGCCCGCAAACTCGAGCGGTACGAGCGTCTCCGAAGCGAATACGAGGACGCGAATGAGCTGCTCGCACTCGGCGAGGACCAACTCGAGATCTCCGAGCTGGTCCTGTCGCTCGAGAGTGAGCTCGGACGACTGCAGGAAGACGCGCTCTTCACGGGCGAATATGACGCGGGCGACGCGATCTTCGAAGTTCATGCGGGCACAGGGGGTACCGACGCGCAAGATTGGGCCGACATGCTCCTGCGCATGTACCTGCGGTGGACAGCGGACCGGGGGTTCCAGACCGACGTGCTCGAGGCGAGCCCTGGGGAGGAGGCGGGCCTGAAGTCGACGACCGTCGCCGTGCGTGGCGAGAACGCGTACGGGACGCTCAAGGCCGAGCGCGGTGTCCATCGCCTGGTACGGCTCTCTCCTTTCGACTCTGCACACCGGCGGCATACGGCATTTGCGCAGGTCGTCGTCGCGCCGCTCCTCGCCGACGACGCGCCGATCGAGGTGGACGAAGCGGATCTGCGAATCGACACGTATCGCTCGAGCGGTGCGGGCGGGCAGCACGTGAACAAGACCGACTCGGCCGTCCGGATCACCCATCTCCCGACCGGGATCGTCGTTCAGTGCCAGAACGAGCGCTCGCAGACCTCGAACAAGCAGACGGCGCTTCGCATCCTCAAGTCGCGTCTGGCAGAGCTCGAGGAGGAGAAGCGCGAGGCGGAACTCGCCCGCGAGCGAGGAGCAGCGCAGGACATTGGCTTCGGGAGTCAAATCCGCTCGTACGTGCTTCATCCGTACCAGCTCGTCAAGGATCATCGGACCGACCATGAGGTCGGAAATGCACAGTCCGTCCTCGACGGCGCGCTCGACGGCTTCGTTCACTCATATCTCCTGGCCAAGGCGGCGGGGAAGGTTCTCTAGGGAGCCCGAGGGATGTCCATCAGAGATGTCAGCTAAGCTGGGAACCTCTCCCGAAACGGAGCAGCCGTTTGAGGCTGCGACAGCTCTTTCGCCCGGGTTGGACACCGAACCAGAGGCAGACGGAACGATGACGGCACTGGCCGAACCACAAACCATCGCAGACCCGCTTCCGGCCGTCGCCGATCCGAGCGGCTCCACGATGATCGTGTTCGAGGCCGTCAAGAAGGTCTACGAGCCCAACGTCACCGCCCTCGACGGTGTCTCTTTCACGATCGACAAGGGCGAGTTCGTCTTCGTTGTGGGGGCCTCGGGCTCGGGCAAATCGACCGTGATCCGCCTCCTCCTCAAGGAGCTCGAGCCGACGGAGGGCAGGATCATCGTCGGTGGTCGCGACCTCGGGCGGCTCAAGGGCTCGAAGGTGCCGCTCTTGAGGCGAAACCTCGGCTGCGTCTTCCAGGACTTCAAGCTGCTCCCGAACCGCACTGCCGCGGAGAACATCGGTTACGCGCTGCGCGTCCAGGGTGAGTCGAACGCGCAGATTCGCAAGAAGGTGCCGGAGGTCATGAACCTCGTCGGCCTCGCGCACAAGATGAACTCGCGGCCGGAGGAGCTCTCGGGCGGAGAGCAGCAGCGCGTCTCGATCGCGCGCGCGTTCGTCAATCACCCGCCGCTTCTCATCTGTGACGAGCCCACAGGGAACCTCGATCCCGATACGTCAGTCGGGATCATGCAGCTCCTCTACCGCATCAACCGCACCGGCACGACCATCCTCATGGTCACCCACGATCGCGAGATGGTGGACAAGATGCGCAAACGCGTGATCGCGCTCGAGACAGGCAGGCTCGTGCGTGACGAACGGCGTGGGGGGTACTCGGAGGGATGACGCGCACACGGCTGGTGTTCTCGGAGGCGATCAAGTCGATCGCCGCGAACCTGTCGACGACTGTCGCTTCGGCCGTCTCGGTGCTCATCGGGATGTTCCTGATCGGCGTGTTCATCGGTCTCGGAACGTGGCTCGTATCGTGGTCCGACGACAAGAAGCGCGAGTTGGCTGTCCACGTGTTCATCGAGGACGGAGTGACTTCCAAGCAGGTGAACGGGCTGCGTGTCCTGCTCGAGTCGGATCCGCGAGTCCGTGAGGGCGGCATCACGTTCATCTCGAAGGAGCAGGCGCTCGCGATCATGCGCAAGCGTTCACCCGAGCTGACCCAGAACCTCGCGTCGAACCCGCTGCCGGCGTCGTTCGACGTCCTTCCCAAGAGGGGCGAGGACACCGAGGCGATCGCCCTCGATGTCAAACGCTCGAAGCTCGCTGCCGTCGGAGAGGTCAGGTGGGGCAAGGAGGTTTCCCAGCGGATCCTCCAGATCGCGCGTGCGATCCAGATCGTCTTCCTCATCGCCGTCTTCATCCTGCTCGCTGCGTCGACGATCCTCATCGCCAACACGATCCGGCTCTCCATCTTTGCGCGCCGGCGTGAGATCGAGGTCATGAAGCTCGTCGGGGCCACGAACTGGTTCATCCGCGGCCCGTTCATGCTCGAGGGCGTGCTGACAGGGCTCCTGGGGTCGCTCGCCGCGGTGATCCTGCTCTTCGCAGGACGCGAGATCGCGATTCCGCAGATCCTCGGGCACATTCAGGACGACCCTGATGTGCGCTCGCTCGCGTTCACGTGGACAGCTGCGATCCTCATCGCGGTCGGGCTCGGTATCGGCGCCCTGGGCTCTGGTCTCACGCTGCGCCGCTTCCTCCGCGTCTGAACCTGGCTCGTAGCGAGCCAAGTAACAGACTGTTACAAGGTTCTCTACGAGAGGTACGGTGGGCCGATGCGGAGCCGGCGAATTCCTCGCGGAGGAAGGCAGAAGCGGCCGAGCCGCTCCCAGCGAGCGCGCGGCCGGCCCACGCAGGCCGTTCGGGTGGCTGAGAGCAAGATCACGATCACGCTTCCGGGCCGGAACACGGCGCCCGAACGAGTCGTCGCGCACCTCGGCCCGACGAACTCGGGCAAGACGTACGCGGCGCTCGAAGAGCTCGCCGCGAAGGGCTCAGGCGTCTACGCGGGGCCACTGAGGATGCTCGCCCAGGAGGCGCACCGGCGTCTCGGCGAGCGGATCGGAACCGACTGTGTCGGGCTTGTCACCGGCGAGGAGCGGGTCAACGAACGAGCGCCCGTCATCTGCTCGACGGTCGAGATGGCGCCGTCAGGCGGCGACCTCCTCGTGCTCGACGAGGTGCAGTGGGCAGACGACACCGAACGCGGCTCGGCATGGACGAGACTCCTCCTGGCCGGCGAATACCGCGAGATCCTCCTCCTGGGCGCGCTCGACGCCCTCCCGCTCGTCGAGCGGGCGTTTCCCGACTTCGAGCTCAAGGTCTTCGAGCGCAAGCTCCCACTCGAGTTCGTCGGCGAGCGGACACTTCGCTCGCTCGGGACAGGCACCGTGGTTGTGGCGTTCAGCCGCAAGGCCGTGCTCGCGCTTGCAGGGGAGGTGAACCGCCTTCATCCAGGAAGAGTCGCTGTCCTCTACGGCGCGATGCCACTCGCTTCCCGACGTGAGGAGATCGATCGCTTTCTCTCAGGTGCAGCGGACGTTTGTGTTGCCACCGACGTCCTCGGGCACGGCGTGAACCTCCCGTGCGAGACGCTCCTCTTTGCCGAGACGACGAAGTTCGACGGCCAGGAGCGGCGCGATCTCCACCCGTGGGAGCTCGCTCAGATCGCGGGACGAGCAGGACGATTCGGGTTGGTCGAGCGCGGTCACGTCGGCCTGCTCGCCGGGCTCGGGTGGGGGGTCGCCGACCCTAGGATCGTCGAGTCGGCTCTCGAGCCCCATGTCCCGCTTGCCGGCGGCCACATGGGGTATCGGGTCGTCGACGAGGCGCGGATTCGACCTCGCCTTTCCGACCTCGGTGTGACCGACGCGGCGCAGCTCGACGCAGCTCTGGCTGCGTGGCACCGGGTAGCGCTTCGCGAATGGGCGTTCGAGAGCTGGCTCGCTGTCGAGTCCCTCCATCCGCTTCGCCTGAGGCTCGGCGCCGTCCAGCGGCGACTCGCCGAACGTGGTCGGCGAATCTCGCTCGAGGACGCGTGGAAGCTCGCGAATGCACCGGTCGACGAGGACAACCTCGAGCTCCTTGCCACATTCGCGCTGGCGCTTGCCGGAGATCGCATCGCACGGCCGCATCTCACGTTTCTTCTCGACACGGCGCGTCTCCGAGGCGCTTCGCTCCTGGACGCCGAGCAGGCGGGTCGGGAGGCGAGCATCCTGCGTTGGTTCGCGCTGCAGTACTCGGATGTCGGAGGAGTCACGATCGAGCGCGCCGCCGCGCTCGAGGCGGCGGCGGCGGAGCGCGTCGTCGCCCGGCTTCGCGTGGAGGTCGAGTCGCCGACCATCGGGCGCTGTCGCTCCTGTGGTCGCTCATGCGCACCCTGGTTCCCGCTCTGCGACCGCTGCGTGGGCAGCGTGGCTCGGTCCTGATATGAAGTCGCCGTGACCATCGAAGAGCTTCGGGCCATTCCGCTCTTGCAGGGCGCGAGCGACAGCGCCCTCGAACGCGTTGCGAACTCGGCGGGCGAGATGACCTGCGAAGCGGGGCAGGTGCTCGCGCTCCAAGGGGACCGTGGTTCGGGGATGTTCGTGATTCTCGACGGGAGCGTCTCCGTCGAGTGGCGTGGGGGAACGGTCGAGCTCGAGGCGGGCGACTTCTTCGGTGAGCTCACGCTTCTTGCGCCGGGCGGCACGCGAATCGCGCGGGTGCGGGCATCGAGTCACGTCATGTGTCTGGCGATACCGCGCGATGAGGCACTCGCGCTCGTCGAGTCCGAGCCGAGCGTTGCGCTCGCGATGCTGAAGGAGATCGCCCGCCGATTCGCGAGCGCCCTTCCGGACGCGTAGCAGCGGACGGTCATGTCGCGCCCGGGCGAACATGCCTGGTCCCTACACTCACGCGCGTGGCCAAACCGACGGGGACCAAGCTGATTGCCGACAACCGTCGTGCGCGGCGTGACTACGAGCTCATCGAGCGCGTCGAGGCGGGCGTCGTGCTCACGGGCTCGGAGGTGAAGTCGGCGCGCGATGGACATGTCCAGCTCGGGCAGGCGTACGCCGACATCCGCGGCAACGAAGCATGGCTCGTGGGAGCCTCGATCGCGGAGTACGCCGAGAGCGGTGGCTTCGGCCACGTCTCGGACCGGGATCGGAAGCTCCTGCTCCACCGCGGCGAGATCGACTCGCTGTACGGGAAGGTGCGCGAGAAGGGCCTGACGCTCGTGCCTACGAGGATGTACTTCAAGGACGGCCGAGTGAAGGTCGAGATCGCTCTCGCCCGCGGCCGCGAGCGCGCCGACAAGCGACGGGTCATCGCAGACCGCGACGCCCAGCGTCAGATCGAACGCGCCATGAAGCGGCGCAGGTAGCAATCCGGCCGCCCCCGTACTACGCTCGCATCCTGTCGACGGGGAAAGGAGGGCCGATGCGACGAGTGACGCTGAAGGCCAACGGCGTACGCCACGAGCTCGAGCTCGAACCGCGCGAGCTGCTGGTGTACGTGCTCCGCGAGCGGCTCGGGCTGACTGGGACGAACGTGGGGTGCGACACCTCGTCGTGCGGAGCCTGCACGGTGCTCGTGAACGACGAGGCCGTGAAGTCCTGCACGATGCTCGGAGTCCAGGCCGACGGGATGGAGATCACGACGATCGAGGGTCTCGCGACGAACGGCCAGCTGCATCCGGTTCAGCAAGCGTTCCACGACCATCACGCGCTCCAGTGCGGCTATTGCACCCCCGGAATGGTGCTTGCCGCGGTCAGCCTGATCTCCAGCGGAGAGGCAACCGACGAGGCCGCGATCCGGGAGGGGCTCGAGGGGAACCTCTGCCGTTGCACCGGGTACCACAACATCGTCAAGGCCGTCGCGGCCGCAGCGGGGGTGAGCTAGATGACGTCGACCGAGACCACGGGCACGTTCGTCGGGACCTCCGTCAAGCGAAAGGAAGACGCGTCGCTTCTCCGTGGGCGCGGCACCTACGTGGAGAACCTCAATCTGCCAGGAACCGTCTTCATGGCGATCGTCCGCAGTCCGTATCCCGCTGCGCGCATCACGAGCGTGAACCTCGACGCCGCGCGCGTCGCAAAGGGTGTCGTCGCAGCGTTCAGCGGAGCCGACCTCGCCGAGGACTGGAAAGGCTCGCTGCCGTGTGCATGGGCGGTCACGGAAGACATCAAGATGCCGCCCCATTACCCACTTGCCGTGGACGAGGCGCGCTATCAGGGCGACGGGGTCGCCGTGGTGATTGCCGATAGCCGCGTGCTCGCCAAGGACGCGGCCGAGCTCGTGGAAGTCGAGTACGTGCAGCTGGCGTCGATCGCCGGCGTCGAAGAGGCGCTCGAAGAAGGCGCGCCGCTCGTTCACGCCGACCTCGGGACGAACGAGTGCTACGTGTGGAAGCTCGACTCGGGTGACGTTCAAGCTGCGATCGACGCCGCCGACGTCGTCGTCACGCGAAGGTACGTCCAGCCGCGTCTCATCCCGAATGCCATTGAGCCCAGGGGCGTACTTGCTCAGGCAGGCCCGACCGATGAGCTCACGCTCTGGTCGGCGACGCAGATCCCGCACGTCCTTCGCTTCGCGCTCCAGCTCGTTCTGGGTATTCCGGAGTCGAAGATTCGAGTTATCGCTCCCGATGTAGGAGGCGGTTTCGGCTCCAAGCTCGACGTGTACGCCGAGGAGGCACTTGCGGCGGCGCTGGCGAAGCGGCTCGGTGTCCCCGTCAAGTGGACCGAGGAGCGCACAGAGAACTACCAGGCCACGACTCACGGGCGCGACGTCGTCCATGAGTTCACGTTCGCGGCCACCAGGGACGGCACGATCACCGCGGTCAAGTCCGAAGCCAAGTGCGCGATGGGCGCGTATCTCCAGCTCGTCACGCCCGGCGTTCCGCTTCTCGGAGCGTGGATCTATTCGGGGCCGTATGAGATTCCCAACTACAGCGTCACGTTTACGGGGGTCTTCACGCACACGACCCCCACCGACGCCTATCGTGGCGCCGGCCGCCCGGAGGCGACCTACGTCATCGAGCGGGCGATGGACGCGCTGGCGCGAGAGCTGGACATGGATCCGCTCGAGCTTCGGCACAAGAACTTCATCAAGGAGTTCCCGCACACGATGGCCTCGGGCCTCACGATCGACTCGGGCGACTATAAGGCGTCGTTGGACAGGCTCCTCGAGATCCTCGAGCTGGACGGCATTCGGGCCGACCAGGCTGACAGGCGCTCGCGAGGCGACGCGAAGCAGATTGGTGTCGGCTTCTCCACGTACAACGAGATGTGCGGCCTCGCTCCGTCGCGCATCCTCGGCGCGATTCGGTACGCCGCCGGCGGTTGGGACTCGGCGACGATCCGTTTCCAACCGCTCGGCTCGGTCCAGGTCGTGACGGGCACCTCGCCGCACGGGCAGAGCCACGAGACGACGTTTGCGCAGGTCGTCGCCGACCAACTCGGTGTCGACGTCGACGAAGTCGAGGTCCTACACGGCGATACCGCCGTGTCGCAGCTCGGCATGGACACGTACGGGAGCCGGTCGCTCGCCGTCGGCGGGATCGCCCTCTACCACGCGAGCCAGAAGGTGATCTCCAAGGCCCGGAGGATCGTCGCTCACCAACTCGAGGTTTCTGAGGACGATCTCGAGTTCGCGGACGGCAGCTTCAGCGTGAAGGGCTCGCCGGACCGGTCGATGACGATCAAGGAGTCCGCGTTCGCCGCATTCTCGGCGCACAACCTCCCGGACGGTATGGAGCCCGGACTCGAGGAGACGGCGACCTACGATCCGGCGAACTTCTCTTGGCCCGGCGGCGCGCACGCGGCGGTCGTCGAGGTCGATACGGAGACAGGGGACACGCGACTCATCCGCTACGTCGCCGTCGACGACGTCGGTAATCCCGTCAATCCTCAGATCATCGACGGGCAGGTGCACGGTGGCGTGACCCAGGGAATCGCCGCTGCGCTCTACGAGGAAGGAGCATACGACGAGGAGGGGAACCTCCTGACGACGACGATGACC
>JAOUHF010000008.1 GCA_029865325.1 Thermoleophilia bacterium
GCGAGCCCGACCGCTCGAATGTCGTCGCCCGCCTTCGGGGAGGCGACGGACCCACGCTGGCGTTCCTCTCGCACACTGACACGGTGCTCGCGGATCCCGACGAGTGGGATCGGGACCCCTGGTCGGGCGACCTCGTCGACGGCGAGATCTGGGGGCGCGGCGCGCTCGACATGAAGGATCAGGTTGCTGCGTCCGCGGTTGCGCTCGCGTCGATGAAGCGCGAGGGGTTCGCTCCGACAGGCGACCTGCTGTTCGTCTCTGTCGCGGACGAGGAGGTAGGGGACGGCTGGGGCCTGCGGTGGCTCGTCGAGGCCCACCCGGATGCCGTCCGCTGTGACTATGCCGTCAACGAGGGTGGCGGCGAGCGCCTCGTCCTTGGTGGGACCCCTTTCTATTTCTGCGCCACTGCGGAGAAGATGTCTGCCCCGTTCAAGCTCAAGGTTCGCGGCCGCAGCGGCCACGGGTCGATGCCCGGGATCGCCGACAACGCGCTCATCAAGGCCGCTCGCTACATCGAAGCTCTCGCCGCGTATGAGCCGGAGCCGACAGCCATCCCGGAGGCGCGCGGGTTTCTGGAGGCGGTGCTCGGGGAGATGCCCCCACTCGACCGAGCGCTGGATCGAGCGCGGGCGGTGCATCCACTATTGCCGGCACTCGTCCAGCCGCTTCTTGCGCTGACGCTTTCGCCGACGATGATCGAGGCGTCGCAGAAGCACAACGTGATTCCGGGCCTGTGCGAGGTGACGGTCGACTGCAGGCTGCTTCCCGAACAGACACCTGCCGACGCCGAGCCGCTCATCAGGGCGGTGCTCGGCGAGGGGGACTACGAGCTCGAGTGGATCGACGCCCAGGGTGGCACGCGTTCGCCTATCGACTCCCCGCTCTGGGTTGCCCTCGAGCGCTTCACGACGGAGATCGAGCCTGACGCGCGGCTCGCACCGATCGCCTGTCCCGGGTTCACGGACAGCCACTATCTGCGGGAGGCGTACGGGACGACCGCGTACGGGTTCTTCCCGATCAAGGAGATGGATACCGAGCTCGCAACGAAGCTGATCCACTCGGCGAACGAGCGGATTCCCGTAGACGATCTCGAGCTCGGGATGAACATGCTGCGCTTTACGGCGGAGTCGCTACTCGGCCCGTGAGCGCCGCTGTGCCTGCCGACGCGCTCGTTGCGTTCGGGATCACCGGCGATCTCGCGCGGAAGATGACGCTGCCCGCGCTCTACCGCCTCACAAAGCAGGGCCTGCTCACGTGCCCGGTCATCGGCGTCGGGCGTCGCCCGATCCGGGATGACGAGCTCGCGCAGCATGCACGCGAGGCGATCGCCGCGGCCGAGGAAAAGATCGACGAGAAGGTGCTCGGCGAGTTCCTGTCTCGCCTGACGTACATAGGTGGAGACGCCGAGGAGGGCCCACTCTACGACCGCTTGCGCACAGCGCTCGGTGGTGCGTCGGCGCCGGTCTACTACGTCGCAACGCCGCCCTCGACTTTCCTCGAGGTCGCCGAGGAGCTCGCAGCGGCGGATCTGGTGGGGAACGCCAGGCTCGTTGTCGAGAAGCCGTTCGGCACGGATCTGCACTCCGCGCGGGAGCTGAACGAGCGGTTGACGAGGATTTTCCCCGAGGAGCGCCTCTTCCGTATCGACCACTTCCTGGGCAAGGAGCCGGTCCAGGACATCATGTACCTCCGGTTCGCAAATGCTCTCTTCGAGCCGCTGTGGAACCGCGAGCACGTCGAATCGATCCAGATCACCATGGCCGAGGACTTCGGGGCCGAGGCGCGAGGCAGGTTCTACGATCCGGTCGGGGCGATTCGGGACGTCGTGCAGAACCACCTCTTGCAGGTGCTCGCACTCGTCGCCATGGAGCCGCCGTCGGGCGATCACGACGCGATCCCCCGGAGACGCGAGGACGTCTTTCGGGCGATGCCGGCGGCCGATCCAAAGGTCGCGGTGCGCGGCCAGTACGTCGGTTACCAGGACATCGAAGGCGTCGAGCCCGGGTCCAACACGGAGACGTTCGTGGCGCTCCGCCTCGAGATCGAGAACTGGCGCTGGGCGGGAGTCCCTATTCTCGTTCGAGCCGGAAAGGCGCTTCCCACCACGGCGACCGAGATCGTCATTCGGCTCCAGCGCGTTCCTCACCTGCAGTGGGGGCGGCATCGTCTCGACTCCCCCGGGCACGACGACGTCGTTCTCCGCATCGGACGGCAAGCGGGTGTGTCGGTCTTCCTCCGCGCCAAGACCCCGGGGAAAGAGGTCTCGCGTCCAGTCTCGCTCGACCTCGACTTCGCCGAGGAGCTCGGCGAGCCGCCGCAGCCGTACGAGCGGCTTCTGGCGGACGCGCTACGAGGAGACAGCACGCTCTTTCCGCGCTGGACGGTGATCGAGGAGACGTGGCGAATCGTTCAGCCGCTGCTCGACGCCCCGCCCCGCGTGGAGATGTACGAGCCGAGGACCTGGGGGCCGGTCTCGTCACACGACCTCGCCGCGAGGCACGGCGGGTGGCGCGAGCCACAGTCTCCGTCCTAACGGTCTCGGCTAGCGTGCGCTGACATGGGCTGGACGGAGTGGGCAGAGACTGTCGAGGTCGAGCCGTCGATCTACGCCTCCGACTTCTCGCGGCTCGGAGCCGAGCTCGGCGCGCTGGTCGACGCGGGCGCGCGGGTCTTTCATTTCGATGCCGGCGACGGGCATTTCATCCCCGAGATCACCATTGGCCCGATCGTCCTCGCCTCGATCTCGCCGCTCGTGCGTGGGTGGGGAGCTCGACTGGACTGTCACCTGATGGTGAGCGAGCCCGAGCGGCACTTCGAGGCGGTTGCAAATGCGGGCGGCGACAGCGTCACCTTTCACGTCGAAGTGTGCGATGAGCCAGTACGCGCAATAGAGCACGCGCGCGCTCTCGGCCTCGGTGTCGGTGTAGCGCTCAATCCGGAGACGCCGGTGGAAGATGCGGTAGCGGCAGCCGAGGGCGCGGACCTCGTCCTGTGCATGTCGATTCATCCCGGCTACTCGGGTCAGGAATTCATGGCCGCCGCCCTCGACCGAGTCGCGCAGCTGCGCGCGCTCCTTCCTGCCGACGTTCGCATTCAGGTGGACGGTGGGATCAACCGGGGAACGATCGGAGCCGCTCGGGACGCAGGCGCCGATCTCCTCGTCTCCGGGAGTGCGATCTTTTGGAACGACGATCCCGCAGCCGCTTTTCGCGAGCTGGTGGAGACGGTTGCCGGTGCCGAGCGTGAGTGAGGCGCTGTTCGAGCTTCGCGAGGCGGTGGATGCCTACCGGCGGATCGAGGACTGGCTTCACGCGCAGGGCTTCTTCGTGACCGGTGACGCCGAGCTCGTGGCGGATCTGTATCTCGGTTACGGGCTCTCGCAGGCGATCAGGCGAAGCACCGAGCCCCCGCCACCCGAGCCGTGTGTCGAGCTGCCGCTTGCCGCATGCCGTGTGCGTCCGGCAGAGCGAACCGGGCAGTTCGCGGCCGAAGGCTGTCACATCGGCGCGTGGGAGCGGACGTGGACGGCGGCCGAGTATCAAGCAGCGATCGACGAGGTGAGAAGCGCTGTCGCGCGTGGCGACGTGTACCAGGTCAACCTCGTCCAGCACCTCTCCGCAGCGTTCTCGGGCGACCCGAACGCGCTTGCCGCACGTCTGGCGTCGCTGCGGCCACGCTCCTCCGTGCCGTTCGTCACAGCGTCGTGGGCAGTTGTCTCGGCGTCGCCCGAGCTCTTCCTCGCTCGCCGCGGCGACCGTGTGTGGACGATGCCGATCAAGGGGACCCGCCCGCTCGGGGGTGCAGCCCAGCTTCGGGGATCGGAGAAGGACGCCGCGGAGCACGTGATGATCGTCGACCTCGAGCGGAACGACCTCTCGCGGGTTTGCAAAGCCGGCACCGTTCGCTGGCCCGAGCTGATGGCGACGCAGGAGCTCGCCGGCGTCGAGCACATGGTGTCGACCGTCGAGGGGCAGCTTCGAGAAGCGATCGGGCTGGCCGAGATCCTCGAGGCGACGTTCCCCGGTGGCTCCGTGACCGGCGCGCCGAAGATCGCCGCGGTCGACCTCATTGCCGAGCTCGAGCCGGTCGGGCGAGGCGCATCGATGGGCGCGATCGGAGCGGTGTATCCGAACGGGGACTTCGATCTCACGTTGACCATCCGCACCTTCGCCGTCGCGGCGGGCGCTCTCCACCTCTGGGTCGGTGGCGGGGTCGTGTGGGACTCGGACGCGGCGAGCGAGGTCGAGGAGTCGTGGACGAAGGCGCGACCATTGCTGGACGCAATTGGGTCCCGCGTGCCCGAGGCATTGGCGTCGTGACGACGCTGGCGTTGGCTGTCACGGGCCGCGGGCTCCTGGACCCGGCCGAGCCGGTCGTCCGGGCAGACGACGAGGCGTTGCTGCGCGGCCGGGCTGCGTTCGAGACGCTGAAGGTGTATGGGGGGCGGCCGTTCCGCCTCGAAGCGCACCTCGACCGCTTGACCGCCTCCGGCGAGAGCATCGGCCTTCCGCCGGTCGAGCGACGCCGGCTCCAGGTGCTTGCCGGTCTCGTCCTGCCGAAGGCAGCCGGCGGCGATGCGTCGCTTCGACTCGTCTGGACGGCGGGCCCCGCCGGAGGACCTCCGTCCGGGATCGCCTTGCTCAGCGAGGTTCCCGGTTGGATCGAAGCCGCGCGCGAGCGTGGCGCGAGCGCCGTGTCTCTCCTGGGAGTGCGAGCGGCCGTCCCCTGGCTTCTTCCGGGCGTGAAGTCGACGAGCTATGCGGTCAACATGGCCGCTGAGTCCGAAGCGAAGAGAAGAGGGGCCGACGAGGCGGTCTTCGTCGACGGTGACGGCATCGTGCTCGAAGGGACGGTGACGAACGTCTGGTGGCGGTCCGGCCACGTGCTGCATACGCCGTCGCTCGATCTGGGAATCCTCGCGGGTGTGACGCGGGCGACGCTGATGGAGCTCGCCCCCGCATGTGGCTACCAAGTGGAGGCGGGCGCGTATCCGCTGGCGGACCTCCTCGAGGCCGACGAGGCGTTCACGTCCTCGTCCGTGCGAGAGGTCATGCCCCTCGTCGAGATCGACGGTCGCCCTCTCGGCCGCGGGCCCGCGGCAGACGAGCTGCAGCAGGCGCTTCGTACGCTCGCAGCTAAGGTCTGAGTGTGGACGAACGACCTGTTCGGCTCGGAGGAATGGCTCTCCAGAACGGAGTGCTCGTGCACGGGATGACGTCCTGGGCGTGTGCCGTGCGCGACGCGGACGGCGAGCTCCATGTCGCGTCTGGCCGCAAGCCCCACCTTGCGCCGGCGGCCCGCGTGCGCATGCCGATCCTGCGTGGGCCGATCGCTCTGGCCGAGGCGTTTGCCCTCCTGCCGATGATCCGACGAGCGCTTCCACAAGCGCGCTTCCCGTTCGAGCAGCCGGCCGTGCTCGGTTCGATCGCTGCAACAGCGGTTGCCGCGCGCGCGTTGCGTCGCTCGGGCTTACCCGCCGGAGCGAGAGAGGTCGTTGCCGGCGGAGTTGCATTTCTACCCGCTCTCCTGGCGCTTCGTGGGCCCGGCCTCGCCGCTTACCACGGGGCCGAGCACGTCTCGATCGGAACGTATGAGAACGGAGGCACGCCTGCTCCCAAGGAGCATCCGCGGTGCGGCTCGCAGCTCATCGCGCCGATGGTCGTGTCCACGCTTGCTGCGAACATCGTCGCGTCGAAGGCGCCCGCTGGAACTCGCAGACTGGCGAGACTCGTGGGGATGGTGGCTGCTGTCGGCGGCTCCGTCGAGCTCTTCTCATGGGTTGCGCGCAACCCGGAGAATCGAATAGCGAACGCGCTCGCCCGACCCGGCTTCGAGCTCCAGCGGCGATTCTCCACCGCAGAGCCTTCGGACGCACAGCTCGAGGTCGCGAACGTAGCCCGCGACGCCTGCCTCGCACTCGAGCGCTGACGCCGCACGCGCTTGAGGCGCGCTCCCCACCTGCCGATACGCCGAGAGGTGGATCTCGAGAACACGCTCCTCACCTGGCTCCCGATCATCTTCTTTGGGGTCGTCATCGTCCTGCTGCTCTACACGATGCGGTTCATGCCGCGCGCGAAGCCTGCGCCGGTCGTCAAGGGATCGCAGGTGGAGGTGTCCTGGAGCGACGTCGCGGGCCTGGACGAGGCGAAGGAGGAGTTGCAGGAGGTTGTTGAGTTTCTTCGCGACCGCAAGCGCTTCGAGCGGCTCGGAGCTCGCGTGCCACGCGGAATCTTGCTTCACGGTCCACCCGGAACGGGGAAGACGCTGATCGCCAAAGCGGTCGCGAGCGCGTCAGGTGCGAACTTCTACTCGCAGAGCGCATCCTCGTTCGTCGAAATGTTCGCGGGGCTGGGCGCCGCCCGGATCCGCAAGCTCTTCGAGGAGGCGCGAAAGCACGAGCCCGCAATCGTCTTCATCGACGAGCTCGACGCCGTCGGTACGGCGCGTCAGGGGGGTGGGTTTCATCGCGAGCACGACCAGACGCTCAACCAGCTTCTCGTCGAGCTCGACGGGTTCAGCGCTCGAGACGAGGTTGTGGTCATGGCTGCGTCGAACCGACTTCAAGATCTCGATCCCGCGCTCCTTCGCCCAGGGCGCTTCGACCGGCAGGTTCACGTCTCCGCCCCAGACGTATCCGGCCGGGAGGCGATCCTCTTCGTCCACACCCGAGGCAAGCCGCTCGCGCCCGATGTCGACCTCGGTCAGGTTGCCAGGCAAACCGCAGGACTGACAGGCGCGGATCTCGCGAACCTCTGCAACGAAGCCGCGATCCTCGCCGGGCGCAACAACGCTCAGCACATCCGGCACGCGGACTTCGATGCGTCTATGGAGCGCATCGTTGCGGGACTCCAGCAGCGCCGGGTCGTCTCCGAGAAGGAGAAGCGGATCCTGGCGTACCACGAGGGAGGCCATGCGGTCATGTCCCATCTCGTCGGCGAGCTCTTTCCCGCGCAGAAGGCCACGATCGTCTCGCGCGGCGACGCGCTCGGATACACGCTCAACATGCCGACCGAAGATCGCTATCTGCACACACGCGAGGAGTTCGTCGATCTGATGATGGTGTTCCTGGCGGGGCGGGCAGCCGAGGAGGTGGTGTTCGGGCGGATCACGAACGGCGCCGCGAGCGACCTCGAGCGCGTGACGCAGATCGCGCGTTCGATGGTTTTCGAGTTCGGGATGTCCGAAGTCGCTCCGTCCCGGACGATGCGCGCAGACAACTACGCGCTGTCCGAGGAGACCAAGCGCTTGCGGGACTCGGAACAGGCGCGGCTCACCGATCAGGCGTACGACGAGGCGCAGAGGCTGCTTCGTAAGCATCGCCTGTCACTCGATCGCGTGGCAGAGGCGCTCCTCGAGAAGGAGACGCTCGACCGAGCCGAGCTCGAGGCGCTTCTTGTGGACATCAAGCCCGAGTCGCGCTCGTCGGAGACGATCGGCACCATACGCGCATTGCCGGCGCGCGACTGATCGCGCGACGCCTCAAATTCCAAGTAACAAGTTGTTACAAGGCCTGCGTGAGTAGCATCGCGTCGGTGAAGGTACGCGGGATCCATCATCTTGGGATTGCCGTCGCTGATCTGGACGAGGCGATCTCGACCTATGAGCGGCTCTTCGGCGCGCGCGTCGAGGACCGCGACGAGCTCTCCGAGCTGGGCGTCAGCGCGGCCTCGTTGTTCGTCGGCGCCAGCCGCATCGAGCTCGTCGCCCCGACGGGCGAGGACACGCACGTTGGACGCTTTCTCGCGCGCCGCGGGCCCGGCATGCATCACGTCGCGCTCGAGACAACCGACATCGAGGAGACGATCCGACGGTTGCGTGGCGAAGGTGCGCAGATGATCGATGAGACCCCGCGGCGTGGGCTCTTCGGCCTCGAGGTCGCGTTCGTGCATCCAGGCGCCGTCCACGGCGTGCTCACGGAGGTGGTGTTCAATGGTTGACAACGGCTACGTCCGGGTCGAGATCGGGCTCGACGGCGGACAGATCTTGAGCATCCTCATCACATCGACTAGTGCGGATGCTCTCGAGGCCTCGTTGGCCGCGGGAGCGCTCGGCGCCCTCGGCCTCGAGGCGCAGGACGGGAACATCCTGCTCGTGCTCTCGCGAGTGCTGTATGCCAAGCGGTTCGCCCGCGAGACGCGCGTCGGCTTCGAGGCCTAGCGGCTCTCGTTGCCTCTGCAGGTCGGGATCGTCGGCCTCCCCAACGCGGGGAAGACGACTCTGTTCAACGCGCTCACGCATGCGGGCGCCGAGGTCACGGCGTATGCGGCCGTGACGGAGAAGGCGAACGTCGGCATGGCGGTCATCTCCGACGATCGGCTCGAGCGGCTCGCGACCCTCATCGGCTCGAAGAAGACGACGCCCGCTGCGATCCGCGTCGTCGATGTGCCGGGCGCCGGGGTCGAGGTGCCGGGGGGCTTGCGGCAGGCTGATGCGCTGCTGGCGGTGCTCGACGGCTTCTCGCAGGGAGCCGACCCGGATGCCGATCTGGAGAACCTGCAGCTCGAGCTGATCGTCGCGGATCGGGATCACGTCGAGCGCCGGCTGGAGAGGGTGCGCAAGGAGGCCAAGTCCGGGGACCGCGCGAAGCGCCTCGAGGCAGAGCAGCTCGAGAAGCTCCTCGCGCATCTCGAGGCCGGAAGGCCACTTGCCGACTGGGAGGGTGATCTCGCCCCTGAGCTCGAGCCGCTCACCACGAAACCGCTCATCCCGCTCGAAAATGGTCCGCGGGGAATCGACTGCGCTCTCGAGATGGAGCTGGCGGAGCTCCCAGAGGAGGAGGCGGCCGAGTTTCGCTCCGGGCCGTCGGCTCTCGACGACGTCGTGCGCCGACTCAAGGATGCGCTGGGTCTCATCACGTTCTTCACGATCGGCGACACCGAAGCGCGTTCATGGACGCTGCGCTACGGCGAGACCGCACTCGACGCGGCGGAGTCGATTCACTCCGACATCGCGCGTGGGTTCATTCGCTGTGAGGTGATCCGTTGGGACGACCTCCTCGAGTGCGGCTCCCACGCCGAAGCGGCCCGGCGCGCGCTGCAACGTCTCGAAGGGAAGGGCTACGTCGTCGAGGACGGGGACGTCCTCAACGTGCGCTTCAACGTCTAGGCCTCGCTCTGCTCGAGGCGGCTCGCCGCGAGCGCACCGAACCACAGGGTCGAGAGCAGGACGAGTGTCACGGCGAGCGGCCGGAGCAAGCTCTCATCCGCCACGGCCGTGAGCCCGATGGGCGACAGCGGTGTGACCTCCCCCCCGGTGGACCAGATCAGCCACGTCGCGATGAGACCCGCGAGGATCGCCGCCAGCGTTGCTCCGAGGTAGAGCGCCCGCGCGAGCTGTTCCCGAGGGCGAACGGCGAGGGAAAGCCCGAGCAGCGGAAGGCCGAAAAGTGTCCACACGAACGCGATCGCTGTGAGCTTCGCGTAGGTCTCGTCGTCGATCTCGCGCCAGGTCGCCAACACGAAGAGGTCGATGGCGAGAGCCGACGCGGCAATCGCCCCGAGAGCGAGGATCTCGGTGCGACGGCGTACGAGGCACGCGAGCGCGCACGCGATGGTGCCCCCCGCGATGAATACGGTCAGCGCGACGCCGGCGCCGGTTCCGACGGCCGAGCCGGTGCCGTCGGCGTCAGCGATCGCGATCACTCCGATCAGTGCGGCGAAGCCCAGCGCGGCCAGGGTCATGAACGCCCCGATCCGAACGGGAGACTGCTCCGCCACCGCCGATGGCACTTCGCTCACGACCCCGCGTTCTGCTTACGTCGGCTTGGTCCTGCCCCGACCATGTGAAGCAGATCGCAGCGGCCGCGAAGCGGGCGTCTCAGAGATCTGCGTGCGGCCTGGCGCTGAGGCTCAGTCGTCGCCGACGGGGCGAGTTGCGGCTTGGGCGTCGAGCTGGTTCGCGTGGTAGAGGACCGCCGCTTCTGCAGTTCGCGCTGCCGGGCGGTCGTGGTGGCAGGCGATCGCGTGGAGGAGCTCGGCGAGCACCGACGGCTCGACGTCCCCGGCGCGCTCCTCGATCATGCGCAGTCCGAGATGGACGTGGCCGAGGAGGCGGCCCTCCTCGGTCTGCCGGAACGACGGGCCCGATCTCAGCTCCCGTATCCGGCCGACGTCGTGGAGCAGGGCTGCCGCGAGCAGGAGGTCGAAGCGCAGGCGCGGGTGGAGCTGCGCCGTCTCGCGACAGAGGGTTGCGACTCCTACCGTGTGCTCCAGCAGTCCCCCTGCATAGCCGTGATGACGGTCCACGCCTGCTGCGGGGAGCAAGCGCAGCGAGCCGCGAATCTCGGAGTCTCCTACGAAGGAGCCCACGACTGCCACGAGCCCAGGATGCGAGATCTCGGATGCGAGGAACTCGAAGAATCCGTCGAGCTCTTCTGCGTCTCGGCGCAGCGAAGGCGTGAGCGAGGCGGGGTCGGCGTCCTCTGCCGGCTCCACCGCACGCACCTGCACCTGAAGCTTGCCGCCGAAGCTCTCGACGCGCCCGAGGACATGAACGGCGTCTCCCTCCTCGAAGCGACGGTCGAGCAGCTCGACGTCGTTCCACACCCTGGCCTCGACGCGACCGCTCGCATCGGCTAGCTCGAGTGCGAGGTATGAGGCGCCCGCACGGGTGCGGCGTCGCTCTTTCTTCGTCACCGCGAAGACGCCTTCGACGGTGCGATCCTCGCTCAGGTCGGCGATCGTGGTCATGTCCCGAGTCTATGGCGCGAGGCCGTTGGTACGCTCGCCAGGATGGACGTGAAGCCGTTCCGCGCGGTTCGCTACTCCGGCGCGGCCGGTGCTCTGGCGGATCTGGTCGCTCCTCCCTACGACGCCGTCGGCGAGGCTGAACGCGCGCAGCTCTTCACGCGGAGTCCGTACAACGTCGTCCACGTCACGCTGCCCGAGTCGGCGGACGAGGCGGGACTTCTCTACCGTGCGTGGCTCGAGGACGGGATCCTCGAGCAGGACGACGACCCGGCGGCGTGGCTCGTGGTCGAGGACTACGTCGGCCCCGACGGAGTCGCTCGCGAGCGTCGTGGGGTGGCGGTCTCGCTCGCTGCCGAGCCCTATGCGACAGGAAGCGTTCTTCCCCACGAGCGCACGCATCCACGCATTCGCGAGGGGCGGCTCCGTCTTCTGCGAGCAATCCGCGTCCAACCCGAGCCGATCTTTCTCCTTACCGACGCTCGGCTTGACCTCGAGGTGCCCGAGCGAGCGCCTGATCTCGAAGTCGACGAGACACGTCTATGGACGCTCGCGTCGTTCGACGCTGCTGCACTCGCGCGATCGGAGCTGCTGATCGCCGACGGCCATCACCGCTACGAGAGCACGGTTGAGCTCGGGGCCGAGTTGGGTCCGGCCGGGGCACGGATCATGGCGCTGGTCGTCTCCGTCGACGACCCCGGGTTGCACGTCTTCCCGACGCACCGAGTTTTCTCTCATCGGCCTGATCTCCTGGACACGAGGGACGGCGAGCCATGCGAAGACCTCGACACGGCTCTCGGGTTCCTTGCCGGCGAGCCATTCGAGCGCTCCGCGGCGGTCGCATACCGCCGAGGAAGCGTCGAGCTCATTCGCGGATCCGAAGGGGAGCTCGACGTCGAGCTCGTCGATTCGTACGGGCTTGACGGCATTCGCTATACGCCGCGGGCAGCAGAAGCGGCCGCATTCGTGGACGGCGGCGCTGCAGATGTCGCATTCCTTCTCCGCGCGCCGCGGGTGGAGGACGTGTTCGCGGTCGCACGTCGCGGCGAGCGCATGCCCCCCAAGAGCACGTACTTCTTCCCGAAGCCGCTCTCGGGTCTCCTCTTTCACCCGGTCGAGTCGTGACGAGCTGGCTCGACACCTGCCGGCTCTGCGTCTCCGACATCCAGGACATGCTTCAGCGCTTGCCGACGCGCCGCGAACGAGAACCGGTTCTCCGCATGGGCGAGGGCGGAGATGAGACAACAGCGATCGATCAGGCAGCGGAGGACGTGGCGGTCGCGCGGCTCGAGGCTCGTGGCGGTGACTTCGTGCTCGTCTCCGAGGAGCTCGGCGAGCGTGTCTTCGGCGCGGGCGGGGAGCATCGCGTCGTTGTCGATCCCATCGACGGGTCCGTGAACGCGAAGCGCGGCATCCCGTTCTTCTCGTTCTCCTTGGCCGTTGCGGAAGGGCCGACCATGGGCGACGTCACGTTCGGATACGTCTACGACTTCGGAACGGGAGAGGAGTGGACGGCCGAACGCGGCGGCGGAGCGTTTGTGAACGGCACGCCGATCGGGGGCGTCCGGCCGAAGGAGCGGATCGAGATCCTCTCCTTCGAGGGGACGACGACGCCGATCATCGCCGACCGGGTCGGTCACGTGTTGGGGGTTGCGGATCGCGTCCGCGTCATGGGCTCGCTCGCGCTGTCTTTGTGCCACCTCGCGGACGGACGCGTCGATGCCGTGTGCTCGCTCAAGCCCGCGCGCTCGGTCGACATTGCAGCGGCGCAGCTCCTCGTGCGGGAGTGCGGGCTGGCGATCGAGCTGTTCGAGGATCCGCCTTTCGAGCGCGCGCCGCTCGACCTCGAGATGCGTTCCCGGCTTGTGGCGGCCGGTTCGGAGGCTCTTGCGGCGGAGCTTGCCGCCGTTCTTCGCTGACCCGCTGGTACGCTCGATCTCGTGAGGCCCGACCGCGACGCGATCCTCAAGGCGCTCGAGAACGTCATCGATCCGGAGCTCAGGCGCCCCGTGACTGAGCTCGACATGGTGCGCGATGTCCTCGTCGAGGACGACGGTTCCGTATCGGTGACGATCGCGCTCACCGTCGTCGGCTGCCCCCTCCGCGAGTCGTTCTCCGAGCAGGTGTCGCGCTACGTCGGCGAGGTGCCCGGCGTCACCCGCGTGCGGCTCGGGTTCGACGTCATGAGCCCGGAGGAGAAAGCTGCGTTGGTAACGCGTCTGCGCGGCGGGCGCGAGGAACGGACGATCTCTATTTCGGCGGGTACGCGCGTCGTCGCGGTCGCCTCGGGGAAAGGCGGCGTCGGCAAGTCGACGCTCACGGCCAACCTCGCGCACGCGCTTTCGAGCCTCGGCGAGCAGGTCGGAGTGCTCGATGCGGACGTTTACGGGCACTCGATCCCGCACATGCTCGGCGTTCACCAGAAGCCCATCGCCGTCGACGAGATGATCGTGCCGCCCGTTCGCGGTGACCTCAAGCTCATGTCGATCGGCTTCTTCCTCGACGAGAACGCCCCGATCATGTGGCGCGGGCCGATGTTGCACAAGGCACTCGAGCAGTTCCTCTCGGACGTTCACTGGGGCGAGCTCGACACCTTGCTCGTCGACATGCCGCCCGGAACAGGGGACGTAGCCATGTCGCTCGGGCAGCTCCTGCCGCGCGCCGAGGCCCTCGTTGTGACGACACCACAACCCGCGGCGCAGCAAGTCGCCGTGCGCGCGGCGCAGATGGCGCAGAAGACCGGAATGCGCGTTCTCGGTGCGGTCGAGAACATGTCGTACCTCGTCGGCACGGGCCAGGAGCTCTTCGGCTCGGGCGGCGGTCAGGCGCTCGCGGACGAGATGGGCGTTCCGCTCCTCGCTCGGATCCCACTCGATCCGGTGCTGCGGGAGTCGGCGGACGAGGGCCGTACGGTGTTCGAAGTCGCGCCGGACTCCGAGTCGGCAGAGGCGATCCTGGCGCTCGCGAAGTCGGTTGCAGCATCTCGCGCCGGGCAGATCCGGAAGCCGCTCACGGTCCTCTAGGCTCCCGACGATCGTCGAGGCTCGTACCCGCTCGGCGCTCTCGGGCTCGACGAGGCGGCGGCACGACCCGTCAGCGTGGTGGCCGAAGAGAAGTTCGAACGCTGGGACGGGAAGGGTGCGCTCGGGTATCCGGTTCTCGATGAGATCGTGCGCGGCTTCCCCATCCCGAGGGCGGTTCGCCACTCACCGGCACGAATCCAGTCGCGATCGCAATTCCCCCGAGTGATGCGATGCCGGCGGTAACGGACGTTTCGATGGGCGCGGTCACGCACGGGGACGTCCTCGCGGGGTCAGCGAAGCCCCAGGACATCGTCCCGTTCGGCGGCGAGCATGCGTACAAGGCTTTCGCACTCGCCGTCGGACTCGAGCTGATCGTCTCGTCGCTCGCCGGGTCGGAGCACGGAGCAGTTCTCGTCGTCGTGCGGCCGGAGCACGATTCCGTTCCGGGTCTCAGAGAGCTTGCAGCGGGCCGCCGACTCCCCGCCGCCTAGCTTCGAGCCAAGAGCCTCTGGTGGATGTCGAACACACGTCGACGGTTGGCTCCGCCCACGGGACGATGGCCCCGACCGTGAGGAACTTTGACTGGAGACGGCGACACCCCACTGGCGCTCGCCGAGGTCGCACGCGCAGATGGAGTACGTCGAGACGACCGGCCTAGCCGTACGTCATCTCCGCGAGGTTCAGCGAGAGAAGCGACTCGTCGCGCACGAGGGCGCACGAGACCGCTCCGAGCGAAAGGGCGGCGTGGATCTCCGCTGCCGACGAGGCGCGCACGACGACTGGCCTGCCGGCTTCGTGCGCTTCGTGGATCGCCGCGAGATCGGAGACGTCATCGACCACGAGCGCCGGCTCGAGGTCGATCGTGCCCTCGAGCGCGATCGCCGGCACCTTGCGGCCGGTCGCGCCGAACCAGCGCTCGCGTATCACAGCTCGATCGTCTCCCCGGGATCCGGCGAAAGGACCTCGATGCCAGGGGGAGCCAGGCCTCGTAGGTTGTCCGGCGTACCGGTGAGAAGCCCAAAGGTGCCGTAGTGGCACGGCACGCAACGGACTACGCCGAGGAGTTCCAGCGCCACCGCGGCCTCTCCCGGCCCCATCGTGAAGTGGTCTCCGATCGGAAGGACGGCGACGTCTGGTGAATAGATGCGACCGATCAGAGACATGTCGCCGAAGACGTTCGTATCGCCTGCGAAGTAGAGCTTGAACCCGTCTTCGAGCTCGAGGACGATGCCGCAGGGCTCGCCCGCGTATGTGCCGTCCGCCGTGCTTGACGAGTGATTCGCATCGGTGAGGGTGATCTTGACGCCCTCGACCGTCACGGTGCCGCCCTTGTTCGGTGAGTTCGCCATGCCGTCTTCGGCAACGCCCTGGCGCGTAAACCAGGCGCGCAGCTCGACCTGCGCCACCACGGGACACCCGAAGCGCTCGTGGATTGCGACAGCGTCGCCCGTGTGGTCACCATGGCCGTGAGTGACGAGGATGAGGTCGCAGCGCTCGGGCTCGAGCTCGCTCTCCGGGCATTTCGGGTTCCCGCTCAGGAAAGGATCGACGTAGATGCGCTTGCCGCCCGGGGAATCGACACGGAATGCCGAGTGCCCGAGCCAGGTCAGTTCGGTGGCCACGCTCGTAATCTAGAACGGAAGCGACGCGGCTGCGTCGGCTGCTGCGTCCAGGATGGGCTGGGCGGCGAAGAAGGACCCGACCGTGACGAGCACGGCAGCGCCGATCGCAACTCCGAGTGCCGGATCTGTTGGCGGTGATCCACCCGCGGGCGCGAGCCGCAGCTCTCCACCCGCCCGCATGTACATCCAGCGCACGACGTTGAGGTAGTACCCGAGCGAGACGGCCGTTGCCGCAACTCCGATGAGAACGAGCCACCAGTCGCCGGAGTCGTACGCGGCCGAGAAGACGAACAGCTTCCCGAACAGGCCACCCGTCAGCGGGAAGCCGGCCATGCCGAGCATGAAAGTCCACATCGCGATTCCGTAGAACGGGCGCTCCCAGCCGAGGCCGGCGAGCGACTCGAGCGTCACGGGGCGCTGCAGTTCGCGCTCGCGAACTGCCACCACTGCGAAGGCACCAACGGACATCGCGGAGTAGGGGACGAGGTAGTAGAGAAGCGCTTCGGCGCCACGCTCCGAGTCAGCGGCGATCGCCATCAGCATGAAGCCGGCGTGCGAGATCGAGGAGTACGCGAGCAGGCGCTTGACGTCTCGTTGCGCCAATGCCGCGAGATTTCCCCACGCGAGCGAGATACACACGAGCACAGCCACGGCGATCGTCCAGATCTCGCTTTGGTCAGGGAAAGCCGTGACGAGGACGCGCAGCATCACGACCATCGCTGCGGCCTTGGTTGCCGCGGACATGAAGGCCGTCACGGACGTGGGCGCACCCTGGTAGACGTCGGGCGTCCACATGTGGAACGGCGCGGCCGAGACCTTGAAGGCCAATCCCGCCAGGATCATCGCGAGACCGGCGAGGAGGAACACGTCGTCGGTGGGGTTGGCCGCCGCGATCTCGGCGAATCCGAGCTCGCCCGTCGCCCCGTAGACGAACGCCGACCCAAAGAGCAGCACAGCAGACCCGAAGCCGCCAACGATGAGGTATTTGAGCCCGGCCTCGAGCGACGTCGCGCGCTCGGTGTCGAGCGCAACGAGGATGTAGAGGCAGAGCGAGAACCACTCGAGCCCGAGGAAGAGCGTCATGAGGTTGTCGGCGCTGACGAAGAACACCATCCCGGCGCCGGCAGCTGCGAGCAGGGCGTAGTACTCGCCGTGGTTGTCGCGGCGCCGCTCGGCCCAGGAGGCGAGGACGACGACCGCCCCGGTCACCGCAAGGATGACCTGTGTCAAGGCGGCGATTCGATCGCGCACCATCGAGCCGTCGAGGAGCACCTCGGGGGTCGGGGTCTCGTCGAAGACGACCCCTGCCAGCACGGCTGCCAGCACGAATCCAATGAGCACCACGCCCGCCGCGACGCTCTTCCGCATCCAGTCCGGGACGATTACCGCAGCGAGGAGCGCGACTCCGGAGGCGCCGAGCAGCGCAACCGACGGGGAGAGCGCGAGCCAGTCGACGGTCGGCGTGTCGATCATCTGAACGCCTCGACGATCGACTGAGCGGCGCCCGAGCCCGCGAACGAGCTCTGGCTGATGAGTGCGGGCCAGGCGGAGAGCACGAGAAGGACGAGCAGCAGCGGTAGCACGAGGGCGAGCTCACCCGGTCGGAGGTCGAGAGCCTCGTCACGCACGGCCGATCCGGGCTTCACGTGCAAGAGCGCGGAGATGACGCGCAGCGTGTACATCGCTGCGAGCACGATCCCGAGTGCGACGACGACCGAGTAGCCCCAACCCTGGTCATAGACCCCGGCCATGATCAGGAACTCACCCGCGAACGTCGCCGAGCCCGGCACCGCGAGCGCGATCATTCCCGCAACGATCACGACCGTTGCCAGCACCGGTCGCCCGCGAGCCATTCCTCCCAGCGAAGTGAGTTCGCCGGTTCCGCAGCGGTGCTCGACCATGCCGACGAGCAGGAACATGCTCGCCGAGATGAGGCCGTGCGCAACTGACTGGAGCACGGCGCCGTCGAGTCCGAGATCGTCGAAGGCAAAGATGCCAAGCGTGATGAGCCCCATCTGCGCCATCGAGGAGAAGGCGACGACTCCCCGCAGATCGGGCGCGCGGAACGCAAGGAGCGACCCGTACACGAGGCCCGCTGCGGCGAGTACCAGAATGACGCCGGAGAGATCGTCCGCCGGCTCGGGGAACTTCGGAAGGCCGATGCGCAGGAACCCATAGATCGCGGTCTTCGAGACGACGGCAGACAGAACGGCCGCGACTTCGACGGGCGCCTCGCGGTACGCGAGGGGTAGCCAGCCGTGGAAGGGGAAGAGCGGTGCTTTGATCGCGAACGCGACCGCGAAGCCGAGGAAGATCCAGACGTTGTCGCTCGTCCCCGATTCGAGCAGGCTGAAGGTCCCCTGCGTCACGCCGAATGCGACGACGGACGCGAGCATCAGCAGCGAGCCCGCCATCGTGTAGACGACGAACGTGAGCGTGGCGGCCTGGCGCCGAGCACCGCCCCACACGCCGACGAGGATGTACAGCGGGATCAGCATCGCCTCGAAGGACACGTAGAAGAGGAGCAGGTCCTGCGCTGCGAAGGTTGCGACGATCGCGCCGGTGAGGAAGAGCATCAGGGCGTGGTACGCGCGCGGCCGGTCCCTCCCCACCCACATCGCGTAGCCGATGGCGGCCGCCGAGACGATCGCCGCGGCGCCAGTCAGCCAGAGCGAGAAGCCGTAGAAGCCGACCGAGTAGGAGATGCCCAGGCTCTCCACCCACTCGCGCGACGTTCCGAGTTGTAGACCGCCTTCGTCGAAGTCGAAGCGGGAGGCGGCAACGATCCAGAGGCCGACCTCCATGAGTGCCACGAGGAACGCGAGCCCAGCAGTGGTGGTGCGCGGGAGCGGTAGCACCGCCACGACGAGCGCACCGATAAGTGGAAGCAGGATGAGAGCCGTGGTCAGCATGACCTAGCGCACCGCCACGAAGACGACGACAAGGACACAGACGCCGGCGGCGATCGCAACGGCGTACGCCCGCAGGAGGCCTGACTGCACACGCGCTACGTCGTCGCCGACCCGGATGGTTCCCGACCCGATCTCGTCGAGCGACCGCTCGATCACGGGCTCCTCGAAGTTCCTTCGAAGGGCTGTCGAGATCGCGACCGCGGGGCGATAGAAGAGCGCGTCGTACAACTCGTCGAAGTAGAGCTTGTGCTCGAGCACGCGCCAGGCGCCGGGGCTCGTGACGAGCTGGCGGCCGGCGTGGAAGGCACGCCGCGCCACGTAGAAGCCGATGAGCCCGAGCGCCACGGCGAGCACGCTCATCGCGTAATCCTCGAGAACGGTCGGCTCGACGAGGGGCTCGGCCGTCTCGCCGATCCAGCTCGTGAACGGGTGCCAGACGCCGGGGATCACCACGAGACCGCCGATCGTCGAGAGAACCGTGAGGATGCCGACGGGGACGAGCATCGAGCGCGGTCCCTCGCCGTGCTCGTGATGCACAGCCTCTGCCTCGGCAGACTGTGCTTCGCCCCGGAAGACGGTGTAGTACAAGCGGAACGCATAGGCGCCTGTGAGCAGCGCACCGACGAGCCCGGCGATATAGAGCGACCAGCCGAGCGCTCCACCGGTGGCGAAAGCCGACGTGATGATTCCGTCCTTCGACCAGAAACCGGCGAACGGCGGGATGCCGACGAGCGCGAGCGTCCCCACGAGGAACGCGATGTGGGTTTTCGGCAGCACGCTCTTCAGCCCACCCATCCTGCGGATGTCCTGCTCGCCCTGCAGGTGGTGGATCACGACGCCGGCTGACATGAAGAGCAGCGCCTTGAAGAAGGCATGCGTCATCAGGTGGAAGATCGCGTAGCCGTAGGCGCCGATCCCGGCGGCCATGAACATGTAGCCGATCTGCGACATCGTCGAGTACGCGATGACGCGCTTGATGTCCCACTGCACGAGGGCAATGAGCCCGGCGACGAGAAGAGTTGCTGCGCCGAGGATGGCCGCGAGATGCTGGACGTCGGGGGCGGCCTCGAACACGGGGCTCGCGCGGGCGAGAAGGTAGACCCCCGCTGTCACCATCGTCGCCGCATGGATGAGCGCGGAGACCGGCGTCGGGCCTTCCATCGCGTCGGGGAGCCACGTCTGTAGCGGGATCTGCGCCGACTTGGCGACCGCGCCGCCGAGCAGGCCGAGAGCGATCAGGTTCACGCTCGTGGTCGAGAGCGAGTCGACCTCGGCGAAGACGCCGAAGAACTCGAGCGTTCCCGTCTCCCAGATGAGCAGGACACATGCGAGCGCGAACGTCGCGTCGCCGATCGCGTTCATCACGAACGCCTTCTTGGCCGCTGCGACGGCTTCGGGCCGCTTGTGCCAGAACCCGATCAGCAGGTAGGACGCAAGGCCGACCAACCCCCATCCGACGAGGAGCAGGAGGAAGTTCCCAGCTTCGACGAGCATGAGCATCGAGAAGACGAAGATCGACATGTACGCGAAGTACCGACGCTCCTCGTCGTCGCCGGCCATGTAGCCCATCGAGTACCAGACAATGAGGCCGCCGACGCCGGAGACGATGAGCATCATCACGCTCGAGAGCGGGTCGACCAGGATCTGGAAGCCGACCTCGAAGCCGCCCGCGGCGAGCCATGTGTAGGCGGTCGAGACTCGTTCCCGGTCGTCCGGGTCGGCAGCCCAGAGTCCGAGGAACGCCATGAGCGCGCCACCGAACGCGACGAAGGTCGTCAACGTGGAGATCCAGCCGGCCGTGCGGCGCGAGATGCGCTGCCCGGCGAGCACGATCGCGAGCGCACCGGCGAGCGGCGCGAGCAGACAGATCCAGCCGCCGGCGATCATCTAGCCGCGAAGCGCGCTTGCCTGGTCGACGTCGAGGACGATCCGGCGTCGTGCCATTGCCACGATCAGACCAAGGCCGATGGCGACCTCGGCCGCTGCGACGGCCATCACGGCCAGCGCAAATATCTGTCCGTCCAGATCGCCCTGCTGGCGCGCGAACGCAATTAGGGTCAGGTTCGCAGCGTTGAGCATGATCTCGGTTGAGAGCAGGACGATCAGCGGGCTCCGCCGCATCATCACGCCGAGCGCTCCGATCCCGAACAGAAGCGCAGCGACGATCAGGTACCAGCCGATATCTGGACCGTCCACTACTCGGCTTCCTCCTTCTCGGGCGTCGTTCCCAGCACGACGCCCCCGATCGCAGCCACGAGGAGCACGATCGAGGTGATCTCGAACGCAAGCAGGTGGCTCGTGACGAAGAGCTCGCCAATCTCGGCCGGGCTTCCGAAGGAGTCCGACACTTCCGCCGGTTCCTGCAGGTTGTCTCCCCACGCGAGCCCGACCACGACGACAACCTCGACGAGGAGCGCCGCTGCGGCGACGACCGCGGCCGCTCTCAGGAGCGGCGGCCCTCCAGCCCACGGTGCGTCGGCCCGACCGCCGAGGTAGGCGACCACGAAGAGGAACATGACCATGACCGCGCCTGCGTAGACGAGCACCTGAGCCGCAGCGAGGAACTCTGCGGCGAGGAGGAGGTAGAGAACGGCGAGTGATGCGAGATTCCCGATGAGCGCGAGAGCCGAATAGAACGGGTTCGTAACGCTCACGACCGCGACTCCTGTCGCCAGGCACCCGCCGGCCGCGAGGAACCAGATGATCCAGACGAGGACGTTGCTCATTGCTCAAAAAACCCTAAAGGCGTCCGCTTCGCGGCAGCTGTGTCGGTGGTGGTCCGTGTCACGTCTAACTCCTGGTCTTGTAGGAGGGCTCAGGAGTGTCGAAGCGATCACGATCTGCCACGGGCACTCGCTTGATCGGCTCGGCCAGGAGCATGTCCTTGGTGTAGATGAGGTCGTCACGCGAGTACTCGGCGATCTCGAACTCGTTCCCGAGCGTGATGGCGTCGAACGGACAGGCGAGCTCGCAGTAGCCGCAGAAGATGCAACGGCTCATGTTGATCTCGTAGATCCGAGCGTAGCGCTCGCCCGCGGAAACCCGGTTCTCAGCGGTGTTCTCCTCGGCGACCACGCGAATGCAGTCGGCAGGACAAGCAGCCGCGCAGAGCGAGCAGCCGACGCACTTCTCCAGCCCGTTCTCGTGCTTCCAGAGCCGATGTCGGCCGCGGAAGCGCGGATACACCGGGCGCTTGTATTCCGGATACTGCTGCGTGATCGGCCTACGGAAGATCTGCCGGAAGGTGACCCCGAAACCCTTCAGGGTGCCGAAGGGCTGAGGGCTCATAGATCGGCTCCCGCGAACGCGAGCCACAGGCGGGCGTTGCTCATACGGCGACCACCACGATCGCGGTCACGATGGCGTTCAGGATTGCGACCGGCAGGAGGATCTTCCAGCCGAAGCGCATGAGCTGGTCGTAGCGAAGGCGCGGCAGCGTCGTACGCATCCAGATGAACAGAAAGAGGAGGATGAGGAGCTTCGCGATGAACCAGAGCGGGCCGGCCCAGGTGGCGCCTTCCCAGCCGGGGCCGTGCCAGCCGCCGAGGAAGAGCGTGACGGAGAGCCCCGAGAGCGTGATCAGGTTGATGTACTCGGACATCGAGTAGAGCCCGAAGCGCATTCCGCCGTACTCGGTGTGGTAGCCGGCCACCAGCTCTTGCTCGGCTTCCGGGAGGTCGAAAGGTGCGCGAGCGGTCTCGGCCGTACCTGCGAGGGAGAAGACGACGAGTCCGACGAACTGGGGCCCCGCGTACCAGACGGTGTCGGACTGCGCTTCGACGATCGCGGTGAGCGACAGCGACTTGGCCATGATCACGACGCCGAGGACGGAAAGTGCGAGCGAGACTTCATACGAGACAAGCTGCGCGCAGGTGCGCATGGAGCCGAGGAGCGCGTACTTCGAGTCGGATGACCAGCCGCCGATGATGAAGCCGTAGATCCCGATGGAGCCGATGGCGAAGATAAGGATCAGCGCAATGTCGATGTCGGCGACCTGACCCGGGACGTAGACGCCGCCGATCTCCCAGCCGGGCCCGAACGGGATCACCGAGAACGTCGTCAGCGCGGTGAACGCCGCCAGGAAGGGCCCGAGGACGTAGAGCCAGTCGATCGCCGCGGTCGGCTGGAAGCTCTCCTTGTTGAGCAGCTTGAGGAGATCGGCGATGGGCTGCAGGAGACCGTACGGCCCGGCTCTGTTCGGCCCGTAGCGCAGCTGCATTCGCCCCATGATCTTGCGCTCGGCGAGCGTGAGGTACGCGAATGTGACCATCACGAGGTTGATGACCACCAGGGCCTGGATGAGGCTCACGTACCACTCGACTTGCATCAGGCTTTCACCACTTCGACGACAGCGTGGAGGTCGGAGGCGTGCTCGTCGGCAATGCGTGCGACCCCCTCGATCAGCTTGCGGTTCACACGCGCTCGAAGCTCAACTGACGTTCCGTTCGAGCGGACGAAGACGGCGTCGCCCGAGGTGATCCCACGTCGCTCGGCCTCCGCGGTCGCCAGCTCGACTTCGGCATCGGGTCGCTGGAAGTCGAGCTGTGCGACGCGCTCGACCGCGGGCCCCGAGAAGAGCGCGCGAAAACGCTGCAGGCGCAATGCGCCGTCCTCAGTCTCGAGGGACGCGGCGGGTGACGCCGCTGGCAAGGAGCTTGACGGCGCCGGGGTCTCGTAGGTCTGGCGCGCGGGGAGAGGGGCGTGGAGGCCAAGATCGTCGAGCGCCAGGTCACGGAAGAGATGTCCCGCCAGCTCCTCGAACACTCCTGGCGCCTCAGACGCGAGCTCGACGTCGAAGCGCGCCGCGAGCTTCGCGATCCAGGCGAGCTCGTCTGGGCAAGGGGGCGGAACCGCGCGGCGGAGCCGCTGCACGCGGCCCTCGAGGTTCATCGTCGTGCCGTCTCGTTCGAGCGCAGCGGTCGACGGGAGAATCAGATCGGCCCAGCCTGCTGCGAGCTCGTGGAACATCGTCAGGACGATGACGCGCTTGGCCTCCTCGGCGAGCGCGCGAACGCTCGGGTCGGCCGCGGCCTCGTCGCCGGACACGATCAGCAGCTCGATCGGCTCCGGATTGGCCTCATCCGCATCCGCTGACGCCGCCCAGGCAGCCGCGGCGCCGAGCGCATTCGCCGTCGCTGGAAGGTGGAAGGCGCCCGATCCGGCTTTCTCTTCGAGCCCGAGCTCGTGCGCGAGCTCGGCAAGGCGCGCGCCTCCGCCGCCGCCCGGCCCCGACCAGATCAGGACGGCACGCTCGGCCGCGCGGAGCTTCTTTCCGAGAGCGTCGCGCGGAGTCGCGAGCTCCTGACAGCGAGCTGCCGCGCCGCCCGGTTCCGTCGCAAGGTCACCTGCCGGCGAGCACACGACGATCTCGGCGCCGTGTCGGCGTGCCTCCTTGATCCAGAGGTCGACGATCGGCGCCCTCTCGACGACCGGATCGTCCCCGACCACGACGATGATCTCGGCGTCACCGATTGCGCTGAGCGGCAGGTGGAACGCCTCGAGTGCGGTTGACGTCGCCTCGGGCATGACGGCGGAATGTGCTCCGTGGCCCCCGCGGAGGAGCCGGCCTAGCGCATACGCGATCTCGGTCGTCTCCGAGCCGGAGAGAGCGGTGACGATCGCGCCGCCCGCGTTGCGCAGCATCTCCTCGGCGGAGTCGAGCGCGTCGTCCCACGTGATCTCCTCGAGACCCTTCTTCCCGCGGCGCAGTGGCGTCGTGATCCGGTCCTCGGCGCGGAGATGCGGGTACGAGAAGCGCCCCTTGTCGCACAGCCAGCCGCGGTCGATCTCCGGATGGTTGCGGGAGAGGATGCGCTTGACCTTCCCCTCGCGAATCGTCGCCGAGACGTTGCAGCCGACCGGGCACGCCGTGCAGATCGTCGGGACGTTCTGGATGTCCCACGGGCGTGCCGCGAAGCGGTAGAGCGTCGACGTGAGCGCGCCCACGGGACAGAGCTCGATCACGTTGCCCGAGAACGGCGAGCGGTACGCCTCGTCCTCGAACGTGGCGATCTCGGTGCGTGCACCGCGGTTTCGCGCGATCAGCTGACCGTCCTCGGCGACGTCCTCGGAGAAGCGCGTGCAGCGGTAGCAGAGGATGCAGCGCTCGCGATCGAGCGCGATCAGCGGCGAGACGGGGATCGGCTTGTCGACCGTGAGCTTGGGGAGCGTCATCCGCGTGTTCCCCGGCCCGTAGCGGAACGCGAGGTCTTGGAGCGGGCACTCGCCACCCTTGTCGCAGACGGGGCAGTCGAGCGGGTGGTTGACGAGGATGAACTCGAGGGTGGCCTCCTGGCCCTCGGCAGCCTTGGCCGACGTCGCGGCCGTGTGGATGACCATGCCGTCGGTGGCGGTGAGCGTGCATCCGGCCTGCAGCTTCGGCATTCCCTCGATCTCGATCAGGCACATGCGGCACGCGCCGACCGGTGGGCCCAAGCGCGGCTCGTAGCAGAACACCGGGATCTCGACTCCCGCGGCCTGCGCTGCCTCGACGAGCCCTGTGCCCTTCGGCACTTCGACCGGCCGGTCGTCGATGGTGACAGCGACGAGCTCAGACACGCGCAATCCCGTGAGCGGGGCTCTCGTGCATCGCCGAGGGGGCGAGGATCCCCTCGAGCGACGACTCGCCGTCGAAGGGACAGCGGCCGAGGTCGATGTGCGCCTGGTACTCGTCGCGGAAGCGGTCGACGTAGCTCAGCACCGCGATCGCGTCAGAGTCGCCCAGCGGGCACAGACACTTGCCCATGATCCGGTCACAGACGGAGAGCAGGAGGTCGAGATCGGGCTGAGATGCGCGGCCGCCCTCGATCTTCTGGAGGATCTGCGTCAGCCAGCGCGTCCCGACGCGACAGGGAGTGCACTTCCCACACGACTCGTGCTCGTAGAACTGGGAGACCCGGATGCCGAGCTGCACCATGCAGCAGCGCTCGTCGATGACGATCACGCCAGCCGATCCGATCGAGGAGCCGGCCTGCACGAGTGAGGTGAAGTCGAGAGGCGTGTCGATGTCGGCTCCGGTCAGGATCGAGGTCGACGATCCGCCGGGGATGATCGCCTTCAGCTCGCGCCCGCCGGGGACACCGCCGCCGACGTCGTAGATCAGCTCGCGGAGCGTGATCCCGTGCGGCAGCTCGTAGTTCCCAGGGTTCACCACGTCTCCCGAAAGCGAGAAGACGCGCGTTCCCGTGGAGTTCTCGACACCGAGCTTCGCGTACTCCGTGGCGCCAAGCTCGAGCACCGATGTCACGGTCGTGATCGACTCGACGTTGTTCACCGCCGTTGGCGCGGCGTAGAGCCCGGCGATCGCGGGGAAGGGCGGCTTGGTACGCGGTTGGCCGCGCTTGCCCTCGAGCGACTCGAGCAGTGCGGTCTCCTCGCCGCAGATGTACGCACCGGCACCACGATGGATGACAACCGTGACACCGCCCAGCAGGTCGGCCTTGCGCATCGCTTCCAACGACTCGCGCAGCACCTCGAACTCCTGCTCGTACTCGCCACGGATGTAGACGAACACGTGCTGCGAGGAGATCGCGTGGGCGGCGATGAGGCATCCCTCGAGAAATCGGAACGGGACGCGAAGCATGATCTCGCGGTCCTTGAACGTCCCGGGCTCCGACTCGTCGGCGTTCACCACGAGGTAGTGCGGCTTCGCGAGCTGGTCGGGCTTGGGCACGAACGCCCACTTTCGACCCGTGGGGAAGAACGCGCCTCCGCGCCCGCGGAGTCCCGAGGATTCGAGCTCGGCGATGACGTCGTCGGGCGCCATCGAGCGTGCTTTGCGGAGCGGTGCAAACCCACCGACTGCTGCGTAGTCCTCGAACTGCGTGAGAGCGCCGCCGTTCGTCCCCGCGAACACGATCTGCGGCCGCTCAGGCACGGAGCTCCTCCACGATCCCAGGGACGTCAGCTGCCTGGACGCGCAACCGATGGCGGTTGTCGACCGCTACCACCGTGGCCCAGCCGCAGCCTCCCAGACACTCGACAGAGCCGAGCGTGAACGCGCCGTCCTCCGAGGTCGAGCCGGCGTCGATTCCGAGCTCCCGCTCGAATGCCTCGACGACCTGCTGCGCTCCCGAGAGCGCACACGAGACGTTCGTGCAAACCTCGATGACGGTTCGGCCCATCGGCTCGAGGCGAAATTGGTCGTAGAACGACGCGATCGAGAGGCAATGTGCGGGCGTGAGATCGAGCGCCTCTGCAACTTCACGGAGCGCCTCGGGCGGGAGCCAGCCGCCGTGTTCCTCCTGCGCGAGGCGGAGCGCGGGCAAGACCGCCGACGTCGACTCGGGGTACTGCTTGCGGAGCCTTTGGATCTGGGCGCCCACGCTCATCGGTCGGCGTCCCCCATGACCGGATCGAGCGACCCGGCCACGGCCACGAGATCCGCGATCAGGAGGCCCTGCACGACGGTTGCCGTGGCCTGAAGCGCAGCAAAGCTGGGGGCGCGGAAGCGAACGCGCCATGGCCGCGCGCTCCCGTCCGACACGAGGTAGCACCCCGCCTCGCCTCTGGGCGACTCGATCGCCACGTAGACCTCTCCTTCGGGAACCGTGAATCCCTCGGTGACGATCTTGAAGTGATGGATCAGCGACTCCATCGAGGTGTGCAACTCATGCCGCGGAGGGAGCACGACCTTGCGGTCGTCGGCGATCCACGGCTCGCCGTCCATCTCGTCGAGGCGGTCGAGGCACTGGCGGACGATGCGCACCGACTCGCGCATCTCGTCCATGTGAACTTTGTACCGGTCGTACACATCGCCGTTTGGGTACACCGGCACGTCGAACTCCACCTCGTCGTAGGCGAGGTACGGCATGTTCTTCCGCAGGTCCCAGTTGACGCCGGATGAGCGAAGCATTGGGCCGGACTGCGCCAAGGCGAGCGCGTCATCCGCGGAGAGAAGCCCGATGCCCTTTGTGCGCTCGAGCCAGATCGCATTGCGGTCGAGGAGCGCCTCGTACTGGTCGACCGACTTCGGCATCGACTCGCAGAACTTCCGGGCCTCTTTCGTGAAGTTCGGCGGCAGGTCCTCGGCGAGCCCGCCGACCTGGACGTAGCGCGTATGCATGCGCGTCCCACCGGCCATCTCGAATAAGTCGAGGATCTCGTCGCGATCGTCGAACGCGTACCAGAAGAGCGAGATCGCCCCGATCTCGAGGGCGGAGGTTCCAAGCCACACGAGATGGGAGTGGATGCGGTTGAGCTCCGCCATCGCCATCCGGGCCCACGTAGCGCGGCGCGGCACCTCGATACCGAGGAGCTTCTCGATCGCGAGGACATACAGAAGCTCGTTCGCGTGGAAGGCGACGTAGTCGACACGCGGCGCGTAGGTGATCGACTTCCACCACGACTTCGACTCCATGTTCTTCTCGAAGCCGGTGTGGAGATAGCCGATGACCGCGCGGATCCCCGCCACTGTCTCTCCGTCCAGGTCGACGATCAGGCGAAGGACGCCGTGCGTGGATGGGTGGTTCGGGCCGAAGTTGATCCTGAGGATGTCCTCGAGCCGATGCTCAGTCGGGTCGACCTCGAGAATGGTCGGCACCGGGTGCGGAATGCGCGTGCCTTCGTAGATCCGCGTGGAAGGGAGGACGGTCATCGCGCTTAGTTCTCGTCCGAGAACCGCACCGGCTCGCCGCCGAGCGGATAGTCCTTGCGCAGCGGATGGCCCTCCCAGTCATCCGTCATGAGGATCCGAACGAGGTTGGGATGGCCTTCGAAGCGGATCCCCATCATGTCCCAGGCCTCGCGCTCGAACCAGTCGGCGGCGGGCCACACTGGAAGCACACTCGCGACGGGCTCGCCGTCGTCGAGCCAGACCTGAACCCGGACGCGCTCAGGCTCGTCGCCGACCCGCATGAGTTGGTACGAGACCGAGAACCGTTTCGGCTTTGGTGCCGGCACGTGTGAGAGTCCCTGCGATCCGGGCTCGTGGAGGTCGCGGCCCGATGCCGTGCCGATGTAACCGGCAACCTGCTGCTCGCCCCAGCCGAGGAAGTCGGCGGCCGCGATGTCGCTCAGGAAGTTGCACCCGTGCTCGTCGCGCAGGTATGTGCAGGCCTCGACCAGGCGGGCAGGATCGACGACGAGCGTCGTCTCTCCCAAGGCCTCGCGCGTCTCGATGACTCCGGGAACACCTGCGTACGCGCTCATTCCGCCACTCCGCGGATCTGATACGCCGGCGGCACGCCACCGCGGATCTTCTCGTGGAGCCTGACGATGCCTTCCATCAGCGCCTCGGGACGGGGCGGACAGCCGGGAACGTGGATGTCGACGGGAACGATCTTGTCGACGCCCTGCAGGATCGTGTAGTTGTTGAACATCCCGCCAGAGCTCGCGCATGCGCCCATGGCGATGACCCATTTCGGCTCGAGCATCTGATCGTAGACCTGGCGCAGAGGTGCGGCCATCTTGTGGGCCACGCGCCCGGAGATGATCAGCAGGTCGGCTTGCCGCGGCGAGGAGCTGAATCGCTCCATGCCGAAACGCGCGATGTCGTAGCGCGACGAGACGATCGACATCATCTCGATCGCGCAACAGGCGAGCCCGAAAGTGTCCGGCCAGACCGAGTTCGACTGCGCCCACGCGACGGCCTTCTCGACCGTCGTGAGGAGGAGCGCGTCCTCGATCTCGGCGACCTCACGCTCGAAGACGCCGGATCCACGCTCGGGCCAGAGCACCCGTTCGGACTGGAGGCCGGCTCTTGCGAGCGGACGATCGCTGACGAGCGGCAACTCTCGTTTCAGTGCCAGTTCAGTGCTCCCTTGCGCCAGACGTAGATGTATGCGACGCCCAAGATCCCGACGAACACGAGAAGCTCACCGAGCCCGAACCAGCCGAGCGCCTCGAGTTGCACGGCCAGCGGGTAGAGGTAGACGATCTCGATGTCGAAGAGGATGAAGAGGATTGCCGTGAGGTAGAAGCTCACTGTGAACCGGCGCTGTTGGCTCGGCGCGCCTTCGGAGACTCCCGACTCGAACGGGAGCATCTTCTGACGCGTGCCTGCGACCGGACGTTTCGGGACGATGAACGAGCCCGCGATCATGGTCGCGGGGATGACTGCCGCAAAGATGGCGTAGAAGAGGAAGGGCAGCCAGTTCGAAAGCACGGGTTTACCCCCGCGTGGACCTCGGACGTCTGTCTCGCGGCGAAACCTAGCACTCCCCCTTTAGGCGCACGAAGGGATCGGAAATCCCGCACAGAATAAGCGATACGAGTGTTACAAACTCGCGGCTGGCATCCGGTACGCCGTCCGCTACGATGAGCCCATGGCAACCGTCGAGCACCCGACCGACACCCTGATCTCCCTCACGCCGGTGGCGGCGACGAAGATCAGGGAGCTCATGGCCGAGGAGGAGGACACGCAGACGCTCGTCCTTCGCGTTGCCATCCAAGGCGGCGGTTGCTCGGGCTTTCAGTACGGGCTGGGCTTCGACGCCGGGGCGGCCGAGGGCGACGTCGAGCTCTCACTCGAAGGCATCCCGGTCGTGGTCGATCCCTACAGCGCTCCCTACTTGCGTGGAACGACGATCGACTTCCTGAACACGATCGAAGAGTCCGGGTTCAAGATCGACAATCCCAACGCCGTCTCCTCGTGCGGCTGCGGCCACTCCTTCCAGGTGGAGGAGGGCGAAGATCTTCCCGAGGGCACCGAGCTAGGTGGTTGCGGCTCGGGTTGTAGCCACTGAGCTCCCGCTGACGCGAAAGCTCTAGATTGCACCGGATGTCCGTCCGGTCGTTTCGCGTAGCAGTAGTCGGCGCCGGCCCGGCGGCGTTCTTTGCAGCCGGCCAGCTGCTGGCGAGCGAGGATCCGGCGATCGAGGTCGACATGATCGAGCGGCTGCCGACGCCGTGGGGGCTCGTTCGGCTCGGAGTCGCACCCGATCACCCGAATCTGAAGACCGCTTCCCGTGTCTTCGAGAAGATCGCGCAACGTCCGGGATTTCGCTTTCACGGGAACGTCGAGGTCGGGCGGGATGTCGCCCACGACGAGCTGACGTCGGCGTACGACGCCGTTCTCTACGCCAACGGTGCACAGACCGATCGCCGGCTCGGGATTCCTGGAGAGGATCTCTCCGGCTCGTGGGCCGCAACCGAGCTCGTCGCCTGGTACAACGGCCACCCCGATTTCCAGCACCTCTCCTTCGATCTCTCGCACGAGCGCGCGGTCGTGATCGGGAACGGGAACGTCGCGCTCGACGTGGCTCGCATGCTCGCCCTCACGCGTGAGGAGCTCGCCCCGACGGACACCACCGACGCAGCGATCGAGGCGATCGTCGCCTCGGGAATCAAGGAGATCCTCGTCCTCGGGCGGCGCGGTCCCGTCCAGGCTGCGTGGACGCCGACCGAGCTGCAGGAGATGGGGGAGCTCGCAGGCGCTGACGTCCTCGTCGATCCCGCGGCGCTCGAGCTGGACGCGGCGAGCGAGGCGGAGCTGGCCGGCGCTTCGAACATCGTCGGACGGAACGTCGAGATCTTGCGGGAGCTCGCTGCGCGGAGGCCGGCGGGAAAGCCCCGCGTCGTGCGGCTCCGCTTCCAGGGCTCTCCCGTCACTGTCCTCGGGGACGAGCGAGTCGAGGCGCTGGAGATCGTCCACAACCGGCTCGAGGCCGACTCTTCCGGGCGGGTACGCGCCGTCGCGACCGATGAACGTGAAGTCATCCCCTGCGGGATCGTCTTCCGCAGCGTCGGCTACCACGGCGTGGCGCTACCGGGAGTCCCGTTCGATGAGACGAGCGGGACGATCCCGAACACCGACGGTCGTGTGCTCGGGGGCGATGGCATTCCCGTCCCCGGTGTCTACTGCGCCGGGTGGATCAAGCGGGGGCCGACGGGTGTGATCGGGACGAACAAGAAGGACGCCGCCGAAACCGTTGAGCTACTCCTCGAGGATGCTCGCAATGGAGCGCTCCCGAAGCCGAGCGGTAGAAGCATCGACGAGCTACTCGCCGAGCGCGGAGTCGAAGTCGTCACATATGCGGGATGGGCGGCGATCGACACGATCGAGCGCTCGCGTGGCGAGGAGCAGGGTCGCCCACGCGTCAAGCTCTGCACCTGGGAAGAGCTTCTCGCGGCGGCTCGATCAGCCTGAAAGCACGCCGAGCGTACGATCGACGTCGCTCTCGGTGTTGTAGACGTGCCAGGAGGTGCGGAGGCGTCCTCCGCGCACGGCCGCCTGGATTCCGGCGACAGCGAGCTTCTCGGCTGCCCCGGGCGCGTCCGACATCACGATCGCGGAATTTGACGGCTCGAGGCCCAGTCCGGCGCGGAAGCGGTTGGCGAGCGCGACGTCGTGGCGAGTGATCGCTTCGACGCCGACTTCCTCGATGATCGCCAGAGTGGGCGCCGCCGCGACCCACATGAACCACGCCGGAGAGGTGTCGAGCCGTCGGGCGCTGTCGGCGAGTCGGAGTGGCGGACCGAAGAACGTTTCGAGCGGGTCTTCGCCTGCGTACCAGCCTGCCGTGGTGGGAACGATGTCGCCGAGCCGCTCTGGCCTGATCGACATATATGCCGTTCCACGCGGCGACATGAGCCACTTGTAGCCGTGAGCGGCCACGACGTCGAAGCGGCTTGCGTGGAGCGGGAGCCAGCCGATCGCTTGAGTGGCGTCGACGACCGTCATCACGTCGTGCTCGGCGGCTGCGAGCGAGATCGCGTCCAGGTCGGCGACCTCCCCCGACGCCATCTGCACTGCACTGAAGGCGACGACGTCGACATCCGGGCCGATCTCGCCAGGTAGCTCCCGCGCAGGTACCAAGCGGACGCTCACGCCCCGGTGCTGCTGCACGAGGAACGGGAAGAGAAGGGACGTGAACTCCACGTCAGGGGCCAACATGCGTGTGCCGTCGGGAACCGAGGCGGCGATCAAGCCGATCAAGCCGGAGACGGTTGCGCCGATTGCGACCGTCTCGGGGGGAACGCCAACGAGTCGCGCGAACGACGCACGCGCTTCCTCGCCGGGAGTGCCCCAGTGCTCCCAACTCGTGCGCCCGCCGCGCCAGTCGTCGAGCGCCTCCTGAAGCGCGTCCCACGCGGGCCGCGGCGGCAGTCCGTACGACGCCGTGTTGAGGTACGTGCCCGCCGGCTCCCACAGGTCGGGCATGAGCGCCCCGGTCATGCCGGGGATCCTTCCACACAGGCGCTGCGGGGAAACCACGACGATCGGGCGCAATCGGGCCTCTAGACTCGGTCGCATGAACAACACGACTTCCACCCAACCACTCTGGGCAGGCGAGACCGAAAAGGCCGTCGCCAACTTCCCCGTCTCCGGCGAGCCGATTCCCACCCCCGTCGCCCGCTGGCTCGGCCGAATCAAGGCCGCCGCAGCCCGCGTGAACGCGGACCTCGAGCTGCTCGATCGGGGCATGGCAGATCGAATCGCAGCTGCCGCCGATCGCGTCGCAGCCGGCGAGTTCGACGACCAGTTTCCGATCGACGTCTTCCAGACGGGCTCCGGCACGAGCTCGAACATGAACGCGAACGAGGTGATCGCCTCGCTTGCCGGCGAGGACGTGCACCCGAACGACCACGTCAACATGGGGCAGTCCTCGAACGACGTGTTCCCGTCCGCTGTCCATCTCGCGGCATTGGGCGAGATCGCCCACGACCTTCTTCCGGCGCTCGAACGGTTGGCCGCGTCGCTGGAGCGGAAGGCCTTCGAGTTCGACGACGTCGTCAAGTCAGGGCGGACGCACTTGATGGACGCGGTGCCGGTAACGCTCGGCCAGGAGTTCGCCGGGTATGCCGCCCAGATGCGCCAGGGAATCGCGCGCGTCGAGGACGCGATGCCGCGTCTCGGTCAGATCCCGCTCGGCGGTACGGCGACGGGCACCGGTCTCAACACCCATCCAGAGTTCGCCGCCCGCGTTCGCGACTACCTCTCGCGAGACACCGGTCTTACCGTGTCAGCTCCGGTCGACCACTTCGAGGCGCAGGCGGCCAGAGATGGGCTCGTAGAGGCGTCGGGCGCGCTCAAGGTCGTGGCCGTCTCGCTGACGAAGATCGCGAACGACCTCCGGCTGATGGGATCCGGGCCGCGCGCGGGCCTTGCTGAGATCTTCCTGCCCGAGCTCCAGAAGGGCAGCTCGATCATGCCGGGCAAGGTCAATCCGGTCATGCCCGAGGTCGCGACCCAGGTCGCGGCTCAGGTCATCGGGAACGATGCCGCGATCACCATCGGCGGCATGAACGGGCAGTTCGAGCTCAACGTCTACATCCCGCTGATGGCCCGGAACCTCCTCGACTCGATCAAGCTCCTTTCGAGCGCCTCGCGGTTGCTCGCCGAGAAGTGCGTGGACGGGATCGAGGCGAACCGGGAGCGGAACGAGCAGTACGCAGAGGGCACGCTCTCGGCCGCGACTGCGCTCAATCCCCACATCGGCTACGACAAAGCGTCGGAGATCGTGAAGGAAGCCTCCGCGTCGGGCCGCTCGCTCCGCGAGGTTGCCCGTGAGGCCGGCGTGGCCGACGAGATCCTCGACGAGGCGCTCGACTACCACGCGATGGCGAAGCCGCACCGGTAGGGACGGTTCTAGGTTGACGGCCGCACGGGTGACGCGCAGACTGAGCGCGTCGCCCGGGTGAGCCGGGCGTCGAGAGACAAAGGGGAGAGAAACGGTGCGGAAGCTCATTACGCTCCTTGCCGGGCTCGTCGCAGCGGCAGCGATCGCCGTCGTCCCGGCCGGCGCGATTACAAACAACTACGTGCCCGACTTCGAGCATCCTTTCGTCGGCCTCGTCGTCTTCTACGACGGCGAGGGCGACTTCATGTGGCGCTGCTCGGGCTCGCTGCTGTCGGAGACGGTGTTGCTAACGGCCGGCCACTGCACCGATCAGGATGCTGCAGAGTCGCCGGTCACGGCTCGTGTGTACTTCCAGCAGAACGCTGGGGCGAACTTCAACGGGACGATCGACCCGGTGACCGGGTACCCGGAGTCCTGTGCTTCCGGCACGCTCGGCACGCTGTGCGCGACGTCCGGCGAGCTGTACGACTACGGCTTCGACAACTTCGCCGGCTTTCCGAACACGAGGGACGCCGGGCTCGTGATCCTCGATCAGCCGATCGCGATGCCGAAATACGGCGCGCTGGCGCCGGAGGGGACGCTCGACGATCTCATCTCGAAGCCGAAGAACGATGATGCGTTCACGGTCAGTGGGTATGGAGTCACGTATCGAGACCCGACGAAGGTCGTGTCCTTCCGATCGCGTTTGATGGGGCCAGCCAAGCTCGTAAACGTCAAGGGTGGTCTCAACAAGGGCTTCAACCTCCAGACGAACGGAAACGGCGGCGATCGTGCCGGGACGTGCGGCGGCGACTCGGGAGGGCCTGTCTTCCTCGGCGGGGCCTCGTCGAACGTCATCGTCGCAGTGACGTCCTTCGGCCTCAACGAGTGGTGTCGCGGCACCGACTTCGCGTATCGCGTCGACACCGAAGACGTTCAGGACTGGATCGACGAGCACAGTTGAGCAACGGAGCTGACTGATCCAGCAAGCAGAAGGGCCGCCTCCGGGCGGCCCTTCTGCTTCTAGTAGGCGACCGCGCCGCGGCCGGTCTCGACCGCGTGGCGCTGCTCGTCGGCGCGATACGACGAGCGCACGAGCGGGCCCGAGAACACCGACCCGAACCCGAGCGCCTCGCCCTGCTCGCGGAACCAGCGGAACTCTTCCGGGTGAACCCAGCGGTCGATCTCCGCGTGCTTCGGCGTGGGTTGTAGGTACTGGCCGATCGTGACGACGTCGACGTCGTGGGCTCTGAGATCTCGCATCGTGTCGACGACCTCGTCGTTCGTCTCGCCGAGGCCGACGATGATCCCCGATTTCGTCATCACTCGATACACCGCGAGCTCCTTGACCCGCCGCAGGAGCCAGAGCGCCTTGTCGTAGCTCGCCTTCGCTCCACGCATTCGCGCGTGGAGGCGGCGAACGGTCTCGATGTTGTGGCCGAAGACGTCGGGACGTGCTGCGAGCACGGTCGCGAGCGCCTCTTCCTCGATGTCCAGGAAGTCCGGCGTGAGGATCTCGACGGTCGACTCCGGGAGCTTCCGCTGGAGAGCTCTGATCGTGGCTGCGTAGTGCCCGGCACCGCGATCGGGGACATCGTCGCGGTCGACCGAGGTGACGACGACGTGCGAGAGCCCCATCTGCGCGGCGGCTTGGGCGAGACGGAGCGGCTCGAGCGGGTCGGGCGGCGAGTCCGGCTTCCCCGAATGGACGTCGCAGTAGCGGCACGCGCGCGTGCAGGTGTCGCCGAGGATCTGGAAGGTCGCGGTTCCGCGGCCCCAGCACTCACCGATGTTCGGGCAGCGCGCCTCCTCGCAGATCGTGTGTAGCCCTCCCTGCCGCAGGAGGCCCTTCACCTCGAAGTAGCGCGAGTTCACACTCGGCGCGCGCACCTTCATCCATTCGGGACGGCGCGGGCGCTCCGCGACGGGGAGCGACTTCTCCATTGCGAGTTAGTCTAGAGCCCGTGGTACCCGAAGCTCCCCTCGAGCACAGCGATCACGGCGTGTTTCCCGTCGGAGACGGCTGGTTCGTCGTGAACGCCTGCGAGGCGCAGTGGTTCGAGAGCGAAGGCCTCGGGTTCTACGCGCCGTTCGAGGGCGAGAACGCACCGTTCGGCGAGCTCGGTTTCAATCTGAACATCCTGCGCCCGGGCGAGCCGAGCTGCATGTACCACGCCGAGGAGACGCAGGAGGACTTCCTCGTGCTCGCGGGTGAATGCATCCTGATCGTCGAGGGGCAGGAGCGAGGGCTCCGCGCGTGGGACTTCGTGCATTGCCCGCCGTGGACGGAGCACGTCTTCGTCGGCTCAGGCGACGGCCCCTGTCTCATCCTGGCGGTGGGTGCTCGCCAGAGGGGTCGCGGTCTTCGCTACCGCGTCGACGAGGTTGCGCTGAAACACGGGGCCGGCGTCGAGAAGGAGACGACGGATCCGAAGGAGGCCTACTCGCGCTTCCCCGAGCCCAAGCCGGTTCGCTGCCCGGACGAGTTCCCTAGCGGCTAGCCAGGGACGCGTGGATCCTCTGTGGCCAGAGACCCGCGCGGTCGTCCGCAGGTAGCTCCTCGAAGTCGAGCTCGAACACCTCTGCGCATGCCTCGACTGCCGCAGGCCGCACGTCGTCGACGGTGATTGGGCGTTGGAGTTCTCGCGCCATCGTCGTGAAGGCGGCGTCCTCGAGTCCGCAGGCCGTGATCCATTCGGTGAAGGGAGCAGGATCGAGGTCGACGTTGAGCGCGTAGCCGTGCGTCGTCACCCAACGGGACACGTGCACTCCGATCGACGCGATCTTCCGTGGCCCCTGGCCGCCGCCGGGCGGCATCCAGACGCCGGTGAGACCTTCGATCCGACGCCCGTCCAGCGCGAACGCCGCGAGCGTGCGAATCAGCGCTTCCTCGAGGGTGCGGACGTAGAGCTTCACGTCCTTCCCGTGGTTCACGAGATCGAGGATCGGGTAGCAGACGAGCTGCCCAGGACCATGGAACGTCGACTTGCCGCCGCGGTCGGTCTCGGCGATCTCGACCTCCGCGCTCTCCGGAATGTGGAGCTCACGGCCGGTCTCGGTTCGGCGGCCGAGGGTGACCACCGGCGGGTGCTCGACGAAGACGACCGTCTCCGGGATCGCCCCCTGCGAGACGGCTCCGGCGAGCGAGCGCTGCAGCGCGAATGCGTCGCTGTACGGCACGAGGCCGAGGTTCATCACGTACGCGCCGCGTCTCACGGAAGGAGCCTAGCCAGGTTCTTCGTCGCCTCGCGGCGCGAGAGCGGGCTCAGCCGATCGGCATGCTCGCGCACGTAGCGATCCACCTCGATGGGGTCATGCCACGCGTAGTCCCTCAGCGCCCAGCCGATCGCCTTGCGGACGAAGAACTCCGGGTCGTCGAGGTTCGGCTCGATGCAGTCGTACAGGAGTGCGAGGTCGGTCCGCTCCTTGAAGCCGAGCTGGGAGATGATCGATACGCGGCGTTTCCACATGTTCCCGTCGCGGCTCCATGCGCGCATGTCCTCCGCGACTGACGGGTCGCGCTGGAGCAAGCGGCCGACCTTGCGGGCGATCGTGTCGACGAGATCCCACCACGCACCTTCGACGATGAGCCGCTCGAGGAGGGTGAGCGAGACCCATTGCCGGTAGCGATCGAGCAGTGCAAGGGCGGTGTAGCGGTCCTCTCGGAATTCCGCGTCGTCCCAGAGGTCTCGGAGCTCGGCGGCGAACTCTTTTTCGGTCTCGATCGGATGCGCGTCGAAGACGCTGCGCCACGCGCGGCGAAGGTCAGGCGTGCGGACGCCGAGGTACGGTAGCTCGCTCTTCATGTACGCCTGCGCTCCGACCGCATACGCGGGGTCGCGCGTCCTCTCGATAGCAGCGTGGAACTCCGGGCGCAGAACGCCATGGGTCACTGCATCGTGGACCGTCGTGGTTCCGTCTTTCTAGTACGCCGCTTCGTCCCAGGTCTCGAGGCGCTCGCGAAGGTCTCGGAGGAAGCGCCCAGCGAGGGCGCCGTCGACGAGACGATGGTCGTACGTCAGTGTCAGGTTCATGATCGGCCGGATCGCGATGACGTCCTGGCCCATCTCGTCCTGGACGACCCATGGGCGCTTGACGACTGCGTAGGTGCCGAGGATTGCGGCTTGAGGCTGGCTGATCACGGGAGTCCCGTGGAACGTGCCGTAGCCGCCCGGATTCGTGATCGTGAACGTCCCGCCCTGCACCTCGTCGGGGAGGAGCTTCTTCTCGCGGGCGCGCTGCGCGATGTCGGCGACACCCTTCGCGATGCCGAGGAGGTTGAGCGTCTCGGTGTTCCTGAGGACCGGGACGATCAGGCCCTTGCCGTCGGCGAGCTCGACCGCGAAGCCGAGGTTGACATAGCCGCGCGTGACGATTTGCTCATCGCGAATCTCGCCGTTGATCCACGGGTAGTCCTTGATCGTCTCGATGACCGCACGGGCGACGAACGCGAGGTACGTGACGTTCACGCCGTGGTTCGCCTCGTACTCGGGCTTGAGTTTGTTGCGTAGAGCGACGACGCGCGACATGTCGACCTCGATCGCGCTCGTAACGTGCGCCGACGTATCGAGCGAGCGGCGCATGTGCTCGGCAATCCCGCGGCGCATCGCGGTCATCGGCTCGAGGGCCTCGCCAGACATCTGCGCGGGAGCTTCGGCGGCGGCCGCCACCACCACCGGCGCGGGAGCCGGCGCAGGAGCCGCTGGGGCGGGAGCTGGGGCGGGAGCCGCTGGGGCGGGAGCAGGAGCCGACGCGGGGGGCGCGGGGGGCGGCGGAGCTGGAGGCGCGGGCACCGCAGCCACTGGCGCGGGCTCGGACACCACGGGCTCGGGCGTTACCGGAGCAGACATCGGCTCGGGACTCCGGGCGGGGGCGCGCGGGCTCTCCGGGGCAGGGACGGCCATGGCACCGGATTCGAGGAAGGAGAGAATGTCCTTCTTGGTCACGCGCCCTCCCGTTCCGGTGCCGGGCACTACGGACGGGTCGACTCCGTGCTCGGCCGCTATTCGGGCGACGACGGGCGAGACGAACGTCCTCCCGTTCCCGGAGACCGATGGAGCCGCAGGAGGAGCGGGCGCAGAAGCGGGTGCAGCGGCTTGCGGTGCGGGCACAGGCGCGTCGATGGGAGGCTCTGCCGCGACCATGGCCGGCGGCGTCTCGACGACGGGAGCGGGAGCTGGAGGTTCGGGAGCGGGCTCGGGGGGCGCGACCGCTGAGCCGGCAGGCGCGATAACCGCGAGCACGGTGCCGACCTCGACGGTCTCGCCTTCAGCGACGAGGATCTGCGCGACTACTCCTTCGGCGGGGCTCGGCACCTCGGTGTCGACCTTGTCCGTCGAGATTTCGAGCAGGGGCTCGTCGCGTCCGATGGGATCGCCGACCTGTCGGAGCCACTTGGTGATCGTCCCCTCGGTGACGGAGACGCCCATCTGGGGCATTACGACCTCGGTCTGCGTTCCTGTGGACACGTTCTCCTCCTAATCAGTACGCGGCAAGGTCACGGAGGGCCGCGACGACATCGGCTACCTGTGGGATGAAGGCCTTCTCGAGCGGGGGTGAGAACGGAACCGGCATGTCGGGCGCTGCGACACGGATGACGGGAGCGTCGAGATGCTCGAAGGCCTCCTCGGCGATCGTCGCCGCGATCTCCGCTCCGAAGCCTCCTGTACGCGTGTCCTCGTGGAGGACGAGCACCTTTGAGCAGCGCTGGACACCCTCGAGCACGCGCTCTTTGTCCCAGGGGATCAGAGTCCGTAGGTCGAGCACCTCGGCCTCGAAGCCCTCCTTGGCGAGCTCGTCTGCGGCCTCGGTTGCCGTGTGCACCATGGCTCCCCAGGTCACGATCGTGGCGTCGTCTCCGGGGCGGTGGACGTTCGCGAAGCCGAAGGGAACCGTGTAGCGCTCCTCCGGAACCTCCCCTTTGATGCGGCGGTAAAGATGCTTGTGCTCGAAGAAGAGGACAGGGTTCGGATCCTCGATCGCCGAGGCCAGGAGACCCTTTGCGTCGTGCGGCGTTGCCGGGCAGACGACTTTGAGACCTGGGATGTGCGCGAACGAGCTCTCCGGGCTCTGGGAGTGGAAAGGACCACCCGAGAACCCGCCTCCTGAAGGGAGCCGAACGACGATCGGCACGGGCGTGCCCCCGCGGAAGAACTGCTTCGCGGCGACGGTCACGAGCTGGTCCCAGGCGCAGGAGATGAAGTCCGCGAACTGCATCTCGGCGACGGGCCTCAGCCCCATAAGCGCCGCGCCCGTTGCGCCGCCGACGATCGCCGTCTCGGACAGCGGCGTGTCGATCACTCGCCACGGCCCGAACTCCTCCTGGAACCCGAGCGAGACCTTGAACGCCCCACCGTAGACACCGACGTCCTCGCCGAGGATGAATACGCGCGGATCGCGCCGCATCTCGAGGCGCAAGGCGTCTGAGATCGCCTGGATGTAGGTCATCTCGGCCATTACTTGTGATGTGGCGTGTCGAGGTCCTCGAAAGAGGCGAAGACGCCGCCCGCGAGCGATGACGGGTCCGGCAGAGGCGATTCGTCAGCACGGTCCAGTGCCTCGATCAGGATGCGCTTTACGGCAGACGTGATCTCGCTCTCCTCGTCGTCGGTCATCCCGGCGTGGTTGTGGAGCCAGGTGCGGTAGCGCTCGACTGGATCCTGCGCTGCCCACTGCTCGAACATCTCCTTCGGCACGTAGAACGCGTCGTCGTGAACGGCATGACCCTCCATGCGCAGGGTGAGGCACTCGAGCAGAGTCGGACCGCCGCCTTCACGGGCCTTCTCGATAGCTCGTCGGGCCTCTCGATAAACAGCGAGGACGTCGGTGCCGTCGACGACGACACCCTCGAATCCGTATGCGGCGGCTCGGTCGGCAATGTGCTCGACGGAATACGAGAGGTAGGTCGGGGTCGAGTACGCCCACTGGTTGTTGTCGCAGACGAAAACGACGGGGAGCTGCCGAACGCCGGCCATGTTCATGCTCTCGTGCGCGTCGCCTCGCGCCGCCGAGCCTTCGCCGAACCAGCCGACCGCAACGCGCCGATCCCCGCGGATCTTGAACGCAAGTGCCATGCCCGTCGCGACGGGGAGCATCGCCGGAAGGTGACTCACCATGGTGTGCAGCCCGAGTTCTGCATTCGCCATGTGGACGTTGCCGTCACGGCCTCCTGTCGGTCCGCCCTCGCGTCCCATGTACTGCGCGAATACGCGCCATGGCTCGACACCACGCGTAACGTGGACGCCCATGTCGCGGTGCAGCGGGGTCCCGACATCGTTTGGGCCCATCGCCGTGCCGACGCCTACCGCCGCGCCCTCGTTCCCGCGACCCGTATAGAACGACCCCGGGATCTTTCCCTGCTTGTAGAGGATGTGCCCACGCTCCTCGATCCCGCGCGTAAGCAGCATGTGCCGGTAGATGGCGAGGAGGTCCTCGCGGTCGAGTCCGACCTCCTTTACCTCCTGGAGCGAGCCCACGGGCTCGGCTTCACGTACGGCCATTCGGCAATCTCCCGTCGTCCGGTTGGGTCGGCTTCACTCTAACTAAGGCGTAAGACCGCAATCCGCGACCGCGGATTGCGGTCTTACGAAGATCCCTGAAGGCGTCCGCTTCGAGGCCGCCGCGCTCGCGTTGCCACGCACCGTGTCGCACTACAGTGAACGGTAATGCCGAGGCCGAAGCGGAACTGGATTCAGGAAGAGCGCCGCAAGACGCTCGGGGACTGGGTGGCGTTCTGCCTCGTTTGTGGCCACACGCTGCGGTACTTCCTCGACGACGAGCCGGCGCTGCCCGGCGGTTGCCCGCAGTGCGGCGGCGAGCTTCGACACCGCTGCCCGAGTTGCCGCGCACCGATCGCATCTGCGTTCGCAGTCGACTGCGAGGAGTGCGGCGACCCGGTCCGCTCAGCGGAGCTGTTCGGCGTGACGATTCGTCGACCCGGGAAGTAACTGCGGCGCGTACAGAGTCAAACGATTTGGGAGAACCGGATGAATGTCACGATGTCGTCCTCGCCCACTTCACGGTTGTACAGCTGGCTGAGGAACCACACCATCTCGTCGACGCGGCGGATCTGTGGGTTGTCGTGCTCGATCTCGCGCGGCGACAGCTCGCCCAACGTCTTTACCTCCACCTTGTCGATCACCGCGTCGAATATTCGGTCGCGCTGGCCGTAGCGAGCGCCGCAGAGGACAGTCACGATCATCCCCTTGCGGTACTTCGCTGACTTGTCGCCGAGCCGGATCGTGGCGGTCTTTCGGCTCGTTCGAAGCTGCTCGGCGACGGCGGGGTTGTAGAAGTTGAGGGCGAACGTCGGCATCGGCGACGGGGCAACTATAGAGGGTCGTCGCGGAGGGTCTCCAGCGCCTTCGCGCCGATCTCGCGCTCGCCTTTGTGCGTAAGAAGCTGCGCTGAGTCAGCGAGCGGAAGCCAGCGTACGTCTGCCACCTCGCGCTCCATCCCGGCCGGAAGCTCTCCGATTCGGCCCCCGCGCCTGTGTGCGAGGTAGAAACTGACGATCTTGAAAACGCGCTCGCCCTCCCACGTGTAGACGTAGCGGACGTCGCCCAGTTTCGAGGAGAGGCGTGCGCGCAGGCCCGTTTCTTCGTAGCCCTCGCGGAGAGCAGCCTCGGAGGGCGTCTCGCCCGGGTCGATGAGCCCCTTCGGGAGAACCCAGGTCCCTACACGCTTTCCCTGTGGGCGAACGGCGGCAAACCACGAACGTCCGCGCATTCGGCGCACCAGGACGACTCCTGCCGAGAACTCACGCCGCATCACGACTTTGTAACACCAGACTGCACGATTTCCCCAAGATCTAAGCGCGATCGACTCAAATCGGCTTGGCGAGAAGCCTGGGGAGTGCTATGGTGGGGCTGGCACTCGGACGGTCTGAGTGCCAGAATTGTCACAAACTCTGTATCAAGGGAGGT
>JAOUHF010000172.1 GCA_029865325.1 Thermoleophilia bacterium
CGTGAGCCCACGTTCCGAGAGCGCCCGCACGAGCGCACCGGCCAGCGCCGTCGCATCTCCAGGCGCCACGAGGAGGCCCGTCGTCCCGTCCTCGACGATGTCCGGAATGCCACCGACGCGACTCGCGACGACTCCGCGGCCGCGGCAGAAGGCCTCGACCACGACGCGCCCGAGCCCCTCCGAGCGCGACGGGAGGACGAGCACCGTCGCCTCGTCTAGAGCACGAGCGACGTCGGGCGTCGGAAGCACCTCGGTCCAACGCGTCTGTTCGGGCAGCTCGGCCACGAGCTGCCCGGCGACATCGCGAAGCGAGCCCCGCCCGACGAGATGCAGCGTCGCGTCGGGAACCTGCGGAGCTGCGAGGCGCCACGCCGCGGCGAGCACGTCGACGGCCTTGTAGCGCTCGAGCACGCCTACGAAGAGGGCGACCGGCGGCTGGGGAAGCGGCCGCGGTCGAGTCTCGAGGAACGGCTCGAGGTCCATGAACGCCGCGAACGTCGCCGTGGGCTCGACCCCCGCGCCCCGAACAACGCCCGAGGTGTAGGCCGAGATCGTGCGAACGCCGTCGGCGCCGCGGAGCCCGCGCTTCGCGAGCCAGTCCGCGCACGGTGCGAGCGCCTTGCGTAGAGATGAGCCATACAGGCGCGTCGGCGCGGCGGGATCACCGTGGATATCGGCGATCACGCATGTCGGAACTCGCGCCAGCCTTCGACCGAGGTTCGCGAGCGCAGCCTCCTGGGCGCCCTGTGCGAGAACGGCGTCCGGCCTGAGCTCACGGATCTCTCGCGCGACGCGAAACGGCAGGAGAGCGTAGAAGCTCGGGCCGTCAAGCACTCGCGGCCGCACGCCTCGGACGAGCCGGAAGCGCGCGTCCTCGCCGCTCCCGCCCGCATCGCTTGCGAGCACGTGGACATCGAGCTCCTCGGAGAGAGCGTCGAACTTCTGCGCGAGCGACGGCGACAACGGAAGCGAGTAGCGCATCCGGCCGACCAGGAGGAGCTTCCGCTTCATCGTTCGGCCGCCCGCGCGAGTTCGGCCTCGATGCGGGCGAACACAGCGTCCTCGGTGTAACTGGCCACGGACGCCGGTGCGTTCTCAGCCAGCCGTCGTCGAAGCTCGTCGTCCCCGAAGAACATCCGGATCGCTGCAGCAAGCGCAGCGACATCGTCCGGCGGGACGAGCAGACCGTTCTCGCCGTCGCGAACCACCTCCGGAACCCCACCGACCGCGGTAGCGATCACGGGGCACCCGACCGAGAGGGCCTCGACGACGGTGTGCGGGAAGTTCTCCCACGCGGACGAAAGAACTGACGCATCAGCCGCGCCGAACAACCGCAATACCTGTTCCCGCGACACGCTCCCGAGGAAGCGCGCCCGGCCATCGAGCCCCAGCTCGGTCGCCCGAGCCTCGAGAGTTGCACGCTCGGGGCCGTCTCCCGCAACGACCAGGGTGACATCCGGCACTGCCGCCACCGCCTCGAGCGCGACCCCAAGTGCCTTCTGCGGCCCGAGCCTTCCGGCGAAGGCGAGCACACGACCGTCGAGTCGAAGCTCGCGTCGCAGCTCGTCGCGCAACGGCAGCGGCGGGAGCGGCGGAGCGGGATTCGGCAGGACGGAGACATGCTCGGGATCGAGGCCCCACTCGAGCGCGATGTCACGCAGATACGCACTCGGGCAGAACACGTGGCGCGCACGACCCAGCGCAGCGTTCCGCGCCGACCGCAGAAAGCGAGTCCTGGCTCCGCCGACGTGCTGGAACTGGGCGAGCGTGCCCTGGTACCGCCCGCTCCGAGTGGCGCGCTCGAACACCTCGTCGGAGACGAGCTTTACGACGAGCGGTGTCCGAGCAAGCCGAGCCCCGATCGCCGCCCGCCGGATCATGCTCGTGGCGTAGACGACGTCGGCAGCCCGAGCGCGGCGGCGAACGGCGAGCGCACAACGGGAGTGTCGCAGCGCCGATCGCCGCGAGACCCAGTGCACTGGATACGTGCGATCAGCTGGTGCCGCGTCCGCAGTCGTCACGACGTCGACCGTGTGACCCCGGTTGTGCAGGAACTCGGCGAGCGCGGGTGCATGGCTGGCCGGACCGCCTGGGTCGGGCGGCCAGATCCCGGAGACGATCACGACCTTCACGACTGGAACGCCGCTCCGCCAGATCCCTCCGCCGCGGCAACCTCAGCACGCAAGCGGGCGAGAACAACGAGCCAGGCGGCCGCGAACACGACCGTCGACGCGAGCACTGCAATCGCCGCACCCGTCGCCCCCCACTCGGTGCCGAGAACGGCGACGAGTGGAATCGCGACGAGCGTCTCCAGCCCATGCGTGACGATCCGCAGACGCGGGCGGCCGATCGTGACGGGCAGCGACTTCGTCCATCCGATTGCGAAGTGGATGGCAGCAGCCAGGAGCACGATTCGTGCGGCATCCACTGCGCCGCTGTACGCCTTCCCGAACACGACCTCGACGAGCCACGGCATGGCGAGGAAGAAGATCGGCACGGAGACGACCATCACGGCGCTTGCCCACTTCGAATAGCTCCGCACTCCGGCGAGCACGCGGGTACGCTCGCCCATCTCCCAGTCGCGCGTCTGCTCGGTGAGCAGCATCAGCCGGGCCGGCGAGCTCGCCGCGGCAAACCCGGTCTGTGGAGTCTGCGCGATCCGGAAAAGGCCGACCTGGGTCGGCCCCGCAACGATGCCGAGGACGAGGGGGACGAGAGTCGATCGAGCCGAGATGACGCCTGTCGCGAGACTGGACTGGAAGACGAAAGAGCGGATTCCTGGCACGTCCTCGGCGAGCTCACGAGCCGGCGCGGACGGGAACCTGCCGAGCGCTGCAACGCCTACCACCGAGATGACGACGGTCGCGATCGCCTGCGCGACGACGATCGCAATGAGCGTCTCGGTGACCCCGTG
>JAOUHF010000173.1 GCA_029865325.1 Thermoleophilia bacterium
CGTCTCGCGGCTCCCGCCGGGCGGGCATGTGCTCGACGTCGCCACCGGAACCGGGCTCGTCGCAGCCGAGCTGATCCGGCACGGATTCGAGGTCACGGGTGTCGATCAGAGCGCGGAGATGCTCACTCTCGCCCGGCGCCGCTTTCGCGACACGGTCGAGCTGGTCGAAGCCTCCGCGAGCTCGCTGCCTTTCGCAGACGACGCGTTCGACCACCTGACCTTCACGTATCTACTTCGCTACGTCGCGGATCCTGGAGCGACGCTCGTCGAGCTTGCGCGCGTCGTGCGGCCAGGAGGCACCGTTGCGTCGCTGGAGTTCGGGGTTCCAGGCGGGCTCGCACGGCCGCTCTGGGAGGCGTACGTCCGTGGAGTACTGCCCGTCGCCGGACGCGCGCTTCGCCGGGGCTGGGCGGAAGTCGGTGACTTCCTAGGGGGCTCGATTCGCTCGTTCTGGGCGGAGTACCCGATCGAAAGACAGCTCGAGCTCTGGCGCGCGGCGGGGCTGCACGACCTCGAAGTGCGCCGACTCAGCCTCGGCGGCGGGGTCGTCATGTGGGGACGCAAGGCGTGAGCATCCCGCCGACCGTGCGTCCCTCGTGGTACGCGCTCGAACGCGGTGGCTGGCGCGACTACGTGACCCTGTTGCACCCGCCATACACGGCTTGGCACGTGTCGTACGTCGTGATCGGCGGGTGTCTTGCGCCGGCGATCGCATGGGGACGGCTCGGCGCCGCTGCCCTGGCCTTCGCGCTCGCGGTGGGCATCGGCGCCCACGCGCTCGACGAGCTCAGAGGACGCCCTCTCTCCACGAAGATCTCCAGCGGGGTTCTCGTCATCCTCGCGGTCGGCTCGATCGGGGCGGCGTGCGCAATCGGCGTCGTCGGTGCGCTCTCGTTTCGGTCCTGGCTCGCCGCGTTGATCCCCGTCGGCTTGTTCCTCGTCGTCGCCTACAACCTCGAGCTCTTGGGGGGACGGTTTCATTCCGACCTCTGGTTCGGACTTGCCTGGGGCGGATTCCCGGTCATCTGCGGATACGCCGCGGTCGCCGGCGAGATCGACGTCGTCACCGTCCTCGCCGCTGCCTTCGCCGTCCTGCTCTCGCTCGCTCAGCGCGCGCTCTCGAATCACGTCCGCCTCGTGCGCCGACAAGTCGTCGAGACGACCGGCGCGCTCGAGCTCCGCGACGGAACCCGCGAGCCCATCGACGCTCGCTGGCTCATCACTGCCGAGGAACGCGGCCTGCGACTGCTGGCTGCTGCCTCGGTCGCGCTCGCGGCCGCTCTGGTCGCCTACCGGCTCTAGATCTACAGTGGTCTCGTGTCTGTTACCGCCTGGATCCTCGCAGGAGCTCTCGTTGCTGCGGTTCTCCTGAGCATCGCGCTCGCCCTCGCGCTACGCCGCTCGCGTGCCCGCGCCGCGAGGACCGACGAGCTGGTCGCCGACGCCCGCCGTGCCGTTCGCGCCGCAGCGGAGGAGGAGGCCTCGACGCAGGCGGAGCAGCTGCGCATCACGATCTCGCGCGCTCATGCGGACTCGCTTTCGGCGTACGTCGCCGAGGAGCGACGGTTGTCGGATCAGCGCCGTGGTGAGCTCGGAGTCCGCGAGCGCGAGCTCTCGGAGCGCCTGGCCGAGCTGGTCGCCACGGTCGAGCAGCGCGTCGAGGTGCGACTGCGGGCGTGGGAAGCCGACCTCGAGCGGGCGCAGAACGCGCTCCAGGGTGCGGTGACGACCCTCGAGCAGGGCCTGAGGCAGCGCGTCGCGAGTGTCGAGGCCAAGATCGAGGCGGAAACCGCCGAGCTCGGGACAACGGTCGAGGAACAGCGTGCGGCGGGACTTCGGTTGCGCGAAGCGCTCGAGACCAGCGCCAAGGAGTCACTCGCCCAGGCGCTCGAGGAGCTGCAATTGCAGGCTGACGACCGTCGTCGCGCACTCGACGACATGACCGAGCGGCTCCGCCAGCATGAGCATTCGGTCGCCGAGCAGGTCGGTCGGGCGGAGAGCGAGGCGCGAGCACGGATCGAGGTCGCGTTCGCCGAGGTCGAGAGGGGACAGGTGGAGCAGATAGAGCGGTCGATCGCACGTGAGGTCGATCGACGGGCCGAGGCAAGCGCGCTCGAATTCGAGAATCGGATGCGGGCGATCCGCGAGGAAGCTGCGAATCGGCTCCGCGACGAGCTCGACCGCACGGCCGAGTCATTCCTCCGTCGAGCCGACGGCTTGATTGCCGACCAGCTCCAGCAAGCTGTGGAGGTAGCGGCGCAGCGTCTCGACGACCGCATCGTCGAGCTCGCGAAGCGCTACGAATCGTCGCGCTCTCCGACAGAAGTCTGAGCAACCGCGACGTACCGTCCCGGGGTGAGCAGGAAGCTCCGAGCGAACGGCGAATCTCCCGCGCATGGCCGAGACGACCGAGACCCCGCTCTGGCACGAGAACGAGCCGGCGAAGGTCGAGAGCTGGCGTCTGCACATCCTGCTCGAGTCGGGCTATCCGGTTCATCTCGCCGAGCGGCTCGCAGTAAGCGAGGTCGATCTGCACGACGCCGTCGAGATGCTCTCGCGCGGTTGCGACCCGACGACGGCCGCCGAGATCCTGCTGTAGGGGACGACCGTGTCCGGCCCGGACGAATCCGGGCGGCGCGGTTACGCTGACGACCATGGCGAAGGTCGAGTCGATGATGTACGGCGAGCGCAAGGTCTTCACGGTCTCGTCGTTCAACCGCGGCATCGCCTCGTATCTCGGCAGACTGCCCGCCGTCTGGGTCGAGGGCGAGGTCACGGAGCTTCGCCGAAACGAAGCGTGGGCGACGGTCTTCGTCACTCTCAAGGACCCCACGACGGGTGCGACGCTCAACGTGACCATTCCTCGTCGCACCTTCGACCGGCTCGAGCTCGCGCTCGAGGAG
>JAOUHF010000009.1 GCA_029865325.1 Thermoleophilia bacterium
GAGAGCACGACCCGCATCAAGCCGGAGATCGGTGCGCCCGGCGCCTCGGTCTCGGCCATCGCGGGAACCGGCACCGGCGAGGGGCCGTTCGGCGGAACGTCGGGCGCTGCGCCGATGGTGACGGGCTCGGCAGCCCTGCTGCTCGAGGGCTTCGGCGGTGTCAAGACGACGGCCAAGGGCACCGCGTCGGGCAAGGCGATCGGGCTCGGTCTGAAGCCGATCGAGGTCAAGGCGCTGCTCATGAACAACGCCGAGACGAACATCATCAGCAATCCGCTGACGGGAGCCCTCGCCGAGATCACGCGCATCGGCGGCGGCGAGGTCAGGGTCAACCAGGCGTTCGACGCACCGGTCGCGGCCTGGGACGACGGCGCACCGACCGGCGCGCTTGGGTTCGGCTTCGTCGACGTCGACGGCACCGTGACGCTGAAGAAGACCGTGCGCATCCGTAACTACGAGAACAAGGCGCGGACGTACACGATCACGCCCACGTTCCGCTTCGCCGGCGACGAATCGAATGGGGCAGTGTCGGTGAGCGCACCGGCGAAGGTCGACGTGAAGCCGGGTCTCGGACGTGACGCGACGTTCGACATCACGATGACCATCGACGGCTCGAAGCTGCGCGGGAACTTCATGAACTCGGGCAGCACGGCTGGAACCGGTGCGGCGCTGACCACCAACGAGTACGACGGCTACGTCGTGCTGAACGACGGTGGGGACACGGTGAACATCCCGTGGCACGTCCTTCCGCGGAAGGCGGCGAAGGTCGTCCCGAGCACCACCGACCTGATCCCGGGAAGCTTCCCTCAGATCATCGGACTCGACAATCAGGGTGTGGGAACGGCACAGAACGACGCATACGCCCTGATCGCGACGAGCCCGGACATCCCTGAGGGCAGTCGTGGCGGACAGTCGCCGACGCCGGATCTCCGCGCCGTGGGCATCAACACGTTCCCGGTGCCGGCCGGGTTCTGCTCGGCGAACCCGTCGTTCCTGTGGGCGTTCGCGGTCAACACGTGGGAGCGGCAGGAGCACCTCCTGCCCGTCTCGCACCAGGTGATCCTGGACACGAACCAGGACGGCACGGCCGACTACATCGTGCTGAACCGCGACGCCTCGGGCCCGACGACGATCACCGACGGGAGGCAGCTCACGTGGGTGCTGAACCTGTCGACGAGCTCCCTCTCGGCGTTCTTCTTCGCCGAGCACTCGATGAACACAGGGAACACCGTCCTCTACATCTGCGGTGAGCAGATCGGCATGAACGCGGCCAATCTGCTGGCGACGAACGTCGACATGTCCGTGTTCGCACAGGACTTCTACTACGGAGGTCCCGGCGACGAGATCGACGGTCTCACGGTGACCCCGTTGGGTGAGCGGTTCTTCGGCCTGCCCAACGACGTGCCGGGCAAGACCAATGACGCCGCCGGGTTGTCGGTGTACGACTACGGGCTCTTCCCGGGCAACACGCCCGAGCTCGGCCTCATGCTCGTCACGAACGGCGATCGGGGTGCTGGAGCCCGAGGTGGTGCCACCAAGGACACCGAGGCGCTTCTGTTCAGGACGCCGTAACGAGGCGATCCAGTTCGACCTGACGAGGGGCCGGCGCAAGCCGGCCCCTCGCTCTTGCGGCAGGAGTAGGCTTCGCCGCCGTGCCCGGACGCCGCCGCAGGCGGGAGATCGAGATGGAGCGGGTGCTCGGCACGCCCGCGCTCTTCGCAACGGCGTACGGCAACGTCGGCTCCTCGATCTACTACGCACTCGGCCTCACCGCGGTCTACGCGCTAGGCCTCACACCGCTCGTCTTCGTCCTCGCCGGTATCGTCTTCGCGGCGACGGCCGCCACCTACGCCGAGGGCACGGCTCGCTTCCCCGAGGCGGGCGGCTCGGCGAGCTTCTCGCGCCACGCGTTCGACGAGCTCGTGAGCTTCACGGCCGGCTGGGCGCAGATGCTCGTCTACGTCGTCACCGTCGCCGTCTCGGCGTTCTTCGTCCCCCATTACCTGTCGATCTTCTGGGAGCCGCTGCGGACGAACCCGTGGGACATCATCGGCGGCGTCATCGTGATCGTGGTGCTCGTCGCTCTGAACATCGTCGGCGTGCAGGAGGCGGCGAAGCTCTCGATCTCCCTCGCAGTCGTCGACTTCGCGACGCAGATCATGCTCGTGGGGGTCGGCTTCGTTCTTGTCCTCAGCCCTGAGATCCTCGTCGACAACGTCCACTGGGGTGTCGCGCCGACCTGGTCGAACCTCGCAATCTCGATCCCCGTCGCGATGCTCGCCTATACCGGTGTCGAGACCGTCTCGAACCTCGCCGAGGAAGCCCGTGATCCGGTCCGGACTGTCCCGAACGCGTACAAGCTCGTGGCCGGCGCCGTGTTCGCCATCTACTTCACGCTTCCGCTGGTCGCCCTCTCGGCGCTTCCAGTGAAAGAGATCGACGGCCAGCTGACGACGTTGCTCGCGCTGCCGCCCGAGGACGGGGGGTATGCCAACGATCCGATTCTCGGCGTCGTCAAGAACATCGGCCTCGAAGGGTTCCCGCTCGACGCGGCCGAGATCTACGTCGGCGTGCTGGCTGCGACGATCCTGTTCATCGCGACGAACGCCGGCGTCATCGGCGCGTCGCGGATCACGTACTCGATGGCGACCTACCGGCAGCTCCCGGAGGCCCTGCGACGACTCCATCCGCGTTTCAAGACTCCCTGGCTCTCGCTCGTCCTGTTCGCGGGTATCGCGCCGATCCTGGTGATCCTGCCCGGCGACGTGAACTTCGTCGGCACGCTGTACGCGCTGGGGGCCACGCTGTCGTTCACCGTGGCGCACGGGTCGATGGTGCGGTTGCGAATGCTGGATGGCCGCGGCGCCGAGATTCCGTACCTGGCACGTCCGAATCTTCGCCTCGGCGGCGTTGCGTGGCCGCTGTTCGCGATCCTGGGCGGGATCGCGACGGGGGCATCGTTCGCCGTCCTCGTCTACCAGAACCCCGCGACGCGCTGGGTCGGGCTCGGCTGGATGGCCCTCGGACTCGCTGGCTACGTCATCTACCGAAGGCGGCTGCACGTTCCGCTTCGCGCGATCGCAAAGGCGCCGCCGGCGTTCGGCCCCGCGCTCGCGCTCGAGTACCGCCGTCTCGTCGTTCCGGTGATCTCGGGTCAGCCGTCGAACGACGCGATGGACGTGGCGTGTCGCCTCGCCGCGGAGCGCGGCGCTCGCATCGTCGCTCTCAGCGTCATCGAGGTTCCTCTCGACCGCCAGCTCGGGGAGAGCCAGCCCGAGCTCGAGGTGGAGGCGAATCGCGAGCTGGACGAAGCCGTCGCCATCGGTGACTCGTACGGCTTGAAGGTCGTCGGTCGACTGGAGCGCGCACGCTCTGCCGCGAAGGCGATCGTGGACGAGGCCGAGGCGCGCGACGCCGAGATCATCGTGATCGGGTCGCCTCGTCGTCGCCTGACGAGCTCGCAGGCGGCCGTTTTCGGCAAGACGGTCGACTACGTTCTCAAGCACGCGCCGTGTCGCGTCCTCGTGACCGCGTCGGGGGCGTCGTGAGCTTCTATCGCTGGTCCGTCGTGATCTTCTCGCTGATCTTCGTCGGGATGGGCATCGCGCTGCTCGTCCGCACCGCGGCAGAAGGAGGTGGAGTCGTGGGATTCCTCCTCGGCGGTCTCTTCATCGCCCTCGGCGTCGGGCGTTTCACGCTCGAACGCAAGCGCCATGGCTCGTAAGCTCCGCGGCTTCGAGCGCGTCCTCGACGCCCCCGCGCTCTTTGCGATCGCGTACGGGGAGATCGCGTCGTCCCTCTACATCGCGCTCGGGATCGTCGCCGCGCAGGCCCTTGGCCTCACGCCGCTCGTCCTGCTGCTCACGGGAGCGCTCTTCTTCGTGGTCTCGCTCTCCTACGCGGAGGGGACAGCGGCACTACCCGAGACGGGCGGGGCGGCGACGTTCGTCCGGCGTGCGTTCAACGATCTCGCCGGGTTCGTCACGGGATGGGTGCTCTTCCTCGACTTCCTGATCGTGATGGCGCTGTCCGCGCTCTTCGCTCCCCACTATCTGGGCGCGGCGATCTCCGCGCCATCGCTTCGCGACGATCCCTGGGACGCACTCATAGGTTGCGGACTCATCGCTGCTATCGCCGGCGTCCGGCTCGTGCGGCGGACGCAGCTGCGCCTGGGATCGCTGGCGATCGCCCTCCTCGACCTTCTCGTCCAGGGAATCCTCGTCGTGCTGGGAATGGCGTTTCTCGTCTCTCCGAACGTCCTGGAGCAGGGATTCGGCTTCGAGGCCGGTCAGAGCTGGAGCGACCTGGCGTTTGCGCTTCCGCTTGCCATGCTCGCCTACACAGGTCTGGAGACGGTTTCCAATCTCGCGGAGGAGACTCGTGAGCCCGGTCGCACGCTGCCTCGCAGCATGTTCTCCGGAATCGGTCTCGTCGTCGTCGTAACCGTCGCGATCGCCCTGATCGGACTCTCTGCCTATCCGGTGGAGGCGGGACAGACCGCGCTGGGAGACGAGTGGCTTGAGGCCCCGCTCGTCGGCATTGCCGCGGCTTTCGACGGCTCGCTGCCCGATGTCGTGGTCGATCTCCTCCGCATCGCAGTGGGCATCTCGGGCGCGCTGATCCTGCTCGTGGCGGCGACGACTTCGGTGTCGGGAATCACCCGTCTGGCCCATTCGCTGGCCGAGCACGGGGCGCTGCCGCGTGAGTTGGCCCGTCTCGAACGTCGAGCGCTCGTTTCCCGCGAGGCGATCCTGATTGCGGCAGGCCTCGCGATCGGCCTCATCGTGCTCACGGAGGTCGTTGCCGAGGGCGACCCGGCTTTCCTCGCGAGCCTCTATTCGTTCGGCGTGCTCATCGCGTTCACCGCGGCACAACTGGCCGTGATCCGCCTCCGCATGCGCGAGCCAGATCTGGAGCGTCCTTTTCGCGCGCGCCCGAACGTACGCTTTCGGGGAATCTCGGTGCCCCTGCCGGCAGTCATCGGCATCCCGTTCACCTCAGGCATCTGGGTGCTGGCGATGCTGACCCATTCGGGGGCTCGGTATGCCGGCCCGCTGTGGTTGGGGGCGGGCCTCGTCGTCTTCGTTGCCGTCCGGCGGAAGCAGGAACGCGGTCTGCTCGAGCACGTCGAAGCGGTCACGGAGCTTCCAGCTGGAGCGCAGTTCGAGCGCATCCTCGTCCCAATCAAGCTCGGCGACATCGGTGACGAGATGATCGCGACCGCGATCGCGCTCGCCAAGGAGCACGGCGGCTCGATCGAGGTGATCACCGTCGTTCGCGTGCCTCGGCGGTTCGAGCTTGCCGGGCCTCTGCCAAGCGATGTCGCGGCGAGGGTCGATGCGGCGCTCGAGGAAGCTCGCCTGCTCGGCGAGGAGCACGGTGTCACCGTGCAGACGGACGCCGTGCGCGCGCGATCGATCGGCCATGCGATCGTCGCCGAGGCTGCGGCTCGGGGTGCGGACGTTGTCGTCCTCGGCTCGTCGTCCCGCTGGCGACGCCAATCGAGGTTCTTCTCACCGACGGTCGACTTCGTGCTCCGCAATGCGCACTGCGAAGTCCTTGTGGTTGCGTTCCCCGGCGGAGTCTTCGAGGAGTAGGCTGACGCGCCGTGAAGGGGGTTGTCATCGGATGCGGGCGCGTGGGGTCTGCCGTCGCGCAAGGGCTCGCCACGGAGGGTTGGGACGTCACCGTGATCGACGAGAACGAGGACGCGCTTGCCCGCCTCGGGCTGGCCTGGCGTGGAGGATTCGTGATCGGGCACGGGATGGACACGACCGTGCTCGAGAGCGCAGGCGTGCGGGAAGCTGATGCCGCAGTCGTCGCGACCGACGGCGACAACACCAACATCGTCATCGGCCAGGTGCTCACGCAGCGGTACGAGATCGCGACGGTCGTCGTCAGGATCCTCGATCCCGCCAGGGCGAAGTTCTACTCGGATCGTGGCATGCAGACTGTCTGTCCCACTCAGACGGCGATCTCTGGTCTTCTGGAGACCGTACGCAGGACCACTCCTGAACCGGCGGCGTCCTGATGTACGTCATCGTCGCGGGCGGAGGAATGGTCGGATCGAATTCCACCCGCTCGCTGCTCGAGATGGGCCATGAAGTGACGCTCGTCGAGCAACGTCCGGACCGGTTTGCCCGACTCGAGGAGGAGTTCGGCCCTGTCGCCATGCGCGGTGACGCCACAGAGATCATCGTGCTCGAGCGAGCCGGGATCGCCCGGCCCCCAGACCTCGTGCTCGCGGTGACGGGCGATGACGAGGACAACCTCGTCATCTCGCAGATCGCAAAGGAGGGCTACGGCGTCCGCAAGGCGATCGCGAGAGTGAACAACCCGCGCAACCAGCAGCACTTCGACCTGCTCGGGATCACGCAAACGGTATGCGCGACGACGAGCATTCTCGGGCTCGTCGAGCACGAGATGCCAGAGCACGGTCTCGTCCGCCTGCTCGAGCTCCAGAAGGAAGGGCTCATCGTCGCCGAGGTGCAGGTCGAAGGTGGGTCTCCGGCGGCCGGGAAACGGGCCGGCGGGCTCGGCGTCCCTGCCGGTTCACGGTTGATCTCGGTCTTTCGCCACGGCCGGACGGAACTCGTGGAGGAGTCCACTGTCATTCGTCCGGGCGATCAGGTGCTTGCGGTCGTACCGACGGGTTCGGCTCCCGAGCTTCGCCGTGCTCTTCTCGGCGGTTCGAAGTAGCACTTCTCTGCCGAGCGGCGACCGTGACGGCAAAACCGGCCGCAGAAGGGCGAGGTGTGAATGCCGAGAAGGATCTTCCGCGTACTCGTTCAGGGCTTCCAGTACTGGCGGGTGAAGAGCAGGACGACGGGAATGATTTCGAGACGCCCGAGCCACATCAGCGCGATCATCGCCCCAGTCGAGATGTCGCTGAACTCGGAGAACGACGCCAGCGGGCCCGCATGGCCGAACGCCGGGCCCACGTTGCCGAGCGTCGTGGCGGCGACGGCCATCACCGTGATCGGCCGGAGGTCGGGCCCCTGGAGCGCGGTGTCGAAGGCGATGATCCCGGCGCCCACGACGAAGGCGCCGACGTAGAGAAGAACGAACGCGACGGCCGCCCGGAGCGTCCGCTCATCGACGGCGATCCGGTTCAACCGGATGGGCGCGACGAGCTCGGGGTGCACGGTCGTGCGCAGATCGCGCCGGAGCACGCGACCGAGGAGGAGGTGGCGCACTACCTTGATCGAGCCTCCGGTCGAGCCCGCCGAGCCGCCGACGAACATCAGGGCGACGATCGTCATCAGCGCCAGCGTCGTCCAGCCGGTGAAGTCCACTGTCGCAAACCCCGTGGTGGTGAGGATCGAGACCGCTTGGAAGATGCCGTTGCGGAACGCGGCGTCGCTGCCGGTGAGCTCTCGCTCGAGGAGCTGGAGAATGAGGAGCCCCGAACCGAGAACCAGCAGCCCCGCGTAGAGACGGAGCTCCTCGTCCCGCAGCGCCGAGCGCACGCGACGGCGGACGAACGTGCGGTAGAGCAGCGCGAAGTTGACCCCAGCGAGGATCATGAACGCGATCAGCACCCATTGGGTCGCCGGTGCGAAGTCGGCGATCGAGTGCGGCTGCGTCGAGAAGCCGCCGGTCGGCATCGTCGAGAAGGCGTGAGCTACCGCCTCGTAGAGGCTCAACTGGTCGTCGACGCCTGTCCAGCCGAGTGTCGCCAGGATGACCACGAGCATCACCGTCAGGGCGACATAAAGGCTCCACAGTCGTTGTGCGGTTTGGCGGATTCGCGTTCCGAGATCGTCGATCTCCGGCCCTGGAAGCTCCGACTCCATGAGCTGCCTTCCGCCGATACGAAGGCGCGGCAGCACTGCCAGCGCGAGCACGATGATCCCCATGCCGCCGATCCACTGCGTGAACTGCCTCCACATGGCCATCGAGCGGTTGAGCGCCTCGACGTCGGTGAGGATCGAGGAGCCGGTCGTCGTGAATCCCGACATCGACTCGAAGAAGGCGTCAATGGGCCGCTCGAGCTCGGGGTTGCCCGAGAGGAGATACGGGATCGTGCCCACCGCGGCCGCGAGCACCCAGGTGAGGGACACGACGAGGAAGCCCTCACGAAAGCCGACGACCTCGGACCGATCGCCGCCGATCCGCTCGAGCGCGATGCCGAGCGCGGCGGTACCCGCTGCGGCGGCGACGAAGGGCCACGGCGACTCCCCGTAGCCAAGGGCCAGTGCGAGCGGAAGCAGCGGTGCCAGCGCGAGCCACTTGACGAGCGTGCCCACGAGCCCGAGCGCGCCGCGGATGTTGACCCCGATCCGTCTCGGCGGGGCTATCGAGGGGTGGGCGTCAGGTCGCGTCGGCGCAGGTGCCGAGCTCATGCGCGCCAGTAGCTCCTCGTGAGAAGCACGATGATCGGCAGTACCTCGAGCCGTCCGAGCCACATGAGCGCGATCATGGTCGCGCTCGAGACGTCGCTGAAGGGCGCGTACGAATCCAGCGGACCGGCTGGACCGGCCGCAGGCCCCACGTTTCCGAGGGTCGCGGCAGCCGCTGAGATGGCATCGATCGGGAGCACGTCCGGTCCCTGTACGGCGGCGTCGACAGCGATCACACCGGCCCCCACGACGAACAGGCCGACATAGAGCAGGACGAACGAAACGATCGCGCGGAGCGTCCGCTCGTCGACCACGATCCCGCTCAGCCTGATCGGCATCACGACCTCCGGACGAAGGGTCTGCGTCAGCTCGCGGCGGAGCATGCGTCCGACGAGCAGGTGCCGCATGACCTTCACCGAGCCGGTCGTCGAGCCCGCGGCGCCGCCGACGAACATCAGCAAGACGAGCGTCATCAGCGCGAGCGTGGGCCAGGCTGCGAAGTCGACCGTCGCATAGCCCGTTCCGGTCATGATCGCGACGGCCTGGAACACGCCGTTGCGCAGAGGCGCTTCACTGCCCTCGATGGCCTTTGTGGCGAGCTCGGTGATGAGGACGGCGGAGGCCGCGACGAGAAGAATCGCGTACAGGCGGCTCTCTTCGTCGCGGAACGCGAGGCCCGGACGGCGACGTGCGAAGCTGCGGAAAAGCAGCGCGTAGTTCAGGCCTGCGATCACCATGAACCCAACGACCACCCACTGGGTGACGGCGGCGAACGCGCCGATCGACCCCGCCTGCGTGGAGAAGCCGCCTGTGGGCATCGTCGTGAACGCATGCGCGACCGCCTCGAAGAGGTTCATCCGGTCGTCGAGCCCCGTCCAGCCGATCAGCGCCAGGATTGCTACCTCGAGCGCCGTGAGTGAGACATAGAGAACCCACAGGCGCCGGACTGTCTGCCTGATGCGCTCGCCGAGCTGGTCGACCTCGGGTCCGGGTAGCTCCGACTCCAGCAGCTGCCGGCCGCCGACGCGAAGCCGTGGTAGCACCGCGAGTGCGAGCACGATGATCCCCAGCCCGCCCAGCCATTGCGTGAACTGGCGCCACATCGCGAGCGAGTGGGAGAGCGCGTCGAAGTCGGTGACCACGGTCGCGCCCGTCGTCGTGAATCCGGACATCGCCTCGAAGTACGCATCGAGGGGCCTGCCGAGCTGCTCGCCTCCGACGAACAGATACGGCAAAGAGCCGAACCCTGCGGCGAGGAGCCAGGTCAGCGAGACGACGAGGAATCCTTCGCGTGCGCCGACGCTCGACGCCGATCCGGGAGAGATCCGCTCGAGCGCAAGCCCGAACCCGCTCGTGATCGCGCCTGCAGCGAGGAACGGCCAGACGGGCTCGTGGTACCAGAGCGCCACCAGTGCCGGGAAGAGCGCCACGAGGCCGAGGTACTTGCTGAGCGTTCCTAAGAGGTTGACCGAGGCCGCGATGTCGACGGCGATGAGTCGTCGTGGGCCGATCTGCGGAGGCGGGAGGACGACCTCCGACGTTGGGCTCACAGAGCCTCGATCACCCAGGGCGCGTTCGAGGCCTCCGTGAAGACAATGACCCGATCGCCGATCTCGAGCACGTCGTCGCCGTGCGGGAAGATGGCAGATCCGTTTCGCACGATCGCTCCGATCATCGCGCCGTGCACTGGCATGTCGCGGAACTTCGCCCCGATGTACCGGCTCGAGTCGCGCGTCGTCACGTCGAGCACCTCGTAGCGATTGCCCTCGAGCATCGCGACCTGCTGCGTGCGGGGGTCGTGTGCGAAGCGGACGATCTCTTCGGCCGTGACCGCGCGTGGATTGACGGCCACGTCGATGCCTGCCTGGTCGAACGCGGCCAGCGATACGGCGTCGTGGGCGACCGCGATCGTGAACGGGACGCCGTGAACCCTTGCGAGCGACGCTGCGTAGAGGTTTCTGGCGTCGTCCCGCATGGCGAAGATCGCCGCTTGTGCGAGGCCGATGCGCTCGCGCTCGAGGAAGTCTGCCTCGAGTCCGGTCGCGTTGTAGACCCGCACCTTCGAGAACGTCTCGGCGGCGGCCAGGGCTCGCTCGCGGGACGCCTCGATCATGCGAACGCCGATCCGCTGGTCGAGGAGGACTCGAGCGATCGCCGAGCCGACGCGGCCGGCGCCGAAGATCACGACGTCCTGCACCGCCGCGTCACCAGGAACGAGGAGCGCGCTCCATTCCTTCGCCGCCCGCGGCGAGCCGATGACGACGACCCGGGAGCCTGGCTCGATCACGTCGTCGCCTCCCGGAAGCGTCATCTCGTTCTTGCGGATGATCGCCATGACCTTCGAGTCGCGCGGGAACTGCGCATGGCGGAGCGGAACTCCCGCGAGCTCCGCGGATGCACCCTCCTCGACGTCGAACTCGACGATCTGGACCTGCCCCTCGGCGAACACGTCAGTCTGGCGCGCGGCAGGAACGCCGATGATGCGGCTGATCGCGTGCGCGGTCTCGAGCTCGGGGCAGACGACGAAATCGACATCGAGTTGACCTTCCCGCCACAGGTCCACGTACTCGATCTCCGAGGTGCGGATGATCGTCTTCGCCTTCGGAGCTTCGCGGCGCGCGAACATCCCGGCGACGAGATTCACCTCGTTGCGCGACGTGCACGCGATGACGAGATCGGCGGTGCCGACGCCTGCCTGCGCGAGATCGCGCCTGCTCGTCCCGTCCCCCTCGAACGTGGCGACGTCGTAGCGGTACGCGATGGCCGAAAGCCGGGACAGCTCCGTGTCGAGCACTGTCAGCTCATGCTCGCCGTGGAGGGCGTCGACGACCGTGGATCCGACCTGGCCCGCACCGATGATGAAGACCTTCACGAGCGCGTAGCGTACTCCCGTCGCAGGCGCTCACAGCGGTTGGCTACCGTGAACACGTGCGAGTCGTTCCGGTCCTCGCCGTCCTGCTCTTCGTCGCGATCCTCGGCGCTGTTTCGGGTTCCGCGGTCGCAGCGGACAGCGCCTTTCGTCTCGTTGTCGTCGCGCGTGGCTTCGATTCGCCCGTGGGCTTCGCTCACGCGAAGAACGAGCCGCGCCGGCTCTTCGTCGTCGAGCAACGTGGGACGGTTCGCGTGATCGACAAAGGGAAGGTCAGGAGCGGGTTCTTCCTCGACGTTCGCGGCCGAGTTCAGGCGGGCGGTGAGCAGGGGCTCCTTGGTCTCGCGTTCGATCCGAAGTACAGGACGAATCGCTTCATCTACGTCAACTACACGGATGCGAGCGGCGATACGCGGGTAGTTCGCTTCAAGACCAGAGGGAGCCGTGCGCTGCTTTCCAGTGCCCGGGTACTGCTTCGGGTCGACCAGCCGTACGGCAATCACAACGGAGGGGGGCTCGCCTTCGGGCCCGACGGATTCTTGTACGTGGGCCTCGGCGACGGCGGCTCGGGCGGCGATCCAGAGAATCGCGCACAGGACATGAGCACGCTGCTCGGGAAGATGCTGCGGCTCGACGTACGCAAGCCGGGCTCGCCTCCTGGGATCGTCGGGCTCGGCCTGCGCAACCCGTGGCGCTATTCGTTCGACCGTCAGACGGGGGACCTCTATATCGGGGACGTCGGTCAGGGCAAAGTGGAGGAGGTCGACTTCACGCCGCACTCCAGCGCAGGGCTCGAGAACTACGGCTGGGACCTGTTCGAGGGCTCGCGTCGCTACGAAGAGAAGGCCGCGGGTCCGGGCGAGCTCGTCCTCCCAGTATTCGAGTACGGGCACGATCGAGGCTGCTCGGTCGTCGGCGGCTTCGTCTATCGGGGGAAGTCTCGACCCGCCGAACGAGGTCGATACGTCGTCGGCGACTACTGCAGCGGGTCGATCTGGAGCTTCAAGGTCGTCTCGGGCGAGGCGCGCGCATTTCGCACCGAGCCCTTCAAGGTCGGCAGCCTGACGTCGTTCGGCGAGGACGCTGCAGGCGAGCTGTACGCGGTCTCGCAGAACGGGGCGGTCTATCGCCTCACTTAGCCGGCGCGCCGACGAACGCGCGGTGGCGCCTGGCCGAGGGCGGCATAGGCGAGTGCGTTCATCGACTCGGTGAGCTCGCGAATCTCGCGCGCGACGAGGGTGAGCCCGTCCTGCTTCTCCGTCGTCCGGTTCAGACGCTCGAGCTCGTCGGCGATGCGATCGAGCCGCTCGAGGAGCGCGTCGAGTTGGCGGTCTGCGATGTCCTTCTGATCCACGCGCGGGATTCTACGTCGCGAGCTCGAGCAGCTCGATGCGGCCGTGGATGACGACGGCGTTGGCTCCGAGCGCTGCCAGCAGCCGGTCGAGGGCCCCCGCGCCGGTCTCGAGCATCGAGGCTCGCCTCTCGGCGCCCGCCTGAGCGAGCGCGACGCGCGCCAGTGACTCCGGAGCATCGGTGAAGAAGCCGATCGCGTGTTCAGCTGAGGCCAGCGCGCGCAGCGCGGCGCTCGTCTCCGCGTCTCTGCGGAGATAGACGGGGGCGCGTTCTTCGCAGTAGCGCGCGAGCAGCACTCTCCAGTTGCCCGCTCCGAGGCGGTCGAGCTCCGCGGCTGCCTCACCGCGATCGGCCGGAAGGTCATCCGGGTTGAGGCCGAGCACCGTTCCGGTTGAGGCAAGCCAGTCGTTCCACAGCGGGCGCGTGTCGCCGAGAGCGTCGAGATCGATCGCAACGGCGCGAACCTCCGTCATGCGAGGCGACGTGCTCGAACGGCCTGCCAGAGGACAACACCGCAAGCTACGCCGACGGCGTCGATCGCGACGTCGACGGGAGAGCCCATGCGACCGGAAACGAAGGTCTGATGCCACTCGTCGCTTATCGCATAGAGCGCTCCGAGCGCAAACGCGAGCCCGCTTCGCCCGGTCGCGCGTACGAGGAGGGCGCCGAGCACCGCGTACTCCGTCGCGTGGGCGAGCTTGCGCAGCACGAGGTCCCAGCCGCCCAGGCCCGTCCCGAGATCCGGCACCGACGAGAAGGTGAAGATGAGGGCTGCCCAGGCAAGGACGGGGAGCCACAGTCGCGCGAAGGAAGCGGACACCGTCCGATGATAGGCTCGCCCTCCAATCAAGGAGCACGGTGAGGGAACCCGGTGCAAGTCCGGGACGGTCCCGCCGCTGTAAGGGGAGTAGCTCCCCCGCCACGAAGCCACTGGCGCAAGCCGGGAAGGCGGCGAGGGAGGGAGCCCCGAGTCAGAAGACCTGTCGCGCTCCTCATAACCGGCTGACCCCTCGCGGAAGGGAGGATTCAGGTGCTTCGCTTCACAGCTCTCGTCACCGGCGCGTTGGTGGCGGCGTTCTCCCTGCTCGTCGCCGGAGCGGCAGGTGGCGGCTCGTCTCCGGACTCGTTCCCCGTGACGATCGTTGCTTCGAACGGCAAGGTCACTGTTGGGAAGAGGCCGCGCCGGATCGTGTCTCTCTCGCCCACGGCGACGGAATCGCTGTTCGCTATCGGTGCCGGCTCGCAAGTCGTCGCGGTCGACGACCAGTCCGACGTCCCGAAGGCCGCCCCGAGGACGTCGCTCTCCGGCTACACCCCGAACGTCGAGGCCATCGCCGGCTATCGACCCGATCTGGTCGTCATCGCGTACGACCCCAAGGGGCTCTCGGGGGCATTGCGGAAGCTCGGGATCACCGTCATCCACCACGACGGCGCCGCGACGTTCAAGGGCGCGTACCAGCAGATGAGGCAACTCGGTCTCGTCACCGGGCATGAGGCCGAAGCGACGCGGCTGATCGACCGCATGAAGTCGAAGATCGCCGGCATCGTCTCCACGGCGCGCAAGGCCGGCGGCGGGCTCTCCGTGTACCACGAGCTGACGCCCGACCTCTACTCCGCGACCTCGAAGACGTTCGTCGGCAAGGTCTACCTCTCACTGGGCCTCCGGAACATCGCCGACGAGGCCGACTCGGTCGGCGCCGGCTATCCGCAGCTCTCCGCCGAGTACGTCGTGTCGACGAGCCCCGACGTCATCGTGCTGGCCGACACCGTGTGCTGCGGGCAGAAACCCTCGACCGTCGCCTCACGGCCAGGTTGGGATCACATACGCGCCGTGCGCACCGGGTCGATCGTCCGCATCGACGACTCGATCGCATCGCGCTGGGGCCCGCGGCTCGTGAACTTCTTCCGGGCGATGTCCTCGGCGCTCGCGCGACTTCGCCAGTAAGCGAATGAGCGTCGCTGCGGAGCGGGCGAGTAGCGTTCGGGCGCGCGGGCTCACGCCCGCGTGGGCCTGCTCCGCGGTGGCGTTCCTTCTCCTCTCGCTCGCAATCGGAGTTCTCGCCGGCCCCATCGACCTCGGGTTCGGCGCGGTGCTCGAGTCGGCAGCCGCGCGCCTGCACGTACCGGGTGCCTCCACGTCTCTCACGCCGACCGAGGAGGCGATCCTGTGGGAGATTCGCGTTCCACGAGTGATCCTTGCGGCGCTCGTCGGCGCGATGCTGGCGTCGGCCGGTGCGACCTATCAAGGCGTCTTCCGCAATCCCCTGGCCGATCCGTACCTTCTCGGCGTCGCTGCAGGTGCAGGTCTCGGAGCGACGATCGCGATCGCGTATCTTCCCGAGGGGTTGCGTGGACAGCGTGCGCTCCCGATCGCGGCTTTCGTCGGCGGATCGGTGGCAGTCATGCTCACCTACGCGGTCGGCCGTTCGGCGAAGCGCGAACGCGACGCGGCAACGCTCGTCCTTGCGGGCGTCACTGTGGCGGCGTTCTTCACGGCCTGGCAGACGTTCGTCCAGCAGCAAAACGCCGAGACGTTGCAGCAGGTGTACTCCTGGATCCTCGGGAACATTCCGAGCACGGGCTGGGCCGACGTGTGGCTGATCCTTCCGTACGTCGCCGTCGCGATCGTCGTCATCCTCGCGCTGCGACGCGTCGTCGACGTCCTGAGCCTCGGCGACGACGAGGCGGCCAGCCTCGGTGTCAACGTCCGGCGAGTGCGGCTCGCTCTCGTCATCGCGGCGACACTCGGCACCGCAGCCGCAGTCGCTGTGAGCGGACTCATCGGCTTCGTCGGAATCATCGTCCCGCACGCGATCCGCCTCGTGTCTGGCGTCGGTTATCGGGCCCTCCTTCCGCTGTCCGTGATCATCGGTGCCGGGTTCCTCGTGCTCGCCGACGTGGTCGCCCGCACCGCGCTCTCGCCCGCCGAGATCCCGCTCGGCGTCGTGACCGCGTTTTTCGGCGCGCCGTTCTTCGCACTCGTGCTGCGGACGACGCGGGGAGGAAGCTCGTGACGGCGATCGAGCTGAAGGACGTCACCGTCGTCCTCGGCGGGCGCCCGGTCGTCGACGGGATCGACGCGTCGGTGGCCGAGGGAGAGTGGCTCGCGCTCATCGGCCCGAACGGCGCCGGGAAGACAACGCTCCTGCGAGCGATCGCGCGGCTCGTCTCGTTCTCCGGTCTCATCGCGCTCGGAGGCCGCTCGGTCAGAGAGGTGCCCCGCGTCGAACTCGCCCGCCTCATCGCGGTCGTGCCGCAGGAGCCGTCGACGCCTGCCTGGATGACGGTCGGCGAATACGTGCTCCTCGGCCGTACTCCACATCTCGGCCCGCTGGCGAAAGAGGGTAGGCGCGACCGTGAAGCCGCCGCCCGCGCGGTCGCTCGCCTGGACCTGATCGGCTACGAGGAGCGCCGTCTCGGCACGCTCTCCGGGGGGGAGAAGCAGCGAGCGGTCGTCGCCCGAGCGCTTGCCCAGGAGGCGCGCATCATCCTTCTCGACGAGCCCACAGCGGCGCTCGACATCGGCCATCAACAGCAGGCCTTCGACCTGCTCGACGCCCTGCGCGCGGAATCGGGGCTGACCCTCGTCGCGGCCATGCACGACCTCACCCTGGCGGCGCAGTACGCCGGTCGCATGGTCCTCCTCGACGGCGGGCGGGTCGTGGCCGAAGGGGTCCCGCGCGATGTTCTCACCGAGAAGCTGATCGCAAGCCACTATGGCGCGTCGATCGCTGTCGTTCCCGTCGGCGACCGGATCGCCGTGATTCCGCGCCGCGAACGAGCCTCATAAAGCCGTGGTGGGCCACGGGTAGCATCGGCTGGTGGCAGTCGCGACCCCTGAGAGCTACCTCGCCGACCTGAACGAGGCCCAGCGCGAGGCTGTCCTTGCCACCGAGGGCCCGCTTCTCGTCGTGGCGGGAGCGGGATCTGGCAAGACGCGCGTCCTCACCTATCGCGTGGCGCACCTCATCCGCGCGTGCGGCGTCAAGCCGAACGAGATCCTCGCGATCACGTTCACGAACAAGGCGGCCGGAGAGATGCGCGAGCGCCTCGAGCGGATGCTCGGCACGACCGCGCGGGCGATCTGGATCCTGACGTTCCACGCCGCCTGTGGCCGGATGCTCCGCCGCGAGGCCGAACGGCTCGGCTACCGGTCGACGTTCACGATCTACGACGACCAGGACCAGGTACGCCTCACGAAGGCTTGCCTCGAGCAGCTCGGGAAGGACCCGAAGCGCTTCTCGCCCCGCGGGATCCACGCGCAGATCTCGCGCGCGAAGAACGAGCTCGTCTCACCCGAGGAGTACTCCAACCGCGTCGCCTCGTTCTGGGACCAGACGGTCGCAGAGACGTACGAGCTCTACCAGCGCCGCCTCCACGCCTCGAACGCCGTCGACTTCGACGATCTCTTGATGCTCACGGTGCAGGTCTTCGAGCGCTTCCCGGAGGCGCTCGAGCGCTGGCGCAAGGCGTTTCGCTATGTCCTCGTCGATGAGTACCAGGACACGAACCACGCGCAGTACCGGCTGCTCCAGCTCCTCGGCGGCGAGCACGGAAACGTGTGCGCCGTCGGGGACCCGGATCAATCGATCTACGCCTTCCGTGGCGCGGACATCCGCAACATCATGGAGTTCGAGCGCGACTTCCCCGGGACGCAGATCATCCCGCTCGAGCAGAATTACCGCTCGACGAACATGATCCTGCGCGCGGCCAATTCGCTCATCGAGCAGAACAGCGAGCGGAAGCCCAAGAACCTCTTCTCCGAGCTCGGCGAGGGGGATCCGGTTCGCGTGATCGAAGTCGAGGACGAGCACGCGGAGGCACGGTTCGTCGCGGCAGAGATCGCCGTGCTCATCGACGGGGGCCTGTCGGCAAGCGAGATCGGCGTCTTCTATCGCACGAACGCGCAGTCGCGGGTGCTCGAGGATGTGCTCGTCCGCCAGGACGTCCCGTACCAGGTGATCGGCGGGCCGCGCTTCTACGAGCGCGCGGAGATACGCGACGCGACCGCGTACCTGAGCGTGCTCGTCAATCCCCAGGACGCGACTTCGCTCCTCCGAATTGCGAACCGTCCACGTCGTGGGATCGGAGACACGTCGCTCCAGCGACTCGTCACCCATGCGGAGAACACCGGCCGCACGCTCTTCGGTGCGATGGCCGATCCGGAGGCGGCCGGCGTGACCGCCGCTTCATGTCGAGCGATCCGCGGCTTCCACGCGACCATGGAGTCGCTCATGGCGCTCTCGCAGGAGCTTCCGGTGGACGAGATTCTCGAGCGCGTGCTCGTGAAGACGGGGACGCTCGACGCTCTCGAGGCCGAGCGGACGATCGAGGCGAGGGGGAGGATCGAAAACCTGCAGGAGCTCGTCGGGGTCGCCCGCGAGTATCGTCAGCAGACCGCCGACGCCGCGCTCGCCGGCTTCCTCCAGGACATTGCCCTCGTCTCCGACCAGGACACGATCTCCGACGACCGCGGTCTCGTCACGCTGATGACGCTGCACAACGCGAAGGGCCTCGAGTTCCGCGCAGTTTTCGTCATCGGGATGGAGGAAGGCGTCTTTCCGCACGTCCGCTCGATCGAGGAACAGGGGGTGGAGGAGGAGCGTCGCCTCTGCTACGTCGGGATGACCCGTGCGATGGAGCGTCTGACGCTCACGCACACGCTGTCCCGCTCGCTCTTCGGTCGGAGGAGCTACAACCTCTCGTCCCGGTTCCTCGACGAGTTGCCGCGCGAGGTCGAGCGCGAGCGTCTGCGACTGTCTTCCTGGAGCGGCTACGGCACCCAGCCGGGCGCCGTGGTCGAGCCGCGCCCGGGCATCGCGCTGTCCACCGGCGACACCGTCCGACACGGGTCTTTGGGCGAGGGAATCGTGACCGGGATGGAGCCGGGCGGTGTCGTTACGATCCGCTTCGCGGAAGATGGGACGGAGCGGAGACTGATGGTCGAGTACGCGCCTCTGGAGAAGGTCTCCTGAAGCTCACGATCGCGCCCTGCACGAACCTCGACGAGTTCGGCCAGGCGGTCTTTGCGATCGGGCAGTACTTCGGCCTGGAGCCGACCGAGGAGCGCATGGAGCGCTTCTCGAAGAACCTCCCGATCGAGCGCATGCACGCTGCGAGAGAGGGCGGCAAGACCGTCGGCGGCGCAGGCGCTTTCCCCTTCGAGCTGACCGTGCCGGGCGGAGTCGTGCCGACTGCGGGCGTCACCGTCGTCGGAACGTTCCCGACGCATCGCCGGCGCGGAGTCCTGCGTTCGTTGATGCGCGCACAGCTCGACGACGTCCACGAGCGGGGCGAGCCCCTGGCGCTCCTGTGGGCCTCCGAGGACACGATCTACGGAAGATTCGGCTACGGGATGGCGTCACGGACCGGGAGCGTCTCGATCCCGAAGGAGCACTCGGCCTACGCGCAGCCCAACGAGCGTCGGGCGGCGCTGCGGATCGTCGACGCGGGGGAAGCCCTCACACTCTTCCCGCGTGTGTGGAACAGAGTTCGCCTGAAGACGCCGGGGATGATTGCTCGGACGCGCAACTGGTGGGAGTACCGGGTCCTGTTCGAGCCGCCGGCCGGCGGGGGAGAAGGGGGACCGAAGCGCTTCGTGGTGCTCGAGAGCGAGGGGAGGCCGGAGGGATACGCGATCTACCGGCACAAGCCCAAGTGGGACGAAGGAGAGTCGGACGCGGAACTCGAGGTCGTCGAGGCGATCGCGCTCGACGGGCGCCCGACCGCGGAGATCTGGCGCTACCTGCTCGACATCGACTGGTCGGCGCGGACGACCGCAGGCCTGCTGCCGTCGGATCATCCGCTCTGGTGGCTCCTCGCAACCCCGAGGCGCATGCGGCTCAAGATCGGTGACGGGCTGTGGGTTCGGCTCGTCGACGTCGGCGCGGCTCTGTCCGCGCGCACGTACGCGACCGACGGCGCGATCGTCTTCGACGTGCTCGATGAGTTCTGCCCTTGGAATGAAGGTCGATGGCGGCTCGCTGACGGGCGCGCGAAGAGGACGACGGCCGCGGCGCAGCTCCGCTGCGACGTCACCATGCTCGGCTCGGTCTATCTCGGCGGCTTCACGTTCTCCCAGCTCGTCCGGGGTGGAAGAGTCGAGGAGTTGCGGCGTGGCGCGGCGGTGAGAGCGGACGCGATCTTCGCGACCGATCGCGCACCCTGGTGCCCCGAGATCTTCTGAGGGGCTGCGCAGACAAGCCGCTACCATCGGCTGCCCGGGGCGGTTAGCTCAGTTGGGAGAGCAGGCACTCAACCCCAGCAACGAGAGTCCTCTTGCAGTGTCTTCTGCGCCACTCCATGAGCCTATAACCCTCATGAACAAAGGGATTCTGGCGCTTCGTGAGCGCGAGAGTCCTCTTTCTCGATCTCCCAAGTGGTCGTAGGGCACGAACCGGAGGCTCATCACTGAAGCTCCCGTGCTCCTGGACGACAAGTGGCTCGAACGGGTGGAGTGGTGACTGCTACACGAAGGTGTCCGAGCGCGCATCGCAGCACCGCGTAGCTTCAAACCCGCATGAATACAGGGAATCAGGGTGACACGAGTCCTGATCACGGGCGAGCAGAGATACTGTCACGACCAACGTGAAGCTCCCCGTCACCAGGGTACGAGTAGGTGTTGGGAGTGGGGAGTGGGCGGGATGTCCCCCGAAGACGGGTCCGGCAGCGTGGGAGAGGGCGTTAGGAGGGCGATCGGGGCAGGTCGTTTCAGAACGGGCGATGAAACGCACGTTCCGCAGCGCTCAGAGGGCCTGTGTCAGCGCGTGCTCGCGCGTCATCTCGCCCAGCAGACGGCAAACCCGCATCGATAAAGGGGATCCGTGCGTCTGCCTGTACGGGTGCATCGTTTCGTTTGGGCATAACAAGAGGCGGCGGTTTCGCGGGTGGAAGCGGACTCTTGGTGGCGGGGACGTGACGGCGCCTGTGCGGAGACCGTGGCAGGATCAGGGCTCGCGCCGCCAGGTACGGACCTCGGGCGACCACGCTCCCGCAATCGTCGTGCCGTCGAGGATCGGATCGAGGAGTGCAGCTGCAGCTACGTAGCCGTCGTGGAGATCCGTCGACACCTCGACGGGCACGGCGAGTTCGCGGTAGGGGACGGCCCACTCGGCTGGGGGCGCGGGAAGCTCTCGCGGGGGTTCGTGTTCCGCACGGATGGAGAACGTCGTGGAGATCGCCTCGCGGAGGCTCGCCGCGTCGAGCGCGAACAGGCTGGCGATGATCGCGAGGTCGATGAGATCTTTGACTCGGGTACTCGGACGCGAGCCTTGGTAGCGACGCGTGTAGGCGTGCAGCTTCTCGGCAACCTGAAGCTCGAGCGGCATTGTCGGCACAGAGACAGGCTCGATCCCCGCGAATGTCAGGAGGTCCGAGGTCAGTACCGTCTCTGGATCCGTGATCGGATCGCTGCGGACACCGACGTCGAGAACGAATGTATCGAAGGTTCGGCCGGCGAGAGCGGCGGTCACGCGAAAGCGACGGCTCCCACCGGGTCGATCGGGCGGCGTCCCGCTCCGCTCGACCGGGAACGAGAAGAAGTCGCCCGCGTCTGTGGATGCGGCATCAAGCAGGGTATCGAGCAGTTCTTCTTCAGCTGCTTGCCAGTCGAGGTCGATGTCGCGGGTGGTGCGCGCACGTCCTGCGAGCCGCAGGTCGAGGGCGAATCCTCCTTTGAGCACCCACAGGCCCGGGGCGCTGATGATCAGCCGAGCGAGGAAGCGATCAAAGACGACACGCTTGCGGTCGCGAGCGGTGTCGGCTCCAGCGGGCGCACGGTTACTTAGCCGCTCCTCGAGCGCCTGTCGGAACGCGGTCGCGTCCGGGTATCTCACGCAGCCACACGATCGAGCACACGATCGATGAAGTGCCGCACGCGTGCCGGACGGCCAGCAGCCGCGGCGCGAAGTCGGCGCGGAGTCGTCAGGCCACGCTCGAGGGCCTGGTCGGCGGCGAGCTCGATCTGGTCCGGCCCGGTTCCAGCTTCGAGTGAGTCCACGATGCTGTCCTCCGGACTTGTCACCGGCATTCCGTTCACGGTGCGGATCGCTCCCGGCTCTGCCGGTCGCGCGGGCGTATGGAGTCGAACCCCTAGGCGCGGACGCTGCCCGCGTCGGGATCGGGGAACGGTCAGATGGATCGCGCGCGGTATCACGTCCGAGAGCTCGTAGAGCTCGAGCGCGCTCTCGTGGGAGACGACGGCTGGTACGTCTCGGAGTGGAAGCCAAGCGGCCATGACATGCTCGTGTGGGGTGGAGGGGAAGTGGCGTATCCGATAGAGACCGGGGCGAACGCGGGCGAAGCGCCCGTGCGGGCGGGCATGGTGACGAAGGGTGGTTCGTGCCATGCCCGCGTCGAGCGCCTGTTTGGCCGTGAAGTAGCCAGCTTGTGCCTCAGCGAGTCGGTAGAGCGTATCGTGGTCAATAGCGTCAGACATATGAGCTATACAGTAGCTCAAAAGTCGGACTAATCAAGATTTGGGTTGGCGTCCGGTGCGGGGCCAAGCTTGAGAGAGCCGTGGCTCACCCTTACCGCGTCGGGCGGGGTGTGCGCTCCGACGCCCCGAGGTCACGCTCGAACTGATCTAGGAGGGCGAAGAGACCGACGCTCTCCCAGGCGCGGTTGCGCCGGCCGACGCTCGTCTGTCGAACAACGTCGGCTCCTTCAAGACGAACGAGGGCCTGTCGGGCTTGCTCATCGCTGCCGCCGAGGAGCTCTGTGGCAACACGGACGTTGATGATCGGATAAGAGGGGAGGAGCTCGATCAGGCGCCGGGCACCCGAGCCTCGGCGAGGGTTGCCGGCCGAGTCGATCCACTTGTCTTGTAGTTCGGCGACGCGATCGGCGAACTGGCGCGCTCCGGTCGCCGCCTTGTACACGGCATCGACGAACACGCGGTACCAGTCGTCTTCGTTGCCGGTGCGAAAGCTCGTCAGGCCTGCGACGTAGCGGTCGGCCTCACCGGCGAGGACGAGGCTGACCGGCGGCAGATACGTCGGAGCCAGACCTCTCCGCCTCAGCACCGCAAGGACGAGCGCTCGTCCGACGCGGCCGTTGCCGTCGGGGAAGGGGTGGATCGTCTCGAACTGAACGTGCGCGATTGCCGCCTGAAGCACAGCAGGAACGTCCTCGCGATTCAGAAAGGCGCAGAGGTCGTCCAAGAGCTCGGGAACGACTTCTGGCGGCGGCGGTACGAACTCGGCGTTGCGAGGGCTTGTGGCCTCGCCGCCGATCCAGTTCTGCTCGTCGCGTACGACTCCACCAAGGTGGGCATCCCGCGTTCCCTCGAGGAGAAAATGGTGGATCTCGACGATGTGGGCGCTCGCGAACTCGTCAACTTCGCTCGCGAGTTCGACCGCGCGCTCGAGTGCTCTGATGTTGGCGAGGACGCTCTGCGCGGTGATGTCGGTTGCCTCGGGCGTGAATGCGGCTTTCGCGAGACGCCGGTGGGAGAGCACGAGTCCTTCGATGCGTGACGAGGCAACCGACTCGACCCGAAGCAGCTGGCGAGCAAGTGACTCGAAGTTGAGTCCACCGGGAGGCACCTCGTTGAGTTGCCTCGTCGCCTGCTCCGCGTTCACAGCCGCTGCGGCGATCTGCGAGGTGAGTTGGAACTCCTCCTCGCCGATGGGGTTCGGGACATATGCGTGATAAGAGAAGCTCCGCCGTGCCGAACGGCCACCGAGCGCGTCCATCTGCAGAGGCCACTGCCGTCGTACTTGCTTGCCTCGTGGGCGACGTTTAGGTTCTGGACGAGTCACTCTATGGCCAAGGTTATCACGATAACTTTGGATAAGAGACCGCTGACCCAAAGTTGGGTGGCGGGCAGCTCTACCCGCTCGTGCACCTGTGCCCAAACCTCCTTGCGCAACTCTGGGTAACAGCCGAGATCGCCCGACTTTGTGCACCTCTGGGTGGCTGCGGTCAGGTGAGATTGACCGCGTAGAGCCGGCGTCCCGTCAGGGCAGCTGCCTGATCACCGTGGCCCTGAACGGCACGGCCAGCATCTCGAGCAGAGGTGCATAGGCGCCGGTGGCCGCAGCCTCTGCCATGTGCGCTGCCCGCGCCTCGGCCGACTCCCACTCGGCAATCTCGATCAGCATGTCGGGGTTATCGAGCACCTCGTAGCGCGTGCTGCCCAGGAAACCGCGCTGGCTCGGTACCTCGTTCGAGACGATGGTCGCGAGCACACGCTGCAGCTCATCCCGTCTTCCTGGTTCAGCCTGCAGTTCGACGATCACCTTGATGGCCAACTTCATCCTCTCCTCTCCACGACACTCCCTCTGCGGACAGCCGGCTCACCCCCGCCTTCTATCTACCATCCGTGCCTCCGGGAGCGCTGCCAGAGAAGGGACGGTGTCTGCGCGAGTGCGCAGGAACGAGAGCCGGAAGCCCCGAGCGCCGCACGAAGACCCCGCTTAGGCCGCGAGGACGCGCGGTGGGGGAGTAGGTCGGCGGGGCAGCGGTCACGCCTGGCGACGGCGGTCTTGCTGCCTGCCGACCTACGTACCCTTCGAGGCGTTTCTCGCCAATCTTCGACGGCGCGCCAAGGCGCCCCGCACGATCAAACGCTGGTCTGTCGAGCTCTATCGTTTCGTCGCATGGGTATGGTTTCCGGTGTTCACTCGCACGATGCGGGGGCCGTGGCCCTTGAAGTATCGAAGAACTCGGAACCGCTGAACGCCCGTCGCGGTAGGCCTCTAGAGAGCGACTGCATCGAAGATGACGTCGGCTCGAGCGCGTTGTTCGGCGGCCGTCATGGGAATACACGACGCGCTCGCCACTGCCGCGATGACCAGGAATGCGCCCATGACGGCGACGGACAGGAGCACTGTTCGTTTGCTCATGACCTCACTACGTCGCTGGTCGAGCCTTCGTCACATTCTCATCGATCGAATTGGATCCGTGGTGTCGACAATGTGAGGCTCTATGGCCTCGAGCGCACTCGCCACGTCACACCGCCGTCGGTCGAACGCTTGATCGTCCCGTCATGGAGAGCGACGAAGAGCTCTTCGACGCCAACTGCGACGAGCGCCGCAGGCTCGCCACCGATCGAGCCGCGCCGTTCGAGGACTCGCCCGCCGTCTCGACTCCGAGATAGCCGGCCTCCCCCGTCCACGACGTAGAGCTGTTCTGGCGACGGCCAAGCGAGAAGACCGACCGCCGCATTGACCCGACTCCAGGTTTGACCGACATCTCGCGACTCGAAGAGACCGTCGCCCGTGGCCACGACGAGTCGCCCGCTGTCTTCCGGATCAACCGCGATGTCGACGATCGAGCCCGGCTTGTGTAGCTCACTCCAGGTCTGCCCGCGATCTGCGCTCACGAGCACGCGGTCGCCGGACGAGTCGTAGCCGTAGAGCCGCTCTCCTACGAAGCGAAGGACGTGGAAGTCGGCCTCGCCGAGTAGGGAGACGGGCGTCCAGCTCTTCCCGGCGTCCTTCGATTCGATCAGGCCCAGCAGGGGTGGCTGGTCGGTTCGGAGGTCGGGATGGCCTGAGCCATAGAAGCGGCTCGGACCGGCGACCGTGAAGCCCATTGTGTCCTGGAAGCTGTCGCCGACTCGCTCTGCGTTCTCGCGCGCCAGGTCGAGACGATAGAGCCCGGTGTGCGTCGCAATGAAAAGCGCGCCGTCGGCAGGGTTCAAGCCGAGACCATGCACGTGCACGGGGCCTGGATCGCCTGCGCCGCGCCCGCCCTTCCTGTCGTCCGCCTGCCACAGGATGACGATCGCCACGGCGGCTGCGAGCACGACCGGAAGCACAAGCCAAGCACGCGCATGGCCGCGAGGGTGGGGCGGCGGCAGCTCTTGGCGCTGGCGCCGCCTCGTTCCGCCCTTCGATGTTCGTGCCGTTCGCACTAGAGCACTCGACGTGCTCCTACCCAGTTTGCGACGTAGTACGACTCCGACAAGCTCGAGATCTTCACGACGTCGCCTGTCCGCGGCGCGTGGATGAAGTTGCCACCTCCGATGTACATGCCCATATGGCCGAGCCCACGGAAGAAGACGAGGTCTCCGGGCTCGAGCTGGTCCCTAGAGACAGGAGCGCCCATCTGATACTGCGCGGCCGCGTAGTGGGGGAGAGACACTCCCACCTGGGCGAACACGTACATCGTGAGCCCCGAGCAGTCGAAGCCGGTGGCGGGTGATGCGCCGCCCCACACGTACGGGATGCCGAGGTACTGCATCGCGATCGCGACGACCTGCGCACCCTTGCTCGCATCTGCGGGGGGTGGGGCATAGACCGGCGCATCCGGCACCAGCCCCGAGATCCCGCCGCTGCCGCTGGGTGACGTGTCTGCCGGGGCGGCTGCCTGCTCGACTGCGTCTATCGCCCGAGCTGCCTGCTTTGCGACCGCCTGGCGCTGACGTTCGAGCTCGAGCCCCGCCTGTCGCCGTAGCTCCGCCTGGCGGCGCTGCTCGATCTCCTGCAGGCGCGCGACCTCATCTTGCACCGAGGCGAGCAAGCGCTGCCGCTCCGCGAGCTTGCCCTCGATTGCCTGCTTTTCGGCAGCCAGTTGCTCGACGATCACGACCTGGCCCGCCTTCTCCTCGCTCAATTCCCTCTCGCGCACGACGACGCGGGTGCGGAGAGCCTTCGCCTGGCGTGTGATCTGCGCATCCTGTGCAGCGATCCGCTGAGTTGCATCGAGCCCGACGACGATCTCATCGAGGCTTCGCGCGCCCAGAAGCACGTCCAGGGTCGAGTCCGGAGTGCCGTTCACGTACAGGTCGCGGAGCCGCTTGGCAACCCGTGCTTGCGACACCTTGTACAGGCTTCTGGCCCGCACGAGATCCTCTCGCGTTTCCTCCAGCTCGGCGGTGAGCGACTGGAGCTCGTAGTTCGCTCCGTTCCAGCGCTCGGCCGCTGCGCCGACTTCCTCGTCGATCCGCTGAACCTCGGCCAGGATGGCTTGCGCCTGCGCTTGCTTGTCCTTTAGGGACGGATCGGCGCTGGCGCTGACGGTCGAACCGAGCATGATGCCCAAGCTGGCACCGGCGACGATGACGAGACGGGCAACAACTGATCGTGTCGGTGGTTGAACGTGACGAGTTCGTAGACGCACGGCTTCTCCCTCTTCGATTGCGCGGGACCGGGTGTGCGCCCTCGCGGGCGCTCGCCGGTCAACGTCGAAGTGGGACGAACAAGAGGCCTGGCATCCCAGCAAGCCTCCGAGGTACGTCTCCGGAAGCCCTCGGTGGTGCTCGGTCGCGCGACCTCAGTGCCAGCTGCGCGGAAAGGATGGGGCGCAGCCGATTCGTTACGAGCAGTCCGAGTGCTGCCGCAACGCCGACGCATATTGCTCCCATCCCGGCTGCGACGTCGATGCCCTCGTGTGCGACGTGCAGGAACACCATCGCGAGCAGGACGATTAGCAAGACCAGGAGCACTGGGCCGAGAATCGGATGAGCGCGGCCGCGCTCGAACATGCCCCGAAGCCGGATCACGAGCGCGGGATGCTACCGGATTTGCCTGCTCGCACGAACATATGGGCGCGCTACGGCGTCGTGTCAGTGTCGTTTGTCATCGTCATTCCGTCATCGTCCCCGGTGGTGTCGCCGGACGGCAGCTCGCCGGTGTGGATCTGTCCTCCGGGCAGCGTATGCACGGGCTCGTCGGAGCCACCGTTCGTAAACGCAAGCGTGCCGACGAGGACGCCCACGAAGAGCACGATCGCTCCGAGAACGATCGCAAGTGTCTGCTTCTGCACGTAGGAGCTCCTTTCTGGCTTGCTAGCCGACGACGTCGACGACGAGGATCAGGCCTCCTGGGTCGTCGCCGTCGTTCGTCAGGTGGTGGCCGATGTGACAGTGGAAGACCCACTTCCCGGGCTCGGTTGCGGTAAAGGCGACGTCGTAGCGCTCGCCGGGGGCCACCTGGACGACATCGGCGGCGGGCGGCTGCTCGGCGGGATGTCCGTCCTTCGCGACGATGCGGAAGTCGGTGCCGTGCAGGTGCATGGGGTGCTCGAACTGGCCGGCCCCGACGAGGCGGAGCAGCACGCGGTCGCCGCGCTTCGCCTCGATCGTCTCGGTCGCGGGGAAGCTCTTCCCGTTGAGCGTGAAGAAGTTTGGAAGCGAGCCCTCCATCTCCATGGGCGGGCGCGTCTCACCGGTTGCCGTGTCGAGCGCCCACTCGCTGATCATGATCGTCCGCTCGACGTCGTAGCGGACGGGGTTGGGCTCCTCGATCACGAACGCTCCCGCCAGCCCCAGTCCGACCTGGCGGTCCTCCTCGAAGTGCGAGTGGTAAAGGAACGTGCCTCCCTTCGAGTCGCGGCCGGCAGGGATCGCGTCGAACTCGTACGTGAACGTCTCGCCGGGCTCGATCGGGTCCTGGGTCACGCCGGGGACTCCGTCCATTGCGTTCGGAACGGCGATCCCATGCCAGTGCACGGTCGTCGGATCGGGGAGGTCGTTCTTCACGAGGAATCGGACGCGCTGCCCGTACGGCACCCGGATCTCAGGGCCCGGCACGGTCCCGTTGTAGGTGTATGCCGTGACCTTCGTGCCTAGGAGGATCTCCCAGCGCACCGGCCTCGTCTGGAGCTCGTACACCCAGACGCCGTTCTCGATCCGGGGCTCGAGCACCCCGCCGCCCCGCGTGGCGGTCGCGTCGGGCACGCCCTCCGTCAGCGCGGGTGCGCCGTGCTCCCCGGCCGCGCCGTGCCCCATGTCCGCCTCGGCCGCCCCCGCCGGCTCGTCGTCGGAGACACGCACGGTGGCGACGACGGCGAGCGCGAGTGCGAGTGCCGCCGTGAAGAGTGCGGCGATCGCGATCCAGGATGTCGAGCGCTCGTTCATGTTGGCGAGCTCCGGGTCGGAGCCGCCGGCGACGCTAGCGACGTAGCGTGAAGGACCTGTGAACCCGCATGCCTTCAGAAGAGCTCGAAAAGCCCGCAGTGCGGGCTTTTCGAGGGTGGTCGATCGCGCTCGCCTCTAGCGCACCACGACCAGCATGGCGAGGATGTTGTCTGCGCCCATCGTCTCGACCTCGGGCATTCCGGGCGTCTCCATCTTCTTGGTGCGGAGCTTGTAGACGCCGGGCTTTCGGAAGGCAACGGTCACGCGGTCGTTCATCGACAGCGCCTTGCCGAGCGCTACCTTGGGGCCGGCCAGCCTGACGAGCTTGTGCGTATCGAGGTCCTGGTTGAGCACGGTCAGGCGCTGACCGCGCTTGAGAACGACCTTGACGCCGGCCGACGGCGTCCCTTTGCCGCTGGATGACCAGACGTGGCAGCCCTTCTGGACGTGGATGATCGTGAGGCGAGCGCTGCCCTTCACGACGAGGGGATTCTTGAGTGCCTTGGCGATCGCCATTGCGGCGTCATCGGGCTCGTCCCCATGCGCTGCGGTTGTAGCCGGGAACGCGCTGGCAGCGACGGCCGCCAGTGTCCCGAGGATGATGAGGGCTGTCTTCTTCATGATCGTCCTCCGTCTCTTCGCTTTCGCTGTCCACAGTCATCATCAACCCACGAGCACGCCGGCGTAACGCGGGAACTAGTTGTTTAGGGGCCGCGTGAGCTGGCGGTTCTCCGACCTACTAGGTCTGGCAGGTCAGGCGTCCTCTGCCGGCGTGACGAGCCCGGTGCGAATCGCATAGGCAACGGCTTGCGCGCGGTTGCGGAGGTGGAGCTTGGAGAAGATGTTCTTCATGTGGAAGTTGACGGTGTGCTCCGAGAGATAGAGCGACGCCGCGATCTCTTTGTTCGTCGCACCCTCCGCGACGAGTTCGAGCACCTGGTGTTCCCGGGGGGTCAGGTCATCGCGCCGCTCCTCCTTCGTCGCCGGTTCACTACTCAGCCGGGCGAACTCATCGAGGATCTTCGCGGCCAGCCGAGGTGACAGCGCCGGCTCGCCGGCCGCGAAAGCGTTCAGCGTCCGCTCTAGCTCAGCCTCTGCCATGTCCTTCAGCAGGTATCCCTCGGCGCCGCTCTTGATCGCCTCGAAGAGGTCCGCGTCGTGGTCGGAAACCGTGACGATCGCGATCCGGGTGTCGGGTAACTCGGCTTTGATCAGCCGTGTCGCCTCGAGGCCGTTGCACTCGGGCATCGTGATGTCCATCAAAACCAGGTCGGGATGCAGCCTGCGGACCAGCTCGAGCGCCTCGAGGCCGTTGCTGGCCTCGCCCACGACCTCGTGCCCCCAGGCCCGCAGCAAGCTCGCGATTCCGGCGCGGAAGAGCGCATGGTCGTCAGCGAGCACCAGACGCAAGCGCCACCTCCTCGGGGGCCGCTGGCAGCGTCACTTTGAGTCGTGTCCCTGCGCCCGGCTTCGACTCGATCTCGAAACGCCCACCGACCGCCTGGACCCGCTCGCGCATCGTCTGCAGGCCGAAGCGGGGCCAGCCCGTCCGCGCCTCGAGACCAGGGTCGAAACCCTGCCCATCGTCCGCGACCTCGATTGCCAGGATGCCGTCGTCGACCGTGATACGAACCGTGGCGTGTGCCGCATGCGCGTGTTTGCGGACGTTCGCCAACGCTTCCTGCACGACCCGCATGAGTTGGATCTCGACCTCGGGTTGTAGTTTGAGCGTCTCAGCGTGCTCGCCGGCATCGAGTTTCAGAGTGACGCCGGACATCGGCGAATACTCCTCGAGGTATCTGCGCAGCGCGGGTATGAGCCCTTGTCGCGGAAGCGACATACGCAGTCCCAGGATTGCCTCGCGGACGTCGCCGTAGACATTGCGCGCCGCACGTTCCATCGCATCGAGTTCGTCCCGAGCTTCCCTGGCCCTTCCGGTTGCGAGTAGTCGTTTGACGGCGAGCGTCTGCGTGTTGATGTAGCCGAGCACCTGAGCCAGCCCGTCGTGCAGCTCGCGTGCGATTCGGATCCGCTCCTCGAGCACGGCTCCGTCGAGCACTCGTTCGTGCAGGCGCGCGTTCGCAATGGCAAGGGCGACCGCCTCACCAATGCCCGCAAGCAGCCTGAGGTCGCGATCGCTCGAAAGCCTTCCCGGTTCCTTCGAGGCGACTCCGAGCACGCCGACGATCTCGTCGCGGTGTCGCAACGGCAGTCCGCAGTAGGTCTGGAAGCCTCGCTCGACTATCAGGGGACGAACGAAGCGGCTCTCGTTCGGGAGGTCGTGTACCACGATCGTGGCTGCCTGCGCTGCGGTGAGGCCGGGGAGACCCTCACCGTCCCGAAGTCGTGTTCGCTCCGTGAACGCATCCTCGTCCGCGCCGCGGTGGCGGGTGAGAACGAGCTCGCCCGGGGTCGAGCGCAGCCAGACCTCGGCAGCGTCGGTCTTCGTGGCCTCGAGGATCGCGTCCATCGCCGCGTCGAGCAGTTCCCCGAGCTCGAGCGACGAGGATGCTGCGCGGCCGACGGTGAGAAGGGTCTCAAGCTCTTGTGTTCGTTGCTCGAGCTCCTTGTTTTGGACGAGGATCCGCTGCTCGAGGCGGTTGACGACGGCGAACACAGCGAAGGCGAACAGCGCTGTCCCGGCGACGGTTCCACCGAGGATGAAGAGCACATCGGGGAACTCGTGCAACTCGAAGAACACGCTGTGCAGAAGCGCCCAGAACCCAGATAGGAGTGCGATCGGGACGATGATCGCGAGCCACTTCAGTTGTCCGAGTGTCATCGGGGCTAGACCTCACCCAGAGTGTAAGACGCGGCGACCACAGCGCCTTCGCAGCTTCGCGTACGTTCGACCTGCCCTGCCTTGGGTCGGTGATGATGGACTAGCCGTGCATGTCCTGCATGTGCCGCACCATGCCGCCGAACGTGGCGAAGGTCATCGTCATTCCATCGTGTGCACAGGTCAGAGCTGGCGATGCCTCCCGTTGTCCGAGATGCGCCTGTGCGCATATCGCGACGTGTCGGCCGAAGTCCGCCGAGTCACCGGGTGCGGCGGCCGCGCTGCCGCCGAGGGTGAGTGCGAGACCTGCGGCTACGGTCAGCGCTGCCGAGGCCAAACCAGGACGGAACATGACGTTCTCCTTTCGGTTGGTGGTCATCAGGCGCCGGTGGCAGCGGCGAGGTCTGCGAGCAGCGTCGCCGGCTCGACGTACATCGTTCGGTAGGGCTCGAGCCAGTAGTCGCGCTGCCAGAGGACCTTGCCGGTCTCGTCGACGAGCACGAAGGCATGCCCAGGCGTGTCGGAGTGCATCCCCTGGCCGAGCGTGTCGAACGCTGCGGACATGTCGCGATCGTCGTCCGCGATCATCGGCGTTCGGATCCCGTACTGGTCGATCGCCTGCTTCAGGGCCTCTGTCGAGTCCGGGGTGATCGAGACGAGACCGATGCCCTTCTTCTCGAGCTGAGCGCCGACCTCTTCCACATCGCGGATCTGGACGAAGCACGCCTGGCACATCACGCCCTCGGAAAAGAAGAGCAGCATCTTCTTGCCGCGCAGCGTCTGCGACGAGATCTCGCTTCCGGTGACGACGTCGCGCTCAGAAAACGGAATTCTGCTGCCAAGATCGGGGCCGTCGCCGATGCCCATGCGGTGCCCCTCGGCGCTCGATGTGTCACGCTCGCTTTCGAACAAGGGCGGGACGACGAAGCTTGCTCCGACGAGAGCAAGGACCGCGCCTGCGATCGCCGCCCGCTTCCACGGGAGCCGCTTGGGATCCTCGCGCCTCTTGGGCGCTTTCACGGGAAGCGGTCCCTGGTGTTCAGGCTTGCTCACGTGTCTCACGTCCTTTCCGGATAGCCGCGAAAACGAATGCCGCGAAGAGAGCGGTCAGAACGGGCAAGGCAACGAGGTTCGGAACACCGTCGAGGTAGGCGCCCAGACGCCTCGCCCAGAGGCCAAGCGTCTCCTGGAACGCTGGAGCCGTCTCGGAGTTCCCGGTCAGGGCGAGACCGATGAAGAGGAAGCCGAAGCCGGCGAACAGAGCGCTGCCCGCGAGGCGCGAGGCGGTCAGGTGCTTCGTGTAGACGCCGAGACGCAGTGTCAGCCTGCGGTCGGGAACGCGCCCTCGGACACGACCGGCGAACAGGGCGAGCGGCACGAGCGGGGCGACGAGGCCGGCGATGTAGGCGGTGCCGAGGAGGAGTCCGCCCGCGACGTCCGCGCTCGTCGCCGACAGTGCGACCGCGCCGGCGAGGACCGGCGCGCAACACGCGGTCGCTGCTCCCGAGAAAGCACCGAGCGCGAAGACAGAGCCCGCCGAGCCGGTGAGGGCGGGTTTCGGCACCTTGACCGGCAGCATCGTGCCGCGCCAGAGGCCTGCGGCGACGAACAGCATCATCACCCCGCCCAGGACGAAGAGCTGCGCATGCCAGTCGCTGACGAAGGCGGCGAGAGCGCTTGCGCCCAGCGTGATCGGGAGCACGACGACGGCAACGCCAGCGACATAGAGCGCCGACAGCCGCGCGACCCGGAAACGGTTGCCCCCGGAGACGGCGGCCAGATAGGTCGGCAGCATCACGCCCGCACAACAAGGGGCGAAGAAGGCCACGAGGCCAGCGGCGAAGGCGGCGGCGAGCGAGCCGGCGAGGAGGACATCCATCAGGCGACGATCTCCAACGGCAGGGCGCGACGGAGCTCCATTTCCGTGATGTCTCCGTACGAAATCACCTGCTCGCCGTCGACGAGGACGGGAAAGAAGACGACCGGAACTCCGCGGCCCGCGAGCTCGCCCGCCTCGTCGTCTTCGAGGTCAACCTCGCGAAACGGCAAGCACAGCCGCGACAGCAGCGCGCGTGCCTCGTCGCAAAGGTGGCAGTCCGCGCTGACGACCAGGACGAGGTCTCGCACATCCAGAGGGTCGGCCACCGATATGAAGGGGCCGTGAATCTCGCGACGAGGCGCGAGAAGACCAGTGGTTTCTACGGAGCTACGGGCGCGACGCGCGAGCCGGCAGCGCGATGACGAAGCGCGCTCCGCGGCCTGAACCGTCGTTCTCGGCCTGCAGAGTGCCTCCGTGGGCCTCGACGATCGCGCGGGCGATCGCCAGTCCGATCCCGCTTCCGCCGGTGGCACGGCTGCGCGCCGGGTCGGCCCGGAAGAAGCGCTCGAACACGCGCTCGAGGTGCTCGGGTGCAATCCCCTCGCCGGTGTCGGAGACCGAGAGTTCGACGTCGCTTGCCCGCCGCTCTGCGCGGACCTCCACCCGGCCGCCCGCCGACGTATGGCGAAGCGCGTTGTCCAGGAGATTCGTCAGGACCTCGCCCAGGCGCTCGGGATCGACGTGGATCGAGGGAAGGCGTTGCTCGGCCGACCTCTCGAGCTGCACACCCTTGGCTTCGAACGCCGGTGCAGCGCTGCGGACGGCGCTCTCGACGAGTGAACGAGGCTCCACTTCGACGATCCGGAGGTCCAGCTGGCGCGCTTCTGCCCGTGAGACCTTGTGCAAATCGTCCACGAGCCGACGCAGGCGTCGCGTCTCCGTCCCGAGGAGCGTCCAGGTCGACGCGTCCGGCGCCACGACGCCGTCTCGAAGGCCCTCGACGTAGCCCTCGATCGTCGCCAGCGGAGTGCGGAGCTCGTGGGCAACATCCGAGATGAGCTCGCCCCGGCGGCCCTCTGCGGACTCGAGCGAGGCTGCCATCTCGTTGAACGACGCGGCCAGCACCGCGAGCTCATCCGATCCGCCGACGGGAACGCGGGCGGCGTACGCCCCTCGTGCTATTCGCTGCGACGCCGCCGCGAGACCGCGGATGGGTCGCACGATACGAACCGCGAGAAAGGCGCTGGCCACCGCAGCGGTGGCCGCCGCCGCGCCGATCGCGATCGCGAGTGAGACGAGCACCGCGTCCTCGAACGCCTCGTCGAGATGGCGGGAGACGTCCTCGGGCACGATGCCGAGCGCGTCGCGCACATGCGCGTGAAAGAGGCTCGGAGCGAGCGCAAGCGCGACGAGCGCGAGCGTCACGCTGCCCGCGAAGATGACGAGGATCTGCGCCGCGAACAGCTTCGCGGTCAGGCTTCGGCGCAGGCGCCTCACTCGCCGGTGCCCATCCGGTAGCCGACGCCTCGGACGGTTCGGATGTACCGGCCCGCGCGCGCGTCATCTCCCAGCTTCCGCCGAAGGTTGGCGAGGTGGACGTCGACGACATGCTCGTCGCCGAACCACGATCCCCACACGCGCTCGAGCAGCTGCTGGCGGCTGAAGGCGACCCGCGGCTGCTCGGAGAGCGCTTCTAGGAGCGCAAACTCCAGCCGCGTCAGCTCGACGGACGCTCCGCCCTTCCGTACCTCGCGGGCAAGTGGATCGACCTCGAGGTCGCCGAAGTGGCGGACTGCGATCGCCGGAGCGGCCGCTTCACGCGGACGGCGCATGAGCGCACGGACGCGGGCGACGAGCTCGCCGGGCGAGAAGGGCTTCGTGACGTAGTCGTCGGCTCCGGTCGACAAGCCGATGATCTTGTCCACCTCTTCGGCCTTCGCCGTGAGCATGAGGATGTATGCGTCGCTGAAGGTCCGGATCTGACGGCATGCCTCGATCCCGTCGAGCCCGGGCAGCATGAGGTCGAGGACGATGACGTCGGGCAGGCGCTCGCGGGCGACCCGAACACCAGTCTCGCCGTCGCCGGCGGTCTCGACCTCGAAGCCCTCGCGCTCGAGGTAGGAGCGGACGAGAGCGGCGAGTGGGGCCTCGTCGTCAACGACGAGCGCCAACGGACGAGGCCCGCTCGCGATCACTCCTCCAGCATCGAGACGAACCTGCCGTGCCACCAGTGGCTCCACACGGCACCGGTCGAGGCGTTGACAGACAGCATCCCCGCGATCCGACCGTTCTTAAGGACGTGCAACGTGTAGTAGCCGGGAAAGACGTCCGGCTCACCGATGGTCGCCTCGCTGCTCTGGCCCGCAAGCCACCGGGTCGCAAGGGCGCGTGCCTTCTGAGGCGAGACGGCGCCCGTCGCAATGCCGGGCGTCCACGTCGGGTCAGCGGAACCATCCATCATGCCGCCTCCCATCATGCCTCCGGTCGAGCCGCCCATCATCCCGCCGTTGGAGCCTCCGCCCATCATGCCGCCGTTGGAACCGCCCATCATGCCGCCGCCGGAGCCCCGAAGGCGGAAGTCGCTCATCATCCCGTAGCGCGTGTTCCACATCATCGCCGGCCCGTACTCGAGAAAGACCGTGCCGGTTTCGGGCTCGACGAGCACCTCGGTCGCGAGACGACCATCCCGCTCCTCGAGCTCGGCGTAGTACTGGTTCGAGAAGCGCATGACCTCCCCGACCTTCAGGTCGAGGCGGTCGGCGAAGCGCTGCGCCTGCCGCTTCGCATCGGCGAGACCGCGAACGCGCTCACCGCCGTTGGCGGAGTAGCCCATCATCCCTGCACCGGAGCGCTGCATCATCCAGCCGCCGGCGCCATCGCGCGTGGCCGCCCAGCCGACGCTGGCGACGAGGCCCGCGATAGCGGCGACCAGCACGAGCAGCGGAAGCGTCTTCGAGCGCATCGCCATCACATCCTCTCCATGCGGGCGGCGGTGAGCTTGCCCCGCAGCTCGTCGTAGGTTGCCGGGTCGATCTCGCCGCGCACGAGGCGCCGGTCGAGGATCTCCTCGGGCCGCTCGCGCACATCCTCCCCGCCGGCGCTGCGGGTCGGGAAGAGGCTGGCGACAGCCCAGACGATGCCGATGATCAGCAGACCCCAGAAGACGGGCATGAGGAGCCACCAGCCTCCTCCCATTCCTCCGTCCCAATCCATCATCGCAAGCCCCTTTTCGTCCGTGATTTCCGACTCCACGGTAGGGGCACGGCCTCAAGTTTCCACCAGGAGCACGATCAAGATCCTGTGAAGCCGGCTCCGTACTTTCTCCGGAGAGGATGCGCGGTCGGCGGCCGATGCGCTGGCCTTCATGCCGTCTTCACACTGAGGAGCGATGGTCGCTTGGATGGAGCCGAACAAGAAGATCGTCGTCATCGACGACGAGCCCTCCGTGCAGGAGGTTGTCCGCGGCTATCTCGAGAAGGACGGTTACCTCGTCTACGTGGCGGGCAACGGACGTGAGGGGCTCGCGCTCGCCGAGCGGGCGAAGCCGGGTCTGATCGTCCTCGACCTGATGCTCCCGGACGTGAGCGGCGAGGAGATCTGCCGCGAGATCCGCAGCCGTTCCGACGTCCCGATCCTGATGCTGACTGCGAAGGCGAGCGAGGACGAGCGCGTCGGCGGTCTCGCGCTCGGCGCCGACGACTACCTGACGAAGCCCTTCTCTCCACGGGAGCTCGTCGCCCGCGTCCGCGCGGTGCTGAGAAGGACACAGGGGGCTGAGATGCCTCTCGTCGAGGTGCTCTCCTTCGACGAGGGTGCGCTCGAGATCGACACCGTGCAGCACGAGGTCCGGCGCGACGGGGAGCTCGTCGAGCTGACCCCGAACGAGTACCGCTTGCTCGTGACCCTCGCCCGCTATCCCGGTCGCGTGTACTCGCGCTTCGAGCTCATCAACCACGTGCAGGGGTACGACTTCGAGGGCTACGAGCGCACGATCGACGCCCACGTGAAGAACCTGCGGAAGAAGATCGAGCCCGATCCGAAGCATCCGCGGTACGTCGAGACGGTCTTCGGGGTGGGCTACCGGCTCACCAAGCGGTGAACATGCTGGGCCGGCTGGGCTTGCGGACGCGGCTGGCGATCGCCTTCGTGAGCGTCGCCGTGCTCGCGGTGGGTTTCGCGACGTTCCTCTCGAACCGCGGCTTGCATCCACGCGTCACCGCCTCCGCCGAGGGACGACTCGAGCGCTCGGCCGAGCACTTCGCCGATGTCGCCGCGGCGGTGTACCGCGAAGAGGGAGGATGGACACCGCAGGCGAAGCGCACGCTCGGCCATCTCGCTCTCCTCGACGGCTTGCGTTTCCGCCTCGACGGCGCTCTTCCAGAGCCTGCGGCGAGCGCTCCGGTGCTCGTATCCGACCGGCGGGTCGGCACGATCGCGGTCGCACCGGCGGGCGGTGGTCTGCTCACACCCGAGGAAGAGCACCTGCGGTCCTCCGTCAACCGCCTCCATCTCGCCGCCGGCGCAGCATCTGTCGTGGCCGCACTGCTGCTCGCATTCCTCCTTGCCGAGACGCTGTCGAGGCCGCTCCGCCGCATTCGGGATGCCGCGCAGCAGATCGAGGAGGGCGACCTGACTGCGCGTGTGGAGCCGAGCGGCGATTCGGAGATGCGGGCAGTCGGACATGCCCTGAACCGCCTCGCCGAGACGCTCGAGCACGAGGAGGAGATCCGCAAGGCGAGCGTCGCGGACCTCGCGCACGAGGTGCGCACGCCGGTGTCGGCGCTCCTCTCGCGAATCGAGGCCGCTCAGGACGGCGTGCTCGCCGACGAGGCGGCCAACCTCGAGGCGATGCACGCCGAGACGCTTCGGCTAGCCCGGCTGCTCGATGATTTGGCGAGGCTCGCGGAGGCCGAGCAGCCCGGACTGTTGATCGAGAAGCGTGTTCTCGACCTGGCCGAGGTCGGCCTGCGCGAAGCCGACGCCCTCGGTCCCCTCTTCGCGACGAAGGGCGTGGCCTTCGCCACCGAGCTCGAGCCCGTCGCCGTCCGGGGCGACGCCCACCGGCTCGGCCAGGTGACGTCCAACCTCCTCTCCAATGCCCTGCGCTACACCGCACTCGGCGGCCGCGTCGACCTCCGCGTCGGGCGCGAGGACGGCTGGGCGGTGCTCGAGGTCGCGGACACCGGCGTCGGAATCGCGCCGGAGGATCTCAAGCACGTGTTCACGCGCTTCTGGCGTGGCGAGAAGTCGCGTTCGCGAGCGACCGGCGGGGCCGGGATCGGGCTCGCGATCGTGCACGAGCTCGTGCGCGCGCACGATGGGCGGATCGACGTCGAGAGCCGGCCGGGCACCGGTTCGACGTTTCGGGTCTCTCTTCCTGCGCTCGACGCACGCGCTTCATGAGAACGGCAGAGGAGCTTCACCGGATCTTCAGACGCGAGCGCGACCCTGAGCTCCTAACGAGCGAAGGAGGTCGTGATGGAACTCGGAACTCTGCTCATCCTGCTCCTCGTGCTGGCCTGCCCGCTGATGATGGTCTTCATGCACCGCGGCGGCCACGAGGGTCATGCGTCGCACGGGGAAGGCCACGGCCACATGCAGTGCGCCGTGGACGAGGTTTCGGACACGGGCTCGCTGGATGAGCTTCGCAGCAGGAGGGCCGAGCTCGACACCGAGATAGAGCAGCTCGAGCAGTCGGAGACCGAGACCAAGACACCGGCTGTGGTCTGAGGCAAGTGGAGGCAACCGCCGTGACGCAGGCACAGCGTCTCAGATCGTCGTCAGGCCGACAGGTCCGGACGGTTCGTGTTCGCGTGAAGGGTGGCTACGAGCCGCCGGTGGTGCACGGGCGGGTCGGCGAGCCGCTCCGCATCGTCTTCTCGCGGAAGGAGACGGCGTCGTGCTCCGAGCACGTCGTCTTCCCCGCTTTCGGCAAGAGCGCGATGCTGCCGCCCTTCGAGGACGTCGCGCTCGAGCTCGTGCCCGAGCAGGCAGGGGAGTTCGAGTTCACGTGCCAGCTGGGAATGCTGCGGGGCCGGCTCGTTGTTGGCGACAACCCCGAACCATCAGCCGTCGGAGACCTGAGCCCGAGAGCGAGAACCCGCTTCGGGCGGAGCCTCACCGGAGAGCGAAGCGACACGCTCCTCCTCGCTCTCGTCTCGTGGGTCTGCAGCGTTCCCTTTCTGCTCCTCCTCGCTGTGCCGTTCCTCGGCTGGAAGGCCGGCGGCATGCTCGCGCTTGCCTGGCTCGGCCTCGTCGTCGCTGCCTGCTTCGCCGTCTGTGCATGGCGCGGGCCGCTCTTCACACGATCGGCACGCGGACTTCACGGGATCTTCAGCGGCGTTCGCGAGGGTCGAAGCGAGAGGAGCCCGACATGACGAGCATCGCGCTCGAACCGAGATCGCTGGCAGGGCGCGCATGGAGCGGCCTGCTCGCGGCCTGGGGCGCCTTCCTCGGCTTGCTTCCGCACGTACTGCATCACGTCGGCCCGCTGGCGGGCGCGGCGCTTCTCGCCGGAGCTACGGGGCGCGTTCTGTTTGCGGCGATCGGCTCTGTCGCCGCTATCCCCTTCCTCCGCCGTCTGCATCGCCGGTTCGGGACCTGGAGAGCGCCCGCAATCGCGCTCGCGCTCTTCGCCGCGATGTTCTCGCTCTCGTCGTTCGTGATCGGGCCAGCCATCTCCGGCGGCGATGCCCCGGCTCAGCCGGGGATCGAGCAGGACGGTCATGAGCAGCACCACTGAGGCCTCTTCGAGGGGCAGCGCGAAGGTCGATGGCGTCAGTCGAGCCGCCGGCCGCTCCCGCCGCATCGTGCAGTTGCGCGTCGTCGGCTTTCGCAGCATCGTCGATGCCACGCTCGCACCGGGGCGGCTGTGCGCACTCGTCGGCGAGGCGCAGGTCGGCAAGTCGAACCTGCTCGCGGCCATATACGCCCTTCTCGACGAGTTCGCCGTCCTCGAGCCGACCTCGACCACCTTTGCCGAGGGCCCGATTCTGATCGAGGCGACGCTCGAGACGGGCGAGCAGCTTGCTCTCGAAACCTCCGATTTCGAGGTGTCGCGCACGGGCGAGCCGCCACCGGTCCTCTACCTGCCCGCGTTGGAGCGCGCAGCGAATCTCGTCGCCGCGGAGCCCGACGATCCGCTCGCCGAGCGTGCGCTCGGACTGTTCCGTGAGGCACTCGACGAGCAGGGGCGCGGCATGTCCGCGCCGTCGGGGGCGCTGCCGGCGGCGTCGCTCGTCGATGGGCTCGAGGACTGCTGCGTACAGGGCATCACCGGGCTCGTCCTCCTCATCGAGGAGCCGGAGCTCTTCCTGCGACCTCAGGCGCAGCGCTACGTCTACCGCCTGCTGCGGACCTTCGCGCAGGGCGGCAACCAGGTCTTCTACACGACCCACTCGCCAAACCTGCTGAACGTCGCCCGCCTCGACGAGCTCGCGATCGTCAGGCTCACCGAGCACGGGACGCGCGCGTTCCAGCCCGAGGCGCTGACGCCGGGCGAGGACTTCCGCCTCATGACCGAGTTCGACGCCGAGCGAAGCGAGCTCTTTCTCGCACGCGCTGCGCTGCTCGTGGAGGGGCAGACGGAACGGCTCGCGCTCCCGTTCGGGTTCGCCGCCTGCGGCTACGACGCCGACCGGGAGGGCATCTCGATCGTCGAGTGCGGCGGGAAGCCGAACATCCTCCTCTTCGCCCGCGTCTGCCGGGCGGCGGGCATCCCTTTCGTCGTTCTGCACGACCGCGACCGGCGGGACCAAGTACTGAACACGGCGATTCGCGAGCTCGCGGGAGACAGTCGTACGGTCGTCCTCCGTCCGGACTTCGAGCATGTCGCCGGGCTCCGCGGTGGCAGCCACAAGCCGGAGCGCGCGTGGCATCACTTTGCACGAATGAGCCGTGACGAGCTACCGGAGCCGCTTCGCGACGCGGTCGAGTTGGTCGTCGAGCTGGCTCGGGAAGGAGGCAGCGAATGAACGACGAGTACGGCTACGGGCTCTGGGTGCTGGTGGTGGTGAATTCGCTGATCTTCATCGCGTTTGCCGCGAGCTTCTTCCACCCCCGCTCGAGCCGCGACTGGCGCGTACTGGGCGGGTTCTCGGCCTTCATCGTCGCGCTCTTCACCGAGATGTTCGGCTATCCCCTGACCGTCTACCTGCTCACGGGGCCACTCGGCGGAATCGTCCCCGGAGTCGATCTCAGCCACAACGCAGGTCACCTGTGGACCGATCTCATCGGCTGGAAGGGCGATCCGCACGTGAGCCCGTTCCACCTCGCGAGCTACGCCTTCATCATCGGGGGCTTCTGGCTGATCGCCGCCGGCTGGCGGGGCTCCTTGGCGTTTCTGAGGCCACCATGAGCTCCTGGATGAACGGGAAGTCGACGCCCTCGCTCGCGAAGGCAATCGACATTGCTGGCCTCTTCCAGATCAGCACTGATCGATTGATGGGCGCGGAATTCGCCGACCTGCTCGCAAACGAGCTCGCCAATCCTGAGCGTTTCGAAAAGGTCGAGACCCGTGTCAAGCGTGGAAGGTCGAAGCTGAAATCCGTGTGACGAACGGCAGTCCCAACGATCGATGGGAAGACTGGTTCGCGGACCCACCGCAGGACGACCCAGATACGGAGCGCTTCAAGTGGGGATGGAACAGCGCCGACGGCGAAGTCATATGGAGGGTCGGTGGTCCTGGGGACGGTTTTCCAGCCCATGTCGAAGAGCTGAAATCGGCGTGGGGGAGGGAACCGAGTCTGGCAGCCGGGGATGCCATCGGCGCCGCCACCTACGTGCCCGCTCGAGCACCTGAAGCCGCCGTCGTTGTCGTCGATGTCTACTACGAAGGCACGGTCCCGGCTCGAATCGTCGACTGGTTTCGATCCGCGTTCCCAGACGCTCAACTTCGCGTCGCGGGGGGAGAATAAGAGGCGACAGACCGGTCGCACAGTGGGGTAGAATCACGCCGAATTACGCGCTTTTCCAACAGTTGGGAGAGCGTAGAATGTTAAGAATGCGTTAAAGTGCCTGCAAATCGGCACAATTGGGGCGGTTAGCTCAGTTGGGAGAGCACCAGCTCGACAAGCTGGGGGTCACTGGTTCGAGCCCAGTACCGCCCATTTTG